>NZ_JBAZKR010000052.1:0-30669 GCF_041650655.1 Zavarzinia sp.
GGCGGCGGCGGGGCTGCCGCTTCCACCACGGGTGGTGGCGGCGGGGCCGGCGGCGTCAGCACGGGAGCGGCTTCCGCGACCGGCGGGGGCGGCGGCGAGGCCGGGCGGGCGGCGGTCGCCGGGGCGGGTTTGCGCGGGCGGGCCGGGCGCGCGGGACGCGGTGGCGGGCTGCCGACCAGATCGTCCAGCACCGACATGTCGACGGTGACCGAGGGCTGATGGGTGCCACCGATGACGATCGTCTGATAGTCGACGCCGAGGTCGTTGCCCTGGCCGCGGCGCGCGGGCGCCGGGTGGATGATGGCGGGAACGGTGAGATGCAGGCCGGTCGACTGGTCGTCGTCATTGCCACCGGCATGGGCGGGTGCCGAGGCGATGAACCCGGCCAAGGCGACCAGAAGGGCGGCGATAGAAACGCAGGACCTCGCGGCCCCGACGCCTTGCCGTGCCCTGGCGGCTGCCCTCATGCCCCTTGTACTCCCCAGTTGCCTTGCTCTCTTATCAGGAAGAGACGAGTCGCGAAACCGGCGAAATGGTGCGATGCCACGCCACCGTCGCGCAACTGCCGATCATTCCGCCTCTTTTTCGCCCTCTGCGGCATCCTTGCGCGGCTTCACGCGCTTCGGGCCGAGGCCGGCGCGCTCGACCAGGCGGCGCAGCTTCTCGTGCACGATCTCGTTGCCGGCGATGATCTCGGGCGCTTCCAGGACCTTCTTGGCGCCGCGCACGTCGGTCACGAAACCGCCCGCCTCGCGCACCAGGATGATGCCCGCCGCAATGTCCCAGGATTGCAGCCCGGTCTCCCAGAAGCCGTCGAAGCGGCCTGCGGCGACGAAGGCGAGGTCGAGGGCGGCCGAGCCGAAGCGCCGGACGCCGGCCACTTCGCGCATGACGAGGCCGAGCTCCTTGAGGAAGCGCATGTGGTCGCCCCGGCCGTGGAACGGAATGCCCGTGGCGATCACGCATTCCTTCAGGTCCTTGCGGACGGCGACCCGCAGGCGGCGGTCGTTGCAATAGGCGCCGGCGCCCTTCTCCGCCCAATACATCTCGTCGGTGATCGGGTTGTAGACCACGCCGGCGATCACCTCGCCGTCGCGCTCGCAGCCGATCGAGATCGCGAAATGGGGCAGGCCGTGCAGGAAATTGGTGGTGCCGTCCAGGGGATCGATGATCCAGCGGTGCGACTTGTCGCTGCCTTCGACGATGCCGCGCTCTTCCATCAGGAAGCCGAAGTCGGGGCGCACGCGCGCCAGTTCGGCATAGAGGACGTCTTCCGCCTTCTGGTCGGCGACCGAGACGAAATCCGACGGCCCCTTCTTCGAGACCTGGAGGTTCTCGACCTCGCCGAAATCGCGCTTCAGGCCGCGGGCGGCCTTGGTGGCGGCGGACGCCATGACGTTGATGAGCGGCGAACGGAACGCCATCGGAGAACCTCGGACTGGAGAAGGAGCGGCCGCTGCTGTGAGCGGGCGCGGACCCTATCAGGACGGGGCGGCGGGGTCAAACGCCGCCCCGGTTCCTCAGGCGACGGACTGGGTCAGATGGGCGGCGATGGCGCGCTTCACCGGGCTCAGGCGGTCGGCGACATGCAGCGCCGCCTTGCGCAGCAGGCGGGCCGGGCCGCTGTCGTCGGTATAGAGCGAGGCGATCACATTGGTGCCCTGGTAGAGCGGGAAGGTGGCCAGGCGGTGCGACCGTTCGTAATCGGCCAGCAGGGCATTGGCGGCGAAATCCCGCCCGCCTTCGATCGCCTTGCGCATCCGGCTCGACAGGCGCTCCGCGCTCTGCAGGCCGAAGTTGAAGCCATGGGCGGTGACCGGGTGCATGCCGACCGCGGCATCGCCGATCAGGGCCGCCCTCGTGCCGGCGAAATGATGGGCATAGACCCCGACGAGGGGGTAGGAATGGCGGGTGGAGATCACCCGCATCCGGCCGAGCCTTCCGTCGTAACGCGCGGTGATCGCTTGGCCGAAGGCCTCGTCGTCGAGCGCCATGGTGGCCTTCATCTCGTGCTCCGGCAGGGTCAGCACGGCCGAAGCGCGGTTGCCGTTGAGCGGCAGCATGGCCAGCGTCTGGCCATAGCCGAACCATTCCCAGGCGACGTGATCATGAGGCAATTCGTGCTCGACCCGGCACACCATCATGGTCCGCCCGAAATCGCGCGACGCGGCGCCGATACCGAGCATCCGCCGGGTCTCGGAATAGCGGCTGTCGGCCGCGACCAGGAGGCGCGTCTCGATCGTCGTGCCGTCGGACAGGGTGAGCAGCACATCCTCCGCCCGCCGCTCCAGCGAGACGAGACGGACGCCGGCCAGCAGCGTGGCTTCGCCAGCCGCCATCAGGGATTCGAAGGCGGCCTTGCGGATCAGGTGGTTGGGAACGAGGAAGCCGAGCTGGTCGTGGCCCGAGGCGGAAGCGCTGATCTTCATGGCGAAGAGCGACGGCCCGTCCATCACCTTGGCATCGCGGAGCGGGGAAATTTCCTCGGCCGGCAGGCGCTCCCACAGGCCGAGCTCTTCCATGATCCGGCGCGAGGCATGGGTCAGGGCGATCTCGCGGCCGTCGAAGGCGGGATCGGCCAGGGCGTCGTGGCCCTGCTGCTCCACCACGGCGACGGCAAGGCCGCAGCCCGAGAGCGCCCGCGCGAAACTGAGGCCGGCCGGCCCGCCGCCGATGATCGCCACATCAACCTTCATGACCGTCGTCCTCGTCGATCGCGTTTCGCAAACCAAGCGTTTTTCGAGCGCCCCTTGTCAAGCCGCCAGCGGTGCGGGGCGGCATTATGCCCGCGCCTGCGCCCGCTTCAGGGCGGAGAGCACGAGGGGCAGGCGGTCGTTGCCGAAATACATGTCGTCCCCGTCGACGAACATGGTGGGCGAGCCGAAACCGCCGCGGGCGATCAGCTCGTCCGTATTGGCGCGCAGCCGGTCCTTATAGTCGGGCGCGGCGATCTTGGCGAAGAATTCCGCCGGGTCGAGACCGACGGCAGCGAGCACGGGGGCGATCACCGCATCCTGGGAAATGTCTTCGAGCCGGCCCCAATAGGCTTCGAACAGGGCCTTGGCATAGGGCACCAGGACGCCGTGCTCGGCCGCGACGAAGCAGCCCCGCATCACCTTCACACTATTGACCGGAAAGACCGGCGGCTGGCCGATCACGATGCCGACTTCCCGCGCCCAATCCTGCATGTCCTTGACGTAATAGCGGAGCTTCACCGGGTTCGGCTTCTCGCGCCAGGCATAGACACTGTCGTTGACCGCGTTGAAGACGCCGCCGACCAGGAACGGGCGATAGGTCAAGGTCGCCCCGCCCTCCGCCGCCACCGCCTCGATCCGGGTGAAGGCGAGATAGGTCCAGGGACTCGAAATATCGAAGAAGAATTCGAGATGCGGCACAGTCCGGCTCCTCCCTGCCCTGACGTTTTCGCGATCGTGCCATGAAGCGGTGGCCATGCGCCATCGCCGCCGCCCGTGTAGGCTTGGCGCGTCACCAGACCCTGGGGAGGAATGCCGTGGCGGACGAACTGGTCTTCTATACCAACCCGATGTCGCGCGGGCGGATCGCGCGCTGGATGCTGGAGGAAGTGGGGCAGCCCTACCGGGCCGAGATCCTGACCTATGGCGGCACCATGAAGTCGCCCGACTATCTGGCGATCAATCCCATGGGCAAGGTGCCGGCACTGGTCCATGGCACCACGGTGGTGACCGAGGCGGCGGCGATCTGCGCCTATCTGGCCGACGCCTTTCCCGAAGCCGGCCTCGCCCCGGCGCCGGGCGACCGCGCCCGCGGCCCCTATTACCGCTGGCTCTTCTTCGCGGCCGGGCCGCTCGAAGCCGCGGTGACCGACCGGGCCATGGGCGTCCAGGTCCCGCCCGAGCAGCGGCGCATGGTCGGCTACGGCTCCTTCGACGAGGTCATGGCCGCCCTCGAAGGCGCCCTCACCCCCGGCCCCTATCTGCTGGGCGAGCGTTTCTCGGCGGCGGACGTCTATGTCGGCGCGCAGATCGGCTTCGGCCTGCAGTTCGGCTCGATCCCGCGCCGACCCGTGTTCGAAGCCTATGCCGCCCGCCTGCAGGGCCGGCCGGCGGCGCAGCGCGCGGCGGCACTCGACGACGCCCTGATGGCGACGCCGGCGCCATGAGCTTCACCCTTTCGGCCCTCGACCAGTCGCCGATAAGGGACGGCGGCACGCCGTCCCAGGCGATCGCCGAGACCGTGGCCCTGGCCAAGCATGTCGAGGCGCTCGGCTATCACCGCTTCTGGTGCGCCGAGCATCACGCCTCGGCCGCCTTCGCCGGCTCGATCCCGGAAGTACTGATCGCCCATCTGGCGGCCGTGACGGAGAAGATCCGCCTCGGCAGCGGCGGCGTCATGCTGAGCCATTACGCCCCGCTCAAAGTGGCCGAAGCCTTCCGCATGCTGGAGACCTTGCACCCCGGGCGGATCGATCTCGGCCTCGGCCGGGCGCCGGGGGCCGACCAGCGCACCACCGCGGCGCTGCGCCCGGGGCCGAGCGCCTATGGCCCGGAAGTGTTTCCCGAACAGCTCGTCGACCTCGTGGGTTTCCTGCGCGACAACCTGGCGCCGGACCATCCCTTCGCCAAGATCGCCGCCCAGCCCCGGGGCGAAACCATGCCGGAGCTCTGGCTGCTCGGCTCGGGCGGGGATTCGGCGGCCTATGCCGGGGCGCTGGGGGCCGGCTTCGCCTTCGCCCATTTCATCAATCCGGACAGTCTGGCCGTCGCGGTCGAGACCTACCGGCGGAGCTTCCGGCCCGGCCTGTTCGACCGGCCGCGCCTGATGCTGGCGGTCTTCGCCCTGGCCGCCGATACCGAGGCGGAGGCGCGGCGCCTGGCCAAGACGCGGGACCTCTGGGTCCTCAATCTGCTGGCCGGGCGCAACATCCCCTTCCCCGATCCGGACGGCATCGACCTCGACACCCTGCCGGTCGACGTGCGCCGCCGCCTGGCGCTGGTCGCGGCCCGGGGCGTCGCCGGTTCGGCCGACCAAGTGAAGGAGCGGCTGAGCGCCATGGCCGAGAGCGTCGGGGCGGACGAGCTGATGATGGTCACCATCACCTACGACTTCGCCGCGCGGCTGCGCTCCTACGAGCTGCTGGCGCCCGGCACCTGGTGACGTCAGGGCCGGGGCGGCGGCATATCATCCGGCATCGGGCCGTCCAGCATCGGGCCGCCGGGAGGGCCGCCGTGTTCCGCCCCTTCCGGCCGGGGCGGGCGGCCGTCGTCGGCTCGGCTCGGCTTGAAGCGGCGGCGATCCTCGACCGAGAGCTTGCTCGCCACCTCGACGAAGGCGCGCTGATAGCGGGCCTGGATCGCGGCATTCTGCGCATTCATGTGGTCGAGCGCCGCCGCCAGGGCCGCCTGGTCGAGCGGATCGGCCTCGAGCAGGGCCTTGACCTGCTTCCGGCTCTCACGCAGTGCCAGGAATTCGTCGCGCAATTCCTTGCGCGTGGCCCGCATGGTCTCACGGACCACGTCCCGCCCCTCGGGCGAGAGCTGGCCGAACAGGCCTTCGGTGGCGCTGGGTCCGCCCAGGGCGAAGGGCGGCGGTGGCGGCGGAACCCAGCGATGAGCGACGACGATGCCGGCGACCACCAGATTGGCGCCCAGCGAGACCACCAGGGCGACGATCAGGCCGATGAACCAGCGGCGATCAACTGTCATAGGAATCTCCCGCCGTCAGGGCCTGAAGCTCGAGGCTCGCGGCATCGTCGCCGGCATAGGTGGTGAGGGGATCGCCGATCAGGCCCGACCAGCCGGCGAAGACGCCGATCAGCAGCGAGGCGGCGAGCGCAAAGGCGGCCGGCGCCAGGAAGCGGCGCGGCCGGAAGGGCACGACAGTGTCGCGGATGGTCTGGCCCGTGGCGCGGGCCGCGGCCAGGATGCGGGCCTTCAGGTCGGCCACGTCCGGCGCCGGGCGGCGCACCAGGGTATCGAGCCGCTGCGCCTCCGCCAGCAGGATCCGGGCGGCGGACGAGGTGGCGAGCAGGCCGCGCGCCTCGATCGCCAGGACGGGCGGCCAGGTTTCGAGATCGGGACCCAGGCGGTCCAGGAGTTCGGCGAAATGCTTGTCGGTCATCGGTCGGGTCATGATCAGCCGGCCTCCGCCGGGGCATAGTCCGCCAGGCTGGCGCGCAAGGCGCGCCGGGCCCGGACCAGAAGGGATTCGAGGGCGCCTTCGCTGACCTCCAGCACGGCCGCGGCCTCGGCCTGACTGAAGCCGTCGACCAGGCAGAGCCGCACGGCGCGCGACTGGCGCTCCGGCAGGCCGCCGAGGGCCGCATCGAGCGCGCGGGCGAGCGCCGCCCGTTCGGTCGCCATCTCCGGGTCCTCGCCGGGGTCGACCGGTTCCGGGATGTCGTCGAGCGGGGTCGGGCGCGCCTTCCGCATATGGTCGAGGGCAAGGTTCATCACGATCCGCCACAGCCAAGTCGAGACGCGCGCCGTCGGCTGCCAGGCCGCCGCTCGGGTCCAGACCCGCAGGAAGGCTTCCTGCGCGATCTCGTCCGCGATGGCGCGGCTGCCCGTCACGCGCTGTGCCAAAGCGACGGCGCGCGACAGGTGGCGGTCCATGAGCAGGGCGAAGGCCGCCTCGTCACCGCCGGCAATCCGTGCCATCAACAAGTCATCGTCGGGCACCGAAGTCGCGGGCGAGATGCCCATCATCCTGTCCTGTCATGCGTCCTGTTACGGCAATGGAACGCACCGGCCGGTAGATTCCTGCGCCGGCCCCTTTCGCACCGGGCCGGGCTTCGCTAGCTTCGGCAACGGGCGGGCTTGTTGCGCAGGAATCTATCATGGGTGAGACGCAACTGCGCGAACCGCTCGACGACCGCATTGCCGGATCGGACGGGGAACTGCACGACGACATCGTCGCGGCGCTCGACAGCGGCGAGGCCGAGGCGGTGCGTGGCCTCGCCGGCGCCCTCCATGTCGCCGACCTGGCCGACCTGATCGAGCATCTGTCGCACGACCAGCGCCGCGTCCTCTTCGCCTCGCTCGGCGACGACCTCGACCCCGAGCTTCTGTCCGAACTGCACGGCCCGGTCCTGGCCGAAGTGCTGGACCTGATCGGCCCGCGCGAAACCGCCGCCGCGCTGTCCCAGCTCGACACCGACGACGCGGTCTATGTCCTCAACGAATTCGACGACGAGCAACAGGCCGAGGTCCTGGCCGAACTGCCGGCGGACGAGCGCGCCACGCTGCAGGAAGGCCTGTCCTATCCGGAAGATTCCGCCGGCCGGCTGATGCAGCCCGACGTGGTCGCGGTGCCGGATTTCTGGACCGTGGGCCGGCTCCTCGAATTCCTGCGCAACGAGGCGGAACTGCCCGACCGCTTCTTCGAGATCGAGATCGTCGACGGGGAGCGCCGCCCGGTCGGCAAGCTGCCGCTCGACCGCGTGCTGCGCTCCAACGCCGACCTCCCCCTCGGCATGATCATGGAAGAGGCGGAGCATCTGATCCCGGTCGACATGGACCAGGAAGAAGTCGCCTTCCTGTTCCAGCAATACCGCCTGGTTTCCGCCGCCGTGGTCGACCGCGAGGGCCGCCTGGCCGGCGTCATCATGGCCGACGACGTCGCCGACGTGATCGAGGAAGAAGTCGAAGAGGACGCCATGCTGCTCGGCGGCGTGGCCGAGACCGACATCCAGGAATCGGTCTGGACCACGACGCGGACGCGCTTCGCCTGGCTCTTCGTCAATCTGGGCACCGCCTTCCTGGCCTCGGCCGTGATCGGCCTGTTCGATGCCGAGATCGAGAAGATCGTGGCGCTCGCCGTGCTGATGCCGATCGTCGCCTCGATGGGCGGCAATGCCGCGACCCAGACCCTGACCGTCGCCGTCCGCACCCTGGCGACGCGCGAGCTGACCTCGACCAACGCCAAGCGCGTCGTGCTCAAGGAAGTGCTGGTCGGCGCCATCAACGGCCTGGTCTTCGCCGCGATCGTGGGCGCCATCGGCTTTGCCTGGTTCGGCAATTTCGACCTGGGGATCGTCTTCGGCCTCGCCATGATCATCAACATGGTGGCGGCGGCGCTGGCCGGCGTGCTGGTCCCCCTCACGCTCGAACGGGTCGGGGTCGATCCCGCCGTGGCCTCCGGCGTCTTCGTCACCACGGTGACCGATGTCGTCGGCTTCTTCGCCTTCCTTGGCCTCGCCTCGGTCATTCTGCTGTGACGGGTGACAAACGGGCGGCGAGAGGCTAGACCCTTGCACGTTTGGCCAGCGAGTTGCCCACCATGGATCTCAGTATCGTCATTCCGGCCCTGAACGAGCAGGAAAACGTCGTCCCCCTGCTGGACGAAGTGCTGGCGGCCCTGCGCCCGCTGGGCATCGCCTTCGAGGTGATCTTCGTCGACGACGGTTCGGACGACGCCACCGCGGCCCGGCTCCAGGCCCGCATGGGCGACACGCCGGAACTGCGCCTGGTGCGCCACGCCCGGCGTTATGGCCAGAGCATGGGCGTGCGCTCGGGCGTGCTGGCCGCCAAGGGCACCTGGATCGGCACGCTCGACGGCGACCGCCAGAACGACCCGGCCGACCTGCCCAAGCTCTGGGCCGTGGCCAACGGGCCGGAGCAGCCGGGCGTGATCGCCGGCGAGCGAATCAAGCGGAACGACAATTGGCAGAAGCGCTATGCCTCGCGTTTCGCCAACTGGTTGCGCCGCAAGCTGCTGAACGACGGCACCAAGGACACCGGCTGCGGCCTCAAAATGTTCCGCCGCGACCTGTTCATGGAATTCCCGCATTTCGACCATATGCACCGCTACCTCCCGGCGCTGGCCCGGCGCCATGGCGCCAAGGTCGTGCCGGTGCCGGTGAACCACCGGGCACGGGAAGCCGGCACCTCGAAATACGGCACGCTCGACCGCGCCCTGGTCGGCGCGACCGACCTGTTCGGCGTCTGGTGGCTGATCAAGCGCTCCCACTTCCCGATCCGGCTGCGCGACGATGGCGGCGCCCGCTGAGCAGGCGGGGGCGTCCTGGGCCAGGTTCCTGGCCCTCGTCCTGCTCTGCCTCGCCGTCCTGACCCCGGGCCTCGCCGCCCTGCCGCCGACCGACCGCGACGAATCCCGCTTCGCCCAGGCCAGCCGGCAGATGGCCGAGACGGGCAATCACGTCGACATCCGCTTCCAGGACGTGCCGCGCTACAAAAAGCCGATCGGCATCTATTGGCTGCAATCGGCCGCCGTCGCCCTGGTGGGCGAGGGCGCGGCCAGCCCGATCTGGGTCTACCGCCTGCCCTCCCTGCTCGGCGCCATGATGGGCGTCCTCCTGCTCTATGGTTTCGGGCGGCGCTTCGCGGGCGAGAATGTCGCCTTCGCCGCCGCCGCCCTGCTGGCCGCGGCCCTGACCATGAATATCGAGGCGCGCCTGGCCAAGACCGACGCCATGCTGCTCGGCTCGACCGTCGGCGCGCTCGCCGCCTTCGGCCTGGTCTATGTCCGGCGGGCGGCGGGTCAGGCGGTTTCGATCGCCGCGCCGCTGGCGGGCTGGGCCTTCATGGGCATCGGCATCCTGATCAAGGGACCGATCACGCCCCTGATCGCCGCCCTCGCCGTCGCCAGCTTGGCGATCGCCGACCGCGGCAAGGGGCGCACGCTCGACTATCTGAAGGCGCTCCGCCCGCTCGCCGGCCTCATCATCGTGGCGGCGATCGCGGTGCCCTGGATCGTCGCCATCACGCTGCTGACCAAGGGCGCCTTCCTGGCCAATTCGGTCGGCGGCGACCTCGTGCCCAAGCTGCTCGGCGGGGAGGAGAGCCACGGCGCCCCGCCCGGCTATTACTTCGTCACCCTGTCCGCCATGCTGTGGCCCGGCGCCGTGCTGGTCGGCCTCGGGATTCCCTGGGCCTTCGCGCAGCGGCGGGAGCCCTGGGTGCGCTTCTGCCTCGCCTGGGCGGTGCCCGGCTTCCTGTTGTTCGAGTTGGTGCCGACCAAGCTGCCCCATTACACCCTGCCCTATTTCCCGGCCCTGCTGCTGCTCGGCACCGCCGCGGCACTGGACGGCTTCCGGCCGGAGACGGGGCTCGGCAAGGCGTGGCGGTTCCTGGTCCTCGCGGTCTTCGGTGCGGTCGGCCTGGCCCTCGGCTGCGGCCTCGCCGGGCTCGAATGGCATTTCGCCGGCGGGCCGGGCCTCGCCGGCATCGCCGCCGCCGCCGTCGGTGCCATGGCCACCGTCGCCGCCCTGGTCCTGCTGGCGCGCGGTGCCGCCGGGCGGGCGATCCCCATCATGGTGGTCGGCGCCGCCTTCCTCTATGGCGCCGCCTTCAGCGCGATCCTGCCCGGGATCGACGCGCTCTGGCCGGCACGCGGCGTCCGCGCCGAACTCGACCGCCTGGGCCTCGAGAATGCGCCCGCCCTGGTCGCCACCGGCTATGGCGAGCCGAGCCTGGTGTTCGAGACCCGGACCGACCTGAAGATCACCGGCGCCGAAGACGCCGGCCGGATCTTCGCCGCGACGCCGGGCGCCGTCGCCCTGGTCGAGGCCGGCAGCATGGACGCCTTCAAGGCCGCGATCGGCAGCACCGGCTTCCAGGACCTCGCCCATGTGAAGGGCATCAACGTCTCGCGCGGCAAGCCGGTCGACATCGCGATCCTGCAACGCACGCCATGAGCCCGGCCGCCCTGATCTGGACCCTGGCCCAGGACAGTATGGCCGGCACGGCCCGGATCCTGGCCCGGCACGGCGCCGTGACCGCGGCGGCCTGCCTCGGCCTGCTCACCCTCGGCTTCTGGGGTGACCGGCCGCTGGCGCTCTGGCTCTATAGCCTGCCGGCAGGGGACAAGGCCTTTTTCGCCGCGATCGACGAGGTCGGCCGTTCGGGCTGGATGTTCGCTTCCGCCGCCGCCGTGCTGGCCTGGGCCTTGTGGCGCCGCCGCCGGGACTGGGTGGTTCGGGCCGGTTTCGTCATCGGCGCGGTCGCCATGGGCGGCTGGCTGATCAATGTGATCAAGATCCTGGTCGCCCGGGCGCGGCCGCGCCTGCTGGTCGCCGACGGCACTTACGGCGTCCATTTCTTCGAAATCAGCGCGGACTGGAATTCCTTCCCCTCCGGCCATTCCCAGGCGATCGCCGGCTTCGCTGCGGCCCTCGGCTGTCTCTGGCCCCGGCTCCGGCCGGTGTTCATGGCCCTCGCCGTACTGCCCGCCGTGGCCCGCGCGGTGATGCTGAACCACTATGCTTCCGACGTGATCGCCGGCTATGCCCTCGGCACCATCGTCACCCTCGCCCTGGCCGAAGCCTGCCGTGCCCGCGGCCTCGGACCGCTCGCGGTGCAGGCGAGGGCTTGAACGCGCCGCGTCCCGGCCTATCCTCTTAACCTTCCAAAGGGGAGACGGGACATGGTGAAGCGGCTTCTGGCCCTGGCGTTGGCCTTCGCGGGGATGACGGCGCCGGCGCTGGCCAAGGACAAGGTGGTGTTCGGCACCAATTGGCTGGCCCAGGCCGAGCATGGCGGCTTCTACCAGGCGGTGGCCGACGGCACTTACGAGAAATACGGCCTCGAAGTCGAGATCCGCATGGGCGGGCCGCAGGTGAATCACGCCCTGCTGCTGGCCGCCGGCAGGGTCGACTTCAACATGGGCGGCGAAGGTTACGGCGCCCTCAACTACGTGCAGAACAATATCCCGATCCGCGCCGTCGCCTCGATCTTCCAGAAGGAACCGCGCGTGCTGGTCGCCCATCCCGATACGGGCGTGACCGATCTCGCTTCGCTGAAAGGCCGGCCGATCCTGCTCTCCAAGGATGCCTTGCAGACCTATTGGCTGTGGCTGAAGCGGACGCAGGGCTATACCGACGACCAGATCCGCCCCTATAATTTCTCCGCCGCCCCCTTCCTCGCCGACAAGATGATGGTCATGCAGGGCTATCTCTCGTCCGAGCCCTATACGGTCGAACAGGCCGGCGTGAAGCCCGTCGTGCTGCTCCTGGCCGATTACGGTTACGATACCTATTCGACCACGATCGAAGCCCGCCAGGACATGATCGACGGCAAGCCCGATCTCGTGCAGCGCTTCGTCGACGCCAGCGCGATCGGCTGGAAGACCTATCTCCGCGGCGATCCGGCCAAGGCCAACGCCCTGATCAAGGCGGCCAATCCGGACATGACCGACGACCAGCTCGCCTATGCGATCAAGGTGCTGAACGAGCACGGCATCGTCGAATCGGGCGACGCGCTCACCCACGGCATCGGCGCCATGACCGACGCCCGCTGGAAGAGCTTCTTCGACGGCACGGTGAAGGCCGGCATCTATCCGGCCGACCTGGCGCTGACCAAGGCCTATACGTTGCAATTCGTGAACAAGGGTGTCGGCCTGAAGTGAGGCTGCTCGGCCTCGACCGTCTCGGCCACCGTTTCGCTTCGGGCACCCAGGCACTGTCCGGCGTCTCGCTCGAGGTGGAACGGGGCGAGTTCCTGTCGATCCTGGGGCCGTCGGGCTGCGGCAAGTCCACCCTGCTCCGCCTCGTCATGGGGCTGGAACGGCCGACCGAAGGCGCGATCGCCTGGGCCGGCGCGCGGCCGCGCATCGGCGTCGTCTTCCAGGAGCCGACCCTGATGCCCTGGGCCAGCGTGATCGACAATGTCGCCCTGCCGCTCCGCCTCCAGGGCCTCGACCGGGCGGAACGGCTGGCGGCGGCGCAGGCGGCGATCGAGATGGTCGGCCTCGCCGGCTTCGAAAAGGCGGTGCCGCGCGAACTCTCCGGGGGCATGAAGATGCGCGTCTCGATCGCCCGGGCCTTCTCGGCCAAGCCCGAGCTTCTGCTGATGGACGAGCCCTTCGCGGCACTGGACGAGATCACCCGCCTTCGCCTGGACGACGAATTGCGCGACCTCTGGCGTGCCCAGGGCCTGACCGTGCTCTTCGTCACCCACAGCGTGTTCGAGAGCGTCTATCTCTCGACCCGGATCGCGGTGATGAGCGCCAGGCCCGGCCGTGTCGCCGACAGTCTCACGATCGGGCACAGCGCGGATGGTGCCGCCTTCCGCGCCTCGGCCGATTACGCGCGGCAATGCGGCCTGGTCTCCGCCGCCCTCGGCCGGGCGATGGCGGCATGAGACGGCTCTCGCAACGCTCGGCGCCGCTGCTGGTCGCCCTTTTCGTGCTGGCCGGTTGGGAGGAGCTGGTCCGGGTCCGCGGTCTGCCGCCCTATATATTGCCGGCGCCGTCGCTGATCGCAGAGACGCTGTGGGCCGACCGGGCGATCCTGGCGGTCTCGCTCTTCGTCACCCTGAAGATCACCTTCGCGGCGCTGGCGACCTCGGCGGTGGCGAGCCTCGCCCTCGCCGTCCTGTTCCGGCAGAGCCGCTGGATCGAGCGGAGCCTCTACCCTTACGCCGTGATCCTGCAGGTGACGCCGATCGTGGCGATCGCGCCGCTCATCCTGATCTATGTCGAGGATCCCTTCGCGGTGATGCTGGTCTGCGCCACCATCGTCGCCTTCTTCCCGATCCTGTCCAACACCATGCTGGGGCTGCGTTCGGTCGATCCCGGGCTCGAAGATTTCTTCCGCCTCCAGGGCGCCGGACGGCTGGAGACCCTGTGGCTGCTGCATCTGCCGAGCGCCCTGCCCTATTTCCTGTCCGGGCTTCGGATCGCCGGCGGCCTCGCCCTGATCGGCGCGGTGGTGGCCGAATTCGTCTCCTCGACCACGGCGGGGGGAGCGACCGGCCTCGCCTGGCGCATCATCGAGGCGGGGCAGCGGCTCAATGTGCCGCGCATGTTCGCCGCATTGGCCCTGATCGCCTTCGCCGGTATTGCGATCTTCGCCCTGCTCACGGCACTCTCCCACCTGATCCTGCGCCGCTGGCACGAGAGCGCCAGGACAGAAGAAGAAACCGAGGGCTGAGAGACATGGCCGCCAGGCTGACCGAAATCCGCCGCATCCCCCTGCCGGTCAGGCCCTTCGACCTCGGCCGGGTGAAGGCGGAAGGCGTCAACGAGCTTCGCCTCTCGCTCGGCATCGGCTCGGGCCTGTCGCGGCGGCCGGGCGATCCGCCGGGCCGCCTCTTCGCCATCACCGACCGCGGGCCGAACATCCCCGCCGACGAGGCGAAGGAAATCCTGGGCAAGGGCGCCGACGAACTGGCGGGCGGCGACAAAAAGGCCAAGATCTTCCCGATGCCGGCGTTCCAGCCCGCCATCGTCGGCCTGGACATCGCGGCGACCCGGGTCCGCCTCGCCTCCAAGCTCGGCCTTCGCGACGCCAAGGGCGAGGCGCTGAGCGGCCTGCCCACACCGCGCGATGCCGAAGCCGCCGGCGACACCGAACAAGCCTTCGATCTTTCCGGCGAACTGCTGCCCGGCGATCCCGGCGGCGTCGATCCCGAATCGGTCGCCGCGGCGGCCGACGGCACCTTCTGGGCGGGCGAGGAATATGGCCCGAGCCTGCTGCACATCGCCGCCGACGGTACGGTGATCGAACGGCTCGTGCCCAAGGGCAACGCCCGCTTCTACCGCCGCGCCCCCTATCCGGTGCGCGAGCGCCTGCCCGAGGTCTTCGCCCGGCGCCGGCTCAACCGCGGCTTCGAGGGGCTGACCCTGTCGTCCGACGGGCGCCACCTGCATTTCATGACGCAGAGCGCGCTGGGTCATCCCCACCCGTCGGTGGCGCTCTGGTCGCGCAACCTCCGCCTCGTCACCTTCGACGTGAAGAAGCGCGAGGTCGAATGCGAGCATCTCTATCGCCTGGAGCGGCCCAACGCCTTCAAGACCGACAAGGACGCCGAACGCGACGACGTGAAGATCGGCGACATGAGCTCGGTCGGCCCCTATGACCTTCTCGTCGTCGAGCGGACCGCGAAGGCCTCGAAGATCTTCCACGTCCGCCTGACCGCGGACCTGCGCCTGCCCCCCGCCTGGCTGGAGATCGAGCACCGCCCGACCCTGGAGGAGACCGACGGCCGCGCCCTGAAGCGACTCGGCCTGCCGATCCTGGAAAAGCGCCTGATCCTCGATTCGGACCGCGAATCCAGCCTGCCGACCAAGATCGAGGGCCTGTCCTGGTTCGACGAACGCACCCTGGTGGTGATCGACGACGACGACTTCGGCATCAGGGGCGAGCGAAGCTCGGTCTGCGTGCTCCGCTTCGACAGCCCGATCATCTGAGGGGCGTGGCGCAAGCTTGGCTCTCTGTCGTCATGGCCGGGCGAAGTCTCATGGCTGTCCGGTTGGCGAAAGCGCGTGGTGGTGTCGTCGGGAACGATAGCCTTTGATCGTCATCGCCGGGCTCGACCCGGCGATCCACGTCTCTCCGCCCGGCGCGGTGTTCTCGTGGATGGCCGTGTCGAGCACGGCCATGACGATAGAGAGGCGAGCCCAGTCTCGGCGGAAATGCCGGTACCGTCAGGGGCTGGAAATAGCGTCGTAGAGGTCGGCCCAGGTCGGATTCGCGGCGTGGATCAGCCGCATCTTCCAGGCGCGGGGCCAATGCTTGATGTTCTTTTCGCGCTGGATAGCCAGGGCGATCTCGTCGTGGGCTTCGTACCAGACCAGTCGCTTCAGGCCGTAGCGCTTGGTGAATCCGTCGACCAGCCCCTCACGATGCTCAAACGATCTGCGCAGGAGATCGCCGGTCACGCCGACGTAGAGCGTCCCATTCGGCCGGTTGGTGACGATATAGACCCAGCCCCCCATCGCCCCCCCCGGCCCCTGCTACTCGACCGCCATCTCGTCCGGGGCGTTGGCGTCGCCGGGTGCGGTCTCGACGCCGAGGTCGGGCACAGCGACGACGCGGGCGCCGCGGAAATCGTTGCGGCAGACGATGACGCCGCATTCCTCGAGATAGGCGAGCAGGCGCCGCGCCCGGCCCAGGGACTGGGTGCCATAGGCCCGGGCCAGCGCGGCATCCGGCGGGCAGGGCCGGCCGGCGATGGCCGCCTGGGCGAGCAGCAGGAAGATGCCCTGGATGTCCTCGGGCAATTTCGCCGCCATCTCGATCGCCCGGGCGGCCGGCGAATCGTCGCCCGTCTCGGGATCGATGCCGGCGCGCACCAGGGCGAGCAGGCGGCGGAAGGCGGCGAGGTCGGGCGGCGTGCCGGTCAGGCGGCGGATCCGGCAGCGCACCAGGAAATCCTGGTAGAGCACGGCGACGGTGCGATAGGCGGCGTCCCGGTCGGCCAGGATCTCGCGCATGATCTCTTGATGCGCCGTCTTGCGCTCGGCCTCGGTCAGGCCGTCGTCCGGCTCTTCCGCGGGCGGCGGCGGGCCGAGCGCCGGGCGCTTCCGCGCCAGTTCCAGCATGATGTCGGCGGTCGGCGCCGCCACCGGCACGCGCGGCGCCGGACGGTAGACGGCGGGCTCGTCCGCCCCCGGCTTGAACAGGAGGTCGCGGGCATCTTCCGGCGGCGGCACGTCGGGCAGCGGCACGAGGACGGGGCTGGTGGACCGGCCGGAGGTTTCGACCGCGCCGATCCGGATCGGCAGCGGCACGCGGGAGAGCGCCGGGCCGAGCGCCACGAAATGGCCGCGGGCGAGGTCGCGGAACATCTCGACCTGGCGCCGGTCCATGCCGAGAAGATCGCCGGCCCGGGCCATGTCGATGTCGAGGAAGGTCCGCCCCATCAGGAAGTTGGAGGCTTCGGCGGCGACATTCTTGGCGAGCTTGGCCAGGCGCTGGGTGGCGATGACGCCGGCCAGGCCGCGTTTTCGCCCGCGCGACATCAGGTTCGCCATGGCGCCGAGGCTGAGCTTGCGGGCCTCGTCCGAAACGTCGCCCGCAGCGGCGGGGGCGAAGAGCTGGGCTTCGTCGACCACCACCAGCATCGGGTACCAATAGTCCCGCTCGGCATCGAAGAGCCCGCCCAGGAAGGCGGCGGCGGCGCGCATCTGTTCCTCGGCATCCAGGCCTTCGAGGCTGAGCACGACCGAGACGCGGTGCTGGCGGGCGCGGGAGGCGATCCGGGTGAGATCGCCTTCGGAGCGCGTCGCCTCGACCACGACATGACCGTATTTCTCGGCCAGGGTGACGAAATCGCCTTCCGGGTCGATCACCGCCTGCTGGACATAGGCGGCACTCTGTTCCAGGAGCCGGCGCAAAAGGTGCGACTTGCCCGAACCCGAATTGCCCTGGACGAGCAGGCGGGTGGCCAGCAGTTCTTCGAGATCGAGCAGGGCGGGCGCGCCGCTTCCCTGCACCCCCATCTCGATTCCAACCTTCATGCCACCGAACCCTCGCCCGCCGAGGCCCCCGTCATAGTGGCTTCGACGCGGGAGTCAATCGCCTGCGCCGGAACGCTGGTCGACTGAAATAGAAAGTGCTTCACTCCGCGGCCAAGAAAATCCGGCACCGGAGGGGAGAGAATGGCGATCGACCGCGAGACCCGCGCCCAGTTCATCGAGACCCTGGAGCGCTTCGTGCGCGAGCGCCTGCGCCCGGCCGAGGCGCGCGTCTCCGACGACGACGCGGTGCCGGCCGAGATCCTGGCCGAGATGCGCGAGCTCGGCCTCTACGGTCTCTCGATCCCGGAGGAATACGGCGGCCTCGGCCTCGCCATGAGCGACGAGATCGAGGTGATGTTCACCTTCTGCCAGACGTCGCCCGCCTTCCGCTCCGCCTTCGGCACCAATGTCGGGATCGGCGCGCAAGGCTTGATCATCGACGGCACGGCGGAACAGAAGGCCCGCTACCTGCCGAAGCTCGCCTCGGGCGAACTGACCTCCTCCTTCTGCCTGACCGAGCCGGAGGCGGGCTCGGACGCCGCCTCGCTGAAGACCTCGGCCCGGCGCGACGGCGATCATTACGTGCTGAACGGTACCAAACGCTTCATCACCAATGCGCCCACGGCCGGCATCTTCACCGTGATGGCGAGGACCGATCCCGCGATCAAGGGGGCGGGCGGCATTTCCGCCTTCGTGGTCGAAGCGGGCACGCCGGGTGTCCGCATCGGCAGACCTGAGAAGAAGATGGGCCAGCAGGGCGCCAAGATCGCCGACGTGATCTTCGAGGACGCCCGCGTGCCGGCGGAAAACCTGATCGGCGGCATCGAGGGCAAGGGCTTCAAGACCGCGATGAAGGTGCTCGACCGCGGGCGGCTGCACATCTCTTCGGTCTGCGTCGGCGTGGCGCTTCGCCTGCTCGCGGACAGCATCGCCTATGCCAGCGAGCGCAAGCAGTTCGGCCAGCGCATCGCCGATTTCCAACTGATCCAGGCCATGCTGGCCGACTGCAAGACCGAGATCTATGCCGGCCAATGCATGGTGCGCGATGCCGCCGCCCGCTTCGACGCCGGCGAGAATGTCTCGACCGAGGCCGCCTGCTGCAAATATTTCTGCTCCGAGATGGTGGGCCGGGTGGCCGACCGGGCGGTGCAGATCTTCGGCGGCGCCGGCTATGTCGCCGACTACGGCATCGAGCGCTTCTACCGCGACGTCCGCATCTTCCGGATCTACGAAGGCACCAGCCAGATCCAGCAGATGGTGATCGCCCGCAGCCTGACCCGCTGAGCGGGGCTCGCCGCACGGCTGTCCGGCCGAGGGCGCCGGGGTCGTTTCACGACCTCCGTGCACCACTCTCTATCGTCATGGCCGTGCTCGACACGGCCATCCACGCCGCCACGCCGCCCCTTGCGTCGACGACGGCGGCACGTCGCGACGTGGATGCCCGGGACAAGCCCGGGCATGACGACGTTGAGTGGTGCCAAGTCACCTCGAACGACCCGGCGCCCTCGACCGGACAGCCGTACAGCGAACCCGGCCATGACGGTAGGGGCGGCTTCCCGCTGCTCTGGCGAAATCGTATCGTCGTGGCCGGCCGGGACGGACGGGCCATGTGGGGAAACGATGCCGGGACAGGTACCGCTCGAACAATCGGTGCAATGGCTGATCCTGCTGCTGGACGGGATCGGCATCTTCGTCTTCGCCATCTCGGGCGCCGTGCTCGGCCTTCGCGAGAAGCTCGATGTTTTCGGCATCCTGCTGCTCGGCTTCGTCACTGCGCTGTTCGGCGGCATCACGCGCGACCTGCTGATCGGTGCGACGCCGGTCGAGACCCTGGCGGACTGGCATAATTTCGCCCTCGCCATGGCGGGCGGTACTTTCACGATCCTGGCCCGCCGCCAGGTGGCGCGGATCCGCCGGCCGGTCCGCCTGTTCGACGCGATCGGCCTCGGCCTGTTCGCTGCGGCGGGAACCCAGAAGGCCTTGGCTTTCGGGGTCGATCCGGTGATGGCGGCCGTGGTCGGCATGGTCACCGGCATCGGCGGCGGCATGTTGCGGGACATGCTGGTGACGCGCACCCCGCTCGTGCTCCAGCGCGAGATCTATGCCGTGGCGGCGCTGGCGGGCGGCCTCGTGGTCGTCGCCTGCGACTGGATCGACATCGGCGCCCTGCCGGGGATGCTGGCGGGGGCGGCGATCTGCGTCGCCCTCCGCCTGCTCGGCCTCTACCGCCAGTGGACGCTGGCCCTGCCGCAGCGCAACGAGCCGTGATAGGATCCCGCCGGGCTCGAACCGGGGGGTGAACGATGTCCGACCACGGGATTGCGTTTCCGGACCGGCCGCTGACGGCGAAGCCGCCCGGTCACGGCGTCGGCGCGACCATCTTCGCCCTGTTCGGCGTCGTCCTCCTATTCGGCGGCGGCCTGCTGATCACGATCCAGCCGATCCACGACCTGCTGGCGGACTGGCAGGTCCTGGAAACCGCCCGCCCGGTCGCCGACGGCCGGATCGAGAACGGCAAATGCACCACCCATGGCGGTGTGCTGGTCTCCTGCAGCGGTACCCTGATCGCCGGCGGCCGCGGCACGCCGGAGGTCCGCCAGGATGTGAACGACTATTTCGTCGACTTCCATTTCGGCGACTACAGCGCCGAAGTGATGGCCGATCCCGCCGTGCCCGGCCATCTGACCACCGATCTCGCGCTCTCCAAGTTCTGGAACCGGGTCGCCACCTATGCCGTCTCGGTGCCGCTCGTCCCAGCACTCGGGATCGGTTCGATCTTCTATGCGCGCAATACCTGGCGGGACGGGATGGCGACGAGGTCGGCCCTGCGCAACAAGGTGCTGCAGCTCGCCCCCCTGCGCGTCGAAGCCTGCGGCCAGAAGGCCTGGCAGGTGGTCGGCGCCGGGCCCGACGGCCAGGCCGTGCGGCGGAAATGGTCGGTGCCGGCGCGGACCAAGCCGATCGTGGTCGACGCCGGCCGCGCCCTGATCCTGGGCGTCACCGCCGACGGTACGGTGACCATGCCGCTCGACCTCAAGCTGAAATGGCTCGACCTGACCAGGGCCGAGCGCGACGCCATGCAGCGGAGCCTGCCGCCTCAGCCGGCGAAGTGGCCCTGACACTCCAACCTTCCCCTACGTCAGGCCGGAACAGCCCTGCGGCGGCGCCACAGGGGCCTTGACCCTATGGCTCCGGTGGGCAATAGAACCCCCCGGGCCAGAGTGCACCAAGAAACTAAGGAAAGACGGAGAGTTCGCATGTCCATCCGCTTCGACAATCGCGTTGCCATCGTCACCGGTGCCGGCGGCGGCCTCGGCCGTTCGCACGCCCTCGCCCTCGCCGCGCGGGGCGCCAAGGTCGTGGTCAACGACCTCGGTGGTGCGGTCGACGGTTCCGGCTCCTCGGCCGGTGCCGCCCAGCGCGTGGTCGACGAAATCAAGGCGGCCGGCGGCGAAGCGGTGGCCGACACCAATTCGGTCTCCACGCCCGAAACCGCGGCGGCCCTGGTACAGACCGCGATCGACGCTTACGGCAAGCTCGACATCGTCATCAACAACGCCGGCATCCTGCGCGACAAGAGCTTCTCGAAGGTCGAACTGGCCGACTTCAAGCTGGTGGTCGAAGTCCACCTGATGGGCTCGGTCTATGTCACCAAGGCGGCCTGGCCGCACCTGATGGCGGGCAACTACGGCCGTGTCGTCATGACCTCTTCGGCCTCGGGCCTCTACGGCAACTTCGGCCAGGCCAACTACGGCTCGGCCAAGCTCGGCCTGGTCGGCCTGATGAACACGCTGAAGCTGGAAGGCCAGAAGCACGACATCCGCGTGAACACGATCGCCCCGGTCGCCGCCACCCGCATGACCGAGAACCTGCTGCCGCCCGCGATCCTGGAAGGCCTGAAGCCCGAACTGGTGACCTCCGGCGTGCTGCACCTCGTTCAGGAAAATTCGCCGAACGGCGTCATCCTGGAAGCTGGTGCCGGCTATTACTCGCTGGTGCAGATCGTCGAAGGCACGGGCGTGAAGCTCGGCCACGAGGCGACGGCGGAAGACGTCGCCGCCGCCTGGGACAAGATCACCGACATGAGCGGCGCCACCCCGGCCTTCTCCTCGAACGAGAAGCTGGCCACCATCTTCTCGTAAGGCTCAGGCTGCGCCGCCCTGCCCGAACAGGCGGAAGCGGCGCAGCACCGCCTTTTCGGCCTCGAGCGCGATCATCAGGCCGACGCCGGCCGCGACCGGCACCGCCCCTTCGGCGAGCGTCAGCGCCCGCGTCCCGAACACTTCCTGGAACAGCGGCACATAGGTGAAGAGCAGCTGCGCCAGGCTGACCAGCCCGACCGCCCAGAGCACGGCCGGCGTACCCAAGAAGCCGCGCAGCGTGACCGAGGGCAGGCTCAGGTAGCGCACGTTGAACAGATAGAAGATCTCGAGCACCACCAGCGTGTTGACCACCATGGTGCGCGCCGTCTCGAGGTCGCGCCCCTGGGCTTGGGCGAGATGGAAGACGCCGAGGCAGGCGAGCGCGAAGAGCAACGAAACGAAGACCACCCGCCAGGCCATGAAACCGTCGAGCAGGGGCGCCCCGGCGCTGCGTGGCGGCCGCGCCATCAGGCCCGGCTCGGCCGGCTCGAAGGCGAGTGCGAGGCCGAGGGTGACCGCGGTCACCAGGTTGACCCACAGGATCTGCACCGCGCTCATGGGCATGACTACGCCGGCGGCGATGGCGGCGATCACGGTCAGCCCCTCGCCACCATTGGTCGGCAGGGTCCAGGCGATCACCTTGCGGATATTGTCGTAGACCGTGCGGCCCTCGCGCACGGCCGCGACGATCGAAGCGAAATTGTCGTCCAGCAGAACGATCCGCGCCGCTTCCCGCGCCGCGTCGGTGCCCTTGCCGCCCATGGCGATGCCGACGTCGGCCTGTTTCAAGGACGGTGCGTCGTTCACGCCGTCGCCGGTCATGGCGACGACGGCACCGCGCGATTGCAGGGCCTGCACGATGCGCAGCTTGTGTTCCGGGCTGGTGCGCGCGAAGACATCCGCCTTTTGGACGAAATCGGGCAGATCGGCATCACTCAGCCGGTCGACATCGGCCCCGGTCGCGACCAGGGGGCGGTCGGCGAGATTGAGCGCCCGGGCGATCGCCAGTGCCGTGGCGGCATGGTCGCCAGTGATCATCTTGACCGCGATGCCGGCCGAGCGGCATTCGGCGATGGCCGCCACCGCCTCGTCGCGCGCCGGATCGATGAAGCCGACCAGGCCGAGGAAGACCGGCTCGGCCCCCAGGGCATCGGCCCTGATGGGGCCTGCCGGCGCCTCGGCCGCGGCGAAGGCCAGCACCCGCTCGCCCGCCGCCGCCGCTTCCTCGACCAGGAGATGCCAGTGGCGGGAATCGAGGGGCACGATGCTGCCGTCGGGCATCAATTGGCGCGTGCATAGATGCAGCAGGCGTTCCGGCGCGCCCTTGACGCAGAGATAGGTGCGGCCGTCGGCGCCGTGGTTCACCGTCGCCATGAAGCGGTGGCGGGCATCGAAAGGCACGGTGTCGCGCCGTGTCCATTCGCTGCGCAAGTGGAGGGTGTCGATGCCGGCCTTGCCGGCGAGGGCGAGCAGGGCGCCTTCCATGGGATCGCCCTCGACCCGCCACTGGCCGTCCACCGGATGCAGGCGGGCGTCGTTGCAGAGCACGGCGCAGCGCAGCAGCGGCAGGCTGGCGGCCAGCGCCGCGACATCGTCGCCCTCGCTCTCCAGCTTGCCGTCCGGGGCATAGCCGCCGCCGGTGGCGAACAGGTCGTGGCCGGGCACCGCGACGCGGCGCGCCGTCATTTCGTTCCGGGTCAGAGTCCCGGTCTTGTCCGTGCAGATGACAGAGGTGGCGCCTACCGTCTCGACCGCGGGCAGCAGGCGCACCACCGCCTTGCGTGCCGCCATGCGCTGCACCCCGATGGCGAGGGCGATGGTCATCACCGCCGGCAGCCCTTCGGGCATGACGCCGACGGCCAGCGCCACCACGGCGATCAGTGCCTCGCTCCAGCCGTAGCCGCGGGCGAGCACGGCGAAGAGGAAGAGGACCAGCGAGCCCAGGCCGATCAGCACGGTGATGCGGCGCCCGAAGCCGTCCATCTGGCGGAGCAGTGGCGTCGTCCCGGCATCCACCGTGCCGACCAGGGTGCCGATGTGGCCGATCTCGGTCTCTCGCCCGGTCGCGGTGACCACGCCGCGGCCCTGGCCGGCGGCGACCAGCGTCCCCGAATAGGCCATGGAGTGACGCTCGCCCAGCGCCGCCTCTGCGGGTGCGGGGGCGGTGGTCTTGGCGGCAGCGACCGATTCGCCGGTCAGCAGCGCCTCGTCGATGGTCAGGGCATGGGCCACGGTCAGGCGCAGGTCGGCTGGCACCCGGTCGCCCGCCTCGATCAGCACGATGTCGCCCGGCACCAGGTCGGCGACCGCGACCCCTTCCCGCCGACCGTCGCGCAGCACATTGGCGTGCGGCGCCACCAGGGCGGCGATGGCGGCCAGCGCGCGCTGCGCCTTGCCCTCCTGGAGGAAGCCCACCACGGCGTTGACCAGGACCACGGCCAGGATCACGCCGGCATCGACGAAATGACCGATCGCCGAGGCGGCGGCGGCCGACGCCAGCAGGAAATAGATCAGCGCGCTGTTGAACTGGGCCAGGAAGCGGCGAAGGGCGCTCGGTGGCTCCGCTTGGGGCAAGGCGTTCGGGCCGTATTCGGCCAAGCGGTGGGCGGCCTCCTCGGCACCGAGGCCCCGCGGGCCGCTGGCCAGTTCGGCCAGGACGTCGCCGGCCTCGCGGACATGCCAATTCTCGTTCATGACATGCCTCCCGTCGACGCCACTGCCTCTGCGGATATGGGATCGGCCCCCACTCTGTCAAACGGCTGCGACAGGAAGCCCCGGCGGGAGCCGCGCTTCAAGGGGACATCAGGCGGCTGATGACCAGGCGGAGCGCCTCTAAAGTCGCCTCGCGGTCGAGATCCGGGTGACGGATCGCCCTTATGGTCAGGCCTTCATAGACCGCGGCGATCATCTCGATTCTGCCGTTCAGCGCGGCGCGGTCGCCGTTTTCGCCGCAGCCGCAGCTCTCGGCCAGGAAATCGCTAAAGGCCGAACGTATTTTCCGATCGACGTCGCGCACGGCGGCCCCTATGGCCGGGTTGCGCGCCGCCTCGGCCGTGATTTCCAGGAACAGGGCGGCATTGTCGGGATCGCACATATCGTCGAAGCCATGGACGGCATCGGCCACCATGGCATCGGCCAGCGGCGCCCCGGTCTCGCGCAGGCGGTTCATCAGGTCGTGGAAACTCTCGAGCTTCTCCTCGACAAAGGCGGCGATGATGGCCTCCTTGTTCTCGAAGTAATGGTAGATATGCCCAACGCTCATGCCTGCTTCCTTGGCCAGTGAAGACATACTGGCAGCATGGAAGCCGTTCTTGCGAAAACAGCGGATTGCGGCCTCCAGGATCTGCCGGCGCCGCGCTTCGCCCTTGTCACCGCCGTGTTCGGCCGGGGTCATTGCCACTCCTGACGGCCCCGTCCTGCGGGGCCCGACTGAATTCGATGCTTGACTTGATGTTAGAATGAACGTTCATTCTAAGCAACAACATCATGGAAGCGTCGGGGGGAGCGCTGCCAACGGTTCGGTGGGGACCAGGGGTCCCGCCGGCATTCAACGTTATGACGGGTGTCTTATGGCGATCGTGAAGCGTTCCCCTCTTCTCGGCCTTGCCGCGCTGGCGCTGGCGGGAGTCGCCGGGCTTGCCGGCTGCGACCAGCAGCAGCAACAGGGCGGCATGCCGCCCCAGGGACCGGTGAAGGTCGGCATTGTCACGCTCGAAGCGCAGGCGGTTCCCATCACCCGCGAGCTGTCGGGCCGCACCGCCGCCTTCCAGGTGGCCGAAATCCGGCCCCAGGTCGACGGGATTATCACCAGCCTGCTGTTCGAGGAAGGCGCCGAGGTCGCGGCCGGTGCACCGCTCTACCAGATCGACCCGGCGACCTATCAGGCCGCGGTCGACAGTGCGGCGGCGGCCCTCGCCCGCGCCGAGGCCACGCTCGAGATTGCCCGGCTCAGCGAGAAACGCTATGCCGCCCTGGTGCAGACCAGCGCCGTCAGCCGGCAGAACTACGACGATACCGTGGCCACGCGGAAACAGGCCGAAGCCGATGTCGCCTCCGCCAAGGCGAGCCTGGCGACCGCCCAGATCAACCTCGACCGCGCCCTGATCAAGAGCCCGATCGCCGGCCGCGTCGGCCGCTCCGCGGTCACCCGCGGCGCCCTGGTGACGACCAACCAGGCGACGGCGCTGGCGACCGTTCAGCAGCTCGACCCGATCTATGTCGACGTCACCCAGTCGAGCGCCGATCTCCTGCGCCTGAAGGCGGCGATGGCCGACGGCAGGCTGACCGGTGTCGACCCCGACAATGCCAAGGTCACCCTGGTGCTGGAGGACGGCTCGACCTATCCCCTGCAGGGCACCCTGAAATTCTCCGAAACCCTGGTGGCGGAAGGGACCGGCACGGTCACCCTGCGCGCCGTCTTCCCGAACCCCAAGGCGCAGCTTCTGCCCGGCATGTTCGTGCGGGCGGTCGTGCAGGTCGGCATCGACGAGCACGGCATCCTGGCACCCCAGCAGGGCATCACCCGGACGCCGACCGGCAAGGCTTCGGCCATGGTGGTCGAGGCGGACGGCACAGCGGCCGCGCGCATCGTGACCGCCGATCAGGCGGTGGGCGACAAGTGGCTGATCACGGACGGGCTGAAGCCCGGCGACAAGCTGATCGTCGACGGCCTGCAGAAGGTCCGTCCGGGCGCCAAGGTCGATCCGATACCCGCCACCCTGGCCGCGAGCGGCGCCCCCACGGGCCCCGCCACGCCAGCCCAGTAACGGCCGGGAGACCCTCGTCATGGCCAGTTTCTTCATCGACCGTCCCATCTTCGCCTGGGTGATCGCCATCGTCGTGATGATGGCGGGCGCCCTGGCGATCCTGAACCTTCCGATCGCGCAATATCCCGCGATCGCGCCCACCTCGATCTCGATTTCCGCCACCTATCCCGGTGCCTCGGCGAAGGCGCTCGAGGATTCGGTCACCCAGGTGATCGAGCAGAAGATGAAGGGCATCGACCACCTGCGTTACATGTCGTCGAGTTCGTCCTCGGCCGGGCAGTCGATCATCACCCTGACCTTCAACGCCGGCACCAATCCGGACATCGCCCAGGTCCAGGTGCAGAACAAGCTGTCGCTCGCCATGCCCCTCCTGCCCCAGGCGGTGCAGCAGCAGGGCGTCACCGTGGCCAAGGCGACGCGCAACTTCCTGATGGTGATCGGCCTCAACGCCGGCACCAGCAGCCTGAGCCAGATCGACCTCGCGGACTTCATCGGCTCGACCCTGCTCGATCCGCTGAGCCGGGTCGACGGCGTCGGCGACATCCAGCTCTTCGGCAGCCAATATGCCATGCGCATCTGGCTCGACCCGGCCAAGCTGAACGCCCTCGGTCTCACGGCGGTCGACGTCACCAGCGCGATCAAGGCGCAGAACATCCAGGTCTCCGCCGGCCAGCTCGGTGGCACGCCGCCGTCGCCCGGCCAGCAGCTCACCGCGACCATCATCGCCCAGAGCCAGCTCAACACGCCCGAGCAGTTCGGCGCCATCCTGGTCAAGGGCTCGGCCGAGGGCGCTGCCGTCCACCTCCGCGACGTCGCCCGGATCGAGATCGGCAGCGAAGGCTATGACGTCATCGCCCGCTACAACGGCAAGCCGGCCGCCGGTATCGGCATCAAGCTGGCTGCCGGTGCCAATGCGCTGGCCACCGCCGACCGCGTGCGCGCCAAGATCACGGAACTCTCGCCCCTCTTCCCGCCCGGCGTCGAGGCGGTCTACCCTTACGACACCACGCCCTTCGTGCAGGTCTCGATCGAGGAAGTGGTGAAGACGCTGATCGAGGCGATCGTCCTCGTATTCTTCGTCATGTATCTCTTCCTGCAGAACTTCCGTGCCACGCTGATCCCGACCATCGCCGTGCCGGTGGTGCTGCTCGGCACCTTCGGCGTTTTGCTGGCGCTCGGCTATTCGATCAACGTGCTCACCATGTTCGCCATGGTGCTGGCGATCGGCCTCCTGGTCGACGACGCCATCGTCGTGGTCGAGAACGTCGAGCGCGTGATGAGCGAGGAAGGCCTGTCGCCGCGCGATGCGACGCGGAAATCGATGCAGCAGATCACCGGCGCCCTGGTCGGCATCGCCCTGGTGCTGTCCGCCGTGTTCGTGCCCATGGCCTTCTTCTCGGGTTCGGCCGGTGTGATCTATCGCCAGTTCTCGGTCACCATCGTCTCGGCCATGGTGCTCTCGGTACTGGTCGCCCTGGTGCTGACGCCGGCGCTCTGCGCCACCCTGCTGAAGCCCGTGCACAAGGGTGACCACGGCATCACCAAGGGTCCCTTCGGCCTGTTCAACCGTGGCTTCGCCTGGACCAGCCGGGCTTACGAGAGTTCGGTCGCCGGGCTGCTGCGCCGGACGCCGGCCATGCTCGCGGTCTATGTGGCGCTCATTATCGGCCTCGGCTTCCTGTTCGTGCGCCTGCCCACCTCGTTCCTGCCGGACGAGGACCAGGGCATCCTGTTCGGCATGGCCCAGCTTCCCGTGGGCTCGACCCAGGAGCGCACCATGGAGGTGGTGAAGAAGATCGAGCACCACTTCTTGGAAGACGAGAAGGAAGCCGTGCGCTCGATCTTCACGGTCCAGGGCTTCAGCTTCGGCGGCAACGGGCAGAACGTGGCGCTGGCCTTCATCGGCTTGCGCGACTGGAGCCTGCGCCAGCGGCCGGATCTCGCGGTCGGCGCCGTCGCCGGCAAGGCCTTCGGGGCCTTCCAGGCGATTCGCGACGCCATGGTCTTCGCCTTCGCGCCGCCGGCCGTCATCGAACTCGGCAACGCGACCGGCTTCGACCTCGAATTGCAGGACCGCGGCGGTATCGGCCACGACAAGCTGCTCGAGGCGCGCAACATGCTGCTCGGCATGGCGTCGCAGGACCCGCGCCTCGTTCAGGTGCGCCCCAACGGCCAGGAGGACGAGCCGCAGTACCGGATCGACATCGACACGGTCCGCGCCACCGCCCTCGGCCTGTCGATCGACGACATCAACAACACGCTGTCGATCGCCTGGGGCGGGTCCTATGTGAACGACTTCATCGACCGCGGCCGCATCAAGAAGGTCTATCTCCAGGGCGACGCCGCCTACCGCATGAACCCGGAAGATCTGGACCGCTGGCACGTGCGCAACGACAAGGGCGAGATGGTGCCCTTCTCGGCCTTCGCCACCACCCATTGGTCCTATGGTGCGGCCCGGCTGGAGCGTTACAACGGCGTGCCCGCCTTCAACATCCAGGGCTCGGCCGCGCCCGGCCTCTCGACCGGCGAAGCGATGGCCGCGATGGAGGCGATGATCGCCAAGCTGCCGCCCGGCGTCGGCTACGAATGGACCGGCCTCTCGGACCAGGAACGGACCTCCGGTGCCCAGGCCCCGGCCCTCTATGCCATCTCGATCCTGGTGGTGTTCCTGTGCCTCGCCGCCCTCTACGAGAGCTGGTCGGTGCCCTTCTCGGTCATCCTGGTGGTGCCGCTCGGCGTCATCGGCGCGGTCGCGGCGGCCAGCCTGCGCGGCCTCGCCAACGACATCTTCTTCCAGGTCGGGCTGCTGACCACGGTCGGTCTCGCCGCGAAGAACGCGATCCTGATCGTCGAATTCGCCCGGGCGCAGCAGGATGCCGGCAAGGAGCTGGTGGCGGCCACGTTGGAAGCGGTGCGCCTCCGGCTCCGGCCGATCGTCATGACCTCGCTCGCCTTCATCCTGGGCGTCATGCCGCTGGCGATCGCCAATGGCGCCGGCTCGGGCGGGCAGAACGCGATCGGCACGGGCGTGATGGGCGGCATGATCGCGGCCACCACGCTCGGCATCTTCTTCGTGCCGACCTTCTTCGTCACCGTGCGCCGGGCGTTCGGCCGCAAGCCGGGCAAGACGGTGGCCGACACCCATTCCGCCAGCGCCCAGCTGGCGGAATGAGAAGGCTTCCCCGCGGCGTCAGAGCTTGTTCTTGACGTCGCGGGCGCCGCTCTCGATCGCTTCGCCCGCCTTCTGCACGTCGCGGCCGGCACCTTCCATCGTGTTGCAGGCGCCGACCAGGGCGGCCACGGCGAACAGGGCGGTGAGGGTGATCTTCTTCATTCTTGCAGTTCCGTGAAGTTCGGTCGTAACGCTGATGATGTCATGAAAAAGGGCGGGCGCCGACCGGCACCCGCCCCAATCGTCGAAATGCCGCAGGTTCAGGCGCGGAAATAACCGCCGCAAGCACCGCACACGACGTCGACGTAATAATTGGTGTCGAGGCCGACGGTCCAACCCACGTGGCCGCACCACGGACACTGGGTATAGCCGCTGTAAGCGGCCTGGCCTTCGGTTTCGGTCTGCGGCGGCTTGGCCAGCAGGATGCCCAGCTTGCTCTTGTCGATCGAGGCGACGTCTGCCGGATCGATCTTGGTGCCGCGCTTGATGGTCAGTTCGTTCGACATGCTCGTGCTCCCCCCGGGGACTGGACTGAACGGTGCGGCCGCGCGGCCTGCACCGGGCCGGCATGATAACGAAGTTGCCGGGCAATAGAAACAGGCTGCCGGCTCCGCGCCGAACGTGTAGAGATGCGGCGAGGGAAACGGGGAAGGACCATGGGCCGAACAGCATTCGTGACCGGCGGCACCAAGCGGATCGGCGCCGCCATCGCCGCCAGGCTGGCCGCCGATGGTTACGCCCTGGTGCTGCAGACCCGCGATCCGGCCGCCGTCGACCCCGCCGTCCTGGCCGGCCTCGGCCCCGCGGTCGAAGTGGTCGGCCTCGACCTCGACGACAGTGCCGCCCTGCCGGCCGCCCTCGACGCCCTGTTCACGCGCCGGCCGGACATCGGCCTGGTGGTCAACAATGCCTCCCGCTTCGAGCCGGACGATTTCGCCAGCCTGACTCCCGCCAGCTTCAATGCCCATATGGCGGTCAACGCGCTGGCCCCGCTGCTCGTGCTCCAGGCCTTCGCCCGCCATGTCGCGCGGGGCGCCGTGGTCAATGTGCTGGATGCCAAGCTGGCCTGGCCGCATCCCGATTTCCTGTCCTATACGCTGGGCAAGGCGGCGCTGGCGGCGGTGACCGACCTCGGCGCCCGCCATTTCGCGCCGCGCATCCGGGTCAATGGCGTCGCCCCCGGCCTCACCCTGATCAGCCCCTTCCAGGACCAGGAACGCTTCGCCCGGGAGAAGGACAAATTGCCGCTGGGCCCCGGCCTCGGCCCCGCCGACATCGCCGATGCGGTTGCATTCCTGGCCGCGGCAACCCACGTAACAGGCCAGGTAATCGCCGTCGACGGCGGGGAAAGGTTCCTTGCCCGGCAGCGGGATCCGTCGTCCCCGATCGACTGATTCGACCCGGTGTG
>NZ_JBAZKR010000053.1:0-30395 GCF_041650655.1 Zavarzinia sp.
GCACCACCAACAGGCCGGCGAGAATGGCCAGTGAGCCCGCCCACGCCGGCTGCTTCCGCGCGCTCCAACCCCGCCGGATCGGATCTGTCTTCTTCCCCAAGCGTCTTCTCCCTATTGCGCCGTCGCTTTGGGCGACGGCTTTTGTCCCTCCAAATGCAAGAAGGTTGCCAACTGCCGCCGTGTGCCCTGCAAACGTCACAAGTCTTTGAATTCGCTGGAGAAATTATTCTCTTTGGGTGCGTGGCAACATCAACCCTGAGGGATTTGCTGCGTTGCATATTCCGCAAATCGGAAACTGCTCTCGAGAGTTGGTATAAATTGGATGAATTGATCAGCCGGCGCCGCCGCCACCCTTCGCAGAAGATGCGCCGATGGATCATGTGAGGTATCGACGTCCGGCCCAGATGTAATGCAAGGCGTCCCGACCGCCGGGGCGCGGCAGTGCGATGGCGAGACGGGGCGTTAGAGGGGGCAGTGGGAGTGCCGGTAGCCGGCACGGGCGCCCGATCCGATGGAAGTGGTCGGGGCTGTGCCCGGCGCGGCCGAAGCCGCGCCGGTGCAGGGATCAGAGGTCCTGCGGATCCGGCTCGATGCCGGAATGGGCCTTCTTCAGGCGGTAGGCGAGTTGGGCCCGGCTGATGCCGAGGATGCGGGCCGCTTCGGAAATATTGCCGTTTGCCTGTTCGACGGCGGCCTTGAGCAGGCTCTCCTCGAGCTGGTCGAGTGGCATGTGGGAGCGCAGCACCGTGCGGATGAGCTGTTCGACACCGCCGCCGGAAACCGGCCGCGGCGCCACGCGGTCTTCCATCACCGAATTGAGCTGGCCGTCCTCGTCCATGCCGAGGACATAGGGGTCGACCCGCTCGCCCGAGGTGAAGAGATGGCAGAGATCGATGGCGCCATTGTCGGGCGCCAGGATCACGCCGCGTTCCACCATATTCTCGAGTTCGCGCACGTTGCCGGGCCAGCGATAGGCATAGAGGCTGGTGATCGCGCGCTGCGTGAAGCCGGTCATCGACTTGCCGTGGCGGTCGCAGAAATAACCGAGGAAATGGTTCAGCAGCAGGGGGATGTCGGCCCGGCGATCGCGCAGTGGCGGGATCTGGATCGGGAAGACGTTGAGGCGATAGAACAGGTCCTCGCGGAAGGTGCCTTCGGCCACCCCGGCGCGCAGGTTCACGTTGGTCGCGGCGACCAGGCGGACGTCGACCTTGCGGCTGCGGGAATCGCCGACCCGCTCGATCTCGCCTTCCTGCAGGGCGCGCAGCAGCTTGCCCTGGGCGGCGAGGCTGAGGGTGCCGATTTCGTCGAGGAAGAGGGTGCCGCCGTTGGCCCGCTCGAAACGGCCGGGCCGTGACACCACGGCGCCGGTATAGGCGCCCTTTTCGACACCGAAGAGTTCGGCTTCGACGAGCTGCTCGGGGATCGCCGCGCAATTGACGGCGATGAAGGGGCCGGCCGCGCGGTTGCTGATCTTGTGCAGGGTCTGCGCGAACATCTCCTTGCCGACGCCGGACTCACCGAGCAGCAGGACGGTCGCCGACGTGCCGGCGACCTTTTCGATCATGTGGCAGACGACGTTGAAGCCGGGCGAGGCGCCGACCAGGTTCTTGCCCTGCGAGGGCGGCCGGCTCTCGGTCGAAGGCGCGTCCTGCTTTTCCGCCGGGGCGCTCGAGAGGACGATCTTGCTCTGGCTCGGCTTGTTGGCGAAGGCGTGGGGCTGGAGGTAGCGGATGTCTTCGTCGGCCCCGCTCCATTCCGCCACCGGCTTGCCGATGATGCGGCAATGGGCATTGCCCATCGAGCGGCACTCGACTTCGCGGAACAGCATGGGACGGCCCATGAAGACGCTGGTATAGCCCGAGGCATAGCCGATCTGCATCCAGCACGCCGGCTCGCTGCCGATGCCATAGGCGCCGATGTGGATTTCGTCCTCGCAGGAGTCGTGCCAGAGGAATTCGCCGTAGAAACGGCCGGTGTTGATGTCGGTCTCGATGCGGACCGGCTCGACCGTGACGATGCCCTCGATCATGTGGAGCTGGGGGCCGACCGTGGAGAAGTCGAAGAAGTCGCGGCCGCCGCGCACCTTCACGGCGATTTCGGCGTCTTGGGCACCGGAGGCATAGCCCATGCGGGTGATCAGGGCGCGGGCACCCTGGATGCCCAGGGTTTCGATCAGCTCGCGGCGGAGCGCGCCGAGCGAGCGGTTGTGCAGCAGCACCATCCGGCTGTCGTCGAGCCAGATCCGTCCGACCTTGGGACAGAAGCGGACGCGCGCGGCGAGATCGTCCATGTCCGGGAAGGACCGGCCGACGTCGTTCTGCGTTGGGCGGTTGGGCGGCGTCTTCCCCGCCGCGGGAAACTCGCGGATGACGGCCTCCATCACTTTTCCTCCTTGCCCAGGCCGCAGGCTCTTCGTCCTGTCGGCCCCTCCTCGGTGTTGTTTTTCTTGGATCAGGCCCGATCTCAGGAGTACCGGGTTACTACTGCGACGTCGAGTTTTTCAGTATTGGGAAGGCCGTTATTGGCGCCATTTCCATCGGGATTACACGCATATCCGGAAGTTTCGCGTCACATGATCCAATAAAGGGGGAACCGCCGCACCCAGGGGATGCGGCGGTCCGGCCATTACGACTTGGCGAAGCCCATGCCGGCATGGAATCCGGCGACGCGGCTCTTGGCGGCGGCGGCCAGTTCCTCGCCGTCGGGCAGGGCGGCGCAATAGGCGTCGATCGCCTCGTTGGCCAGCGGCTGCCACTTGGCGATCCAGCCCGCCAGCAGCTCGCGGTTGCCCGGCTGCGACACGGCGAGTTCGACCAGCTTGGCGGCCCAGCGGCGATGACGTTCGGCGTCACGCATATGGGCCTGCGAGAGCATGCCGTAGAGCGTGTCGCCATGGTTGCGCGCGGCATCGCCGAGGGCGCCGAGCAGGGCCTCTTCGACCGCGGGTTTCAGCACCAGGTTCAGGGCCGCGAAACATTCCGCCCAGTCCCACACCACCAGGACCTTCTCGGCGAGCTTGCGGAAGCCCTGCCAGGCCGGATCCTTCTCGAAATGGGCGCGCTCGTCCGTGCCGATGCCGAGGCCCTGGTGGGCCCGACCGAGCTCGACGGTGCGATAGGCGGTGTGGGTGACCCAGCGGAGCGAATCCGCGGTCTGGAACATGGCGCAGGTGGAGATGGTGCTGGCCGGTGCCACTTGCGACAGATAGGCGGAGGCCATCTGCAGCGTATGGAAGATGTAACGCGCGGGGGTATAGGCGCGGGCCAGGACCTCGGCCCACTCGCGCTCCAGCATCTCGTCGTGGCCGCGATCGCTGAGCTGGTCGAGCAGGCTGCCGACGTAGGCTTCCTGGCCGTCCTGCAGGATGTTGTAGGTGCGGTAGACGAGCTGGTCCGGGTCCTGGAACAGGTCCCAGTCCGGGTGCCGCAACGGGCTCTCGTTGCAGTACTTCCGGTACCAGTCGTTCATCGGCAGGTTGGGATCGAGTTCCCACGGCACGTCGGGGTCGCGCCGGCGGTAGTGCAGGCGGGTGGAGACGATCTCATATTCGCTCGGCCGCTTGCGGCGATCGGCCAGATGCGACCAGGTGCGCAGCGGCTTCAGGGGTTCGGGTGCGCTCGACATGGGGTTTCCTTCCCGGGAATTCTTTTCGTCAGATGTGATGGGCGAGGTAGAAGCGGATCCGCTCCGGCGAGGTGTCGATCTGACCCGAGAAGGACCCGAGGTTGATCTCCAGCTCGCGCATCTGGAACGGCCGGCCGAGGGCGGCTTCCATCGAGGCGCGCGTCAGCACGCATTCGTCCTCGCATTCGATGCGGATATAGGCGGTGCGGTCCTCGATGTGGACCTCCTTGCCCGGGTTGTCGTCCTCGACCGCCTGGATGGCGGCCTGGGCGACGTCGCCGGCCCGCAGAATGGGGCCGACACGGTTGTTCTTGTAACCGTCGGCGGTGCTCTTCTTGCTCATGGCGATGTCCGTTCCGGCGTCAGGTGTGGGATTTGCTGGGCTCGACCCCGGCGACGTCGACCAGGACGTCCTCGCCGACGATCTTGCTCGGATATTCGACGATGTGGCAGTCGGTCGGGTTGAGGCCGGCGCCGCTCTGGCAGTCGAACTGCCAGAGGTGGGCCCGGCAGGTGATGACGCCGTTCTCGAAGGTCCCTTCGACGAGGGCGATCTCCTGATGCGGGCACATGGACTGGAACGCCTTCACCTGGCCGCCCTCCAGGCCGACGATCAGGACGTCGCGCCCGGACGGGGTGGTGAATTCCTCCATCTCTCCTTCCCAGACGTCGTCCAGGGAGCAGATCTTCTCGAATGCCATTGCTATGCCTTCCCGCCGCGTTCGTCAGATGTCGGTGAAAATCACGTCGACCGTCTCGGTCGGCAGCAGGCCGGCGTCCTTCAGCTTCATCTCGCGCGGAAAGACTTCGCCGTTCGAATGCCGGCGCACGCGCAGGATCTTGCCAGGACGCGGGGCGACGCGGCGGTTGACCGAATGTTCGGCGCAGGCGGCGGCGACTTCGTCCATGGTGGCGGCATCGTCGACGGCGACGAGCTGGACCACGAAATCGCCCTCGAAATTGGAGCTGATGGGGAACTGGGCCATGTTTTCCTCGTGTTTTCTGTGGGGCGGAACGGGCGGGGACGGACCCCGCCCGGCCCGATGATCATTCGGCGGCGCGGCTGCTCGCGCCGATGCCGGCCCAGGCATAGCCATGGGCGTCGACGCCGCATTCGCCCGGCGCCAGGCCCATGTACTTCAGGGCACCCGCGAGGTCGGCCGGCTGGACCTTGCCGGACAGGAAGCGGTCGATGAAGTTCATGTGGCCCTTGTAACGCTCTGGGTCCTGCTGGAACACCCAGCGGTCGACTTCGGAGCCGAAGTGGTAGAGCCGGCCTTCGTGCAGGAGCTGGTAATCCTTCACATTCCAGCCGTCGCCCGGGGTGCCGACCAACGGCAGGTTGCACATGTTGCAGATCGAGGGCAGGGTCTGCGGCAGGGTCAGGTCCTCGCGGCCGTTCCGCAGGTTCTCGGTGATCTGGTCCCAGCAGCGGCCGAAGGTCTTGTTCCAGCCCGGATATTTCTCTTCGAGCCATTCGCGCTCTTCGGGCGAGACGCCGGCGGCCGGGTTCCACCACACGGTCGGGCGCCAGTACCAGACGCCCATGTGCATGCCGTGATGGGTCTCGTCGAGCGAGCGGATGAACTCGTCCCAGTACCAGGGCGTATCGAGGCCGAGGTCGTTCAGCTGACGCTCGAACTGGCCGATGATCCACTCCTGCATGAACTCCTTGAACGACTGCTTGCGGTGTTCGAGCGGGGTGTAATAGTCGAGGATCGGGCCGGTCAGGACGGAGAACAGCTTCCAGGCACGCCAGAAGATGATGTCGATCATCTTCTGCGCTTCGGCCTTCTTGCCGTTCTCGATCAGGATCTTCAGCACCGGGCCGCCCTGCTGGGCATGGCGGGATTCGTCGGTCTGGATCGAGGAGATCAGGCTGGAGAAAGTGTGGTCGCCGGCTTCGGCGGCGTCGGCCGCGAGGCCGAGGAACTGCATGTTGGTGAAGCCGGTCTCGAAGGCGAAGGTCAGCATGATGGCGACCGAGGCCGCATCACGGGTGAACATCATGTCGTCGAACATGTGGCGCGCGGCGAGGGCGGCCCATTCGTTCGTGTGCATCGCCTTGTAGGCCCAGTCCCACTGGCGGCTGCGCTTGGTGTGCTCGTGCGGGAAGAAGAGCTGGATCTGGCCGTGGCGGGTCTCGTCCAGCATGCCGAAGGTCGCCATGTTGCGGTTGCCCGGCGCCTTGGAGAAGCGGGCCATGCGCGCTTCGGCGGTGGCGGCACCATATTCGGCGACGGCGAGGGCGCCGTAATGGGCCTGCAGGGTGGAGATCCAGCCCGGATCGGCGCTGTCGACGAAATTGGCGCGCTCGAGGGCCGCACGCACGGAATAGACGCCGGCGTCCTTCTCGCGCTGGGTCGCGACGTAATCGTTGTAGGTAACCTTATAGGGTTCGTCGAAGGATTCCCACTTCTCCATCGGGATGCCGCGCGCGCCCGACATCATTTCCGGGAAGAGCTCGTCCTCGGAGACGTAGCTGGGTGTCCAGTTGGTCGTGCGGACCAGATCGTAATAGTCGCTCGATGCGAGCTTGGTCATTATGCAGTCCTCCCTTGAGCGTGGTCCGCGGGCCGCCCGGTCCGCGGGACTGAAATTCGTGGCGTGCCGTGCTGCCGATGGGCCGTTCCGGCGAGCGGCACGGACGGCATCGGATCATTACGGCCTCGATCTGTGGAATTTCCGGCCGCCGTCCTTCCCGCAGCGGTCCGCTTCTTTTCCTCCCCGAATGCCGGGCGGGTTATCCCGTCCCGGCAGGGTCTTCGTGCCTCTGTTGGGCGTTTTCTAGCAACCGCCGTGCCAACTACGCGGCGGCGCGCCCGGGCCGTGGTGTGCCGCTCTCTCCCTCAGTTGATTTCGCTGCGTTGCACCGGACGGCAAACTTGCGCCGAGGCTGGCCTCTCGGCCCTTGCCTTGGGTGCCCCGGGTGCGCCGCGAAAGTTCGTTGCCGCGCTGCGGTGGCGCGGCCGAAGCCCCATGCGGAGCCGCGGCGGGCGGCGGGCGAGGGCAGGGCGGCGGGCGTGGTTTGCTGAGATCATCAAATCCGTTAACGCAACGAGCCGCGGTCGAACCAAATTCGACAGGTGGGTTGCAGCGCCGTCATGGCGGCGGGCGATCACGGCGCAGCGGAGCGGCGTGAATTTGCGCGCCGCGATTGTGTGCCGGCAGATTTTCTCATCGGCGATTGTTCGCATGTGGTTACAGGCTCTCCCCGGGGAGGACGTTAGACAGCGGCCGGGTACTTGTCATCGGCGAGCCGTGAAAAACAGCCGAACTGCGGGAAATTCCCAATCTCCCTCGGCCTGCGGATTATTGGTGCCAAATCGAGTGGTTGTTACGGGCGCGGCGTCGGGGTGCGAAAGCCCCTTTCCCTGCCGCCGTTCCCGGATCACAAGAGACGTGACGGCGGTCACAGATCCGCCGTCACCGGGGTCGCAGCATAGGGTCCCCTGTGGGAAGGAATGCCGAGCATGGCACGCATGAAATGGATGGCGCTCGTCGCCGTGGCAGGGGCCCTGGGCGCCTGCGCCAGCCCGCGGGCGGATGCCGCCCTGCAGGCTCAGACCAGCCTGATCGGCATGAGCAAGGCCGATCTCCTGTCCTGCGCCGGGGCGCCGGCGGCGTCGGTCGCCTCGGTCCCCAACGAAGAGGTGCTGACCTACGAGAGCCGCACCCTGTCCGGCTATGCCGCCGGGCCCAGTGTCGGTCTCGGCTTCTTCGGCGGTTCGGGCAATATCGGCTATGGCTTCGGCATGCCGATCGGGCCGACACCCTATGTCGACGACAGCCAGAACTGCCGGGCCAGTTTCACCATTCGCAACGGCAAGGTCGCCCGCGTGGTCTATGGCGGCACCGACGTGCGCCAGACCCAGCGCCTGGAACAATGCTATCAGATCATCGAGAATTGCCTGCCCCGGCCGGCCAACCCCTGATGGCTGTGCCCTGAAAGCGGGGAAGCCCGGCCGGAGGGGGATCGGCCGGGCTTCGCATCGCCGTGCAGGTTTCGAGAATTCCGTCGGGGCTTGGAGGGGGCAGGGGATTGACGGAACCCTCGGCGCCACCCCTTTTCGGGGGCTCGGCGGTCGCCGTGCTCTCTGGCGACGGTTAGAAGGTCGCTTCCGAATGGTGCGCATCGGGGGCGAAAATAAGGTCATTTCAAGGCAGGGCGAAAGGCGTCGGTCAGGCAGATGGCAGAGATCCTGGAGACCGGTCCGCGCGGCTTCGGCCGGCTCGGGCGGGCGCTGCGCCATCCGGCCTTCCGTTTCTTCTTCGCAGGCCAGGCAGTCTCCCTGACCGGGACCTGGGTCCAGTCGGTGGCGCAGAGCTGGCTGGTCTATCGCCTGACCGGCTCGCCGCTGCTGCTCGGTACCGTGGTCTTCGCCGGGCAATTGCCGGTCTTCCTGCTCTCGGCCCCGGCCGGCGCCTTGGCGGACCGCTGGCCGAAGCGGCGGCTGATCGTGGTCACCCAGGCAATCCAGATGATGCTGGCGGCCTTGCTCGCCGGCCTCACCCTGTCCGGCCTGGTGACCGTGCCCATGGTGATGGCGGTGGCGGCGCTCTCCGGCATCGTGCAGGCGATCGACGTGCCGGCGCGGCAATCCTTCGTCGTCGAGATGGTGGGGCGGGACGACCTGCCCAATGCCATCGCACTCAATTCCTCCCTCTTCAACGGGGCGCGCATGGTCGGGCCGGCGCTGGGCGGGCTGATCGTCGCCTGGGTCGGCGAAGGCTGGTGCTTCGCCATCAATGCGGCCAGTTTCGCCGCCGTCATCCTGGGCCTCCTGGTCATGCCGCTGGTCGGGCCGCCGGCGGCGGCCGGCACCACCCGTGGCCTGGCTGCCCTGGCCGAAGGTTTGCGCTATGCCTGGGGCGAGGCGGCGGTGCGGAAGCTCCTTCTCCTGGTCGGCTGGACCAGCCTCGTGGGCATGCCCTATACGACGCTGCTGCCGGTCTTCGCCGCGCTGAAGCACGGCGGCGGGCCGGCCACGCTGGGCGCCCTCATGGCCTCGGCCGGCGGGGGCGCCTTGGCCGGCGCGCTCACCCTGGCCTTCCTGGGCCGGGCGCCCCGGATCGCGGTGCCCGGCATCGCCGCCGGCGCTTTCGGGGCCATGCTGGCGCTCTTCGCGCTGTGCGACCTCTATCCCTTGGCGCTCGCCTGCCTGGCGCTGGCCGGCTTCTCGCTCATGATCGAAGTGGGCAGCGCCAATATCATCGTGCAGACCACGGTGCCGGATGCCCTGCGCGGCCGGGTGATGGCGCTCTATGCCACGATGTTCCTGGGCATGGCGCCCTTCGGCGGCCTGTTCATCGGCGCCCTGGCCGAAGCCCTGGACGTGGTCGCGGCGACCGCGGTCGGCGGAATGCTCACGGCGCTCGCCGGTGTGACACTGGTCACAAGCAGCCGGCGCAAGCCCGTGCTCTGATCCCGCCGCATTTATGCCGGGTTTCTGGCATGCTCTCCCGCCTGGGCGGGCGATGGCATGATTCCGCGGGACGGTGAGGGGGCAATGAAGAATTTCGGCATATTCCTGAAGCAGCTCTGGGCCTTGACCCTGCCCTATTTCAAGTCCCGCAGCGGCCTCTGGGCGCTCGGCTTCTTCATTTTCTTGGTCGCCCTTAGCTTCGTCCTGGTCGACGTCAACGTCCGCATCAACCAGTGGAACAACCGCTTCTACACGGCGCTGCAGAAGCGCGACGAGGCGAGCTTCTGGCATGAATCCCTGGTCTTCGTCGAATTGGGCTTCGTCTACGTCACGATCGCGGTGCTGCGCTATGTGCTGACGCAGATTTTCCAGATCCGCTGGCGCACCTGGCTCACCAACCACCTGCTCGGCCGCTGGACGGCGTCGAGCGCCTACTACCGCATGCAGATGACGCATCGCGAGACCGACAACCCCGACCAGCGTATCGCCGAAGACCTGCGCCAATTCGTCGAGAGCACGCTCAACCTCTCGCTCGCCTTCATATCGAACGGCGCGACGCTGGTCTCCTTCTCCTTCATCCTGTGGGAACTGTCGGAACCGCTGTCGCAGATCACCCTGGGCGGGACCACGATCGCCATCCCGGGGGTGCTGTTCTGGGCGGCGCTGGTCTATTCCGCCCTGGTCACCTTCATCCTGCACAAGATCGGCCGGCCGCTGGCCCGGCTGAACTTCGACCGCGAGCGGCGCGAGGCGAATTTCCGCTTCGACCTGGTCCGCACGCGCGAGAATGCCGAGGCGATCGCCCTCTACGGCGGCGGCGAGGCCGAGCGCGGCCGCCTGGTCGGCCGTTTCGAGGAAGTGCGGCGCAGCCTGCTCGCCATCGTCAACCGGCAGAAATTCCTGGTCGGCGTGCAGGCCGCCCTGGACCAGGGCGTGTTGCTGCTGCCCTATGTCGCCATGGCCCCGGTCTATTTCACCGGCGCCGTCGAATTCGGCGCCATGACCCAGACCGCCGGCGCCTTCGGCCGGGTGCAGGACGGCTTTTCCTGGTTCGCCAATTTCTATACCTCGCTGGCCGAATGGGCCGCGGTGGTGCAGCGTCTGACCGGCTTCGTCGAAGTGCTGGAGGAGGCCGAGCGCCTGGAGGTGGAAACCCAGCGCAAGGCGGTCCAGGGCGAGGACTGGTCGGTCGACGGGCTCGAAGTCGGCCTGCCGGACGGCACGCCGCTGTTCGCGACCTCGCTCACCCTGAAGAAGGGCGAGGACCTGCTGGTCACCGGCCGTTCCGGCATCGGCAAGTCGACCCTGTTCCGCGTGCTGGCCGACATCTGGCCCTTCAGCCGCGGCCGGATCGAGATGCCCGAGGCGGCGCTCGGCCGCCAAACCCTGTTCCTGCCGCAGAAACCCTATGTCCCGGTCGGCACGCTGCGCGCGGCCGTGACCTATCCGGCGCCAGAAGGGGCCGTGGACGACGGCCTGCTGCGTCAGGCCCTGGCCGATGTCGACCTGCCCGATCTCGGCGACCGGCTGGACGAGCGGGGCCATTGGCAGGCCCGGCTGTCGGGCGGTGAGTTGCAGCGCCTGGCGATCGCCCGCGCCCTGGTGCATCGGCCGAATTGGCTTTTCATGGACGAGGCCACCTCGGCCATGGACGAGGGGATGGAGGGCCGGCTTTACCGGGTGATCAAGGCCCGGCTGCCGGAGACGACGATCGTCTCGATCGGGCACCGGGGCAGCCTGAAGGCCTTCCACGACCGCGAATACCACCTGGGCGAGGCGGCGGCGCAACCGGCGGAGTGAGTCAGATTCCGCGCGCGGCGGCCAGGGCGTCGATCGACAGCATGTCCGGATTCCGCCAGTAGCGCACCTTGGCGATCTCGCCCCGCACGGTCGCCGCGAAGCCGGCGCACAGGCGCTGGGCGACCGGCGAGAAGGGGCGGGGGTCGGACAGGCGGGCGGCGACCACGAGCTGCGTATGGCGGCTCGACGGTTGCAGCATCGGCACGATGGTGGCGCCGGCGACTTCCGCCAAGGTCTCGATCCGTTCGAGATGGGCGAAGCGCTCGGAAAGGGCGGCGTCTTCTTCGGCCTCGATGCGGGCCGCCCGCTGTGTCGCGCCTTCGACCTCGGCCAGAAGCTGATCGCGCCAGCGGTTGAGGGCGAAGATCGGCAAGTCGGTCGGGCGCAGGGCCGCGCGCAGGCGAACGAGCAGGGTGGTCAGGCGCCGGATGTCGGCACTGTCGCCGACGGCATGGCCGCGGCTCGCCAGGGCGGCGGCGAAGCGGCGGGTCAGGCGGCCGAGCGGCCCGTGCTCGAGCCTGGCCACCGCATCGTTCACGACATCGCGGAGCACCGGCTGGAGTTCGCGTGAATCCAGCAGCCCGGAATGGCGGACCGCGAGGATGATCTCTTCGAGCCTGTGCATTCGCGACTGGAGGCGGTCGACCGCGTCGGGATCGACGGCGAGGGGGCCGTCGTCGCGCCGTGTCTCCGGTAACAGGGTCTGGAAGTCGCGGGCCAGGGCGGACAGCCGGTCGGCCATTTCCGCGGCCAGCCCCTGCGCCACACGGGGAGCGCTGGCGAAGCCCCTTTCGGACAGATAGCGGGCGACGGCACCATAGGCGCCACGGCCGATCAGCAGGGCGGCTGGCAGGATTTCCGCCGTGCGGGCCTGCAATCCGGCCGCGCCGAGCTGGCGTCCGAGGGCGATGGTCGCGTCGATCAGCGACCGCGCAGTGGCTTCCGAATCGGCGTGGGGCGGGGTTTGGGCCAGGAAATCCGAAACCACCGGCGTGACCAGCGGGTAGGCGCCCAGGACTTCGACCAGTTCCTGGATCAGGGGCCAGCCGATCGGTACGGCGCCATGTCGATCTTGGGGCGACAGGCGGTCGCGGAGGGCGTTGGCCAGCGTGACGAAGGCGTCGTTCGCGCTCCGGTCCGTGAGGAAAGTGGAGAGGCGGGCGTGGGCGGCCTGGCGCAGTTTCTCGCGCATCGCCCGTGCCTCGGGCAGCGTCAGCGCATCGTCGACCAGTTGGTCGCGGCACAATTCGTCCATCAACTGGGTCGCTTCCGCGGCTTTGTCGGGGAAGACGCTCCGCGCCATGGCGGCCCAGATGGCGCCGATGTCGGTCCGGTGGAAGGCGAACGGGATGCGGAACGGCGGATCGTCGTCCGCCATGTCGTCGATCAGGAAGGGTTGCAGGAGACTGGTGAACAGACGACGCGCACGCTGCGGCCGGAGTTGGTTGAGGCGTTCGACCAGGGCGCTGCGGATCGGCGCCACGGCCTCTTCCTGGCGGCCGCCCGTGGGCAGTTCCGAGAGCAGTTTGGCTGCCTTCTCCGGCGGCAGAGAATGGACGATCGCCTGGGCCCGGGCGATGGAGGCCTGGTCCTTGTTGCTGTTGTCGTCGTCGTTCCCTGTGGTCATGACCACAAGTTAGGGGGCACATCGTTAAGGACTGGTTGCCGCGCTGTGTTAGGATCGCAGCGGACAGCGGCGACGACAGGGGGATCGAGCGATGCGTTCCGGCAATCCGATGTTGCGTGAAAGTGCCTTCACCTCGGCGGCCCAGGCGGCCCGCATGGGGACTGGTGGCGTGGCGGCGGCGAGCGGCATGACCCTGAACGGCGTCGTCAACCGGACAGCGATCCTGTTCTTAGCCATGATGGGCACGGCCGCCTATGTCTGGTACGCCTTCGCCCGGGCGATCGCCGAACAGAACGAGCAGCGCCTGGGCGTGCTCGGCGGCGCCATCATGGTGGCCTTGGTGATCGGCCTGATCGCGGCCCTGGTCACCACCTTCAAGCGGGACTGGGCGGGTGTCACCGCGCCGATCTACGCGCTCGCCGAAGGCGTGGTGATCGGCGGCATCTCGCTCTTCACCGAAATGCAGTTCCCGGGCATCGTGCTGCAGGCCGTGCTGCTGACCCTCGGCGTCTTCGCCGTGCTGCTCTTCGCCTATCGTTCGGGCCTGATCAAGGCGACCGAGAATTTCAAGCTCATGGTGGTATCGGCGACCGGGGCCATCGCCCTGGTCTATCTGGTCGACATCGGGCTGATGTTCTTCGGCATCCGCATTCCGATGATCCACGAGGGCGGGACCTACGGCATTATCTTCAGCCTGATCGTGGTCGGCATCGCGGCGCTCAACCTGGTGCTCGATTTCGACTTCATCGAGAAGGGCGTGGAGGTCGGCGCGCCCAAATATATGGAATGGTATGCCGCCTTCGGCCTCCTGGTGACGCTGATCTGGCTCTACCTCGAGATCCTGCGCCTGCTGGTCAAGATCCGGGGGCGGAATTGAGCACAGTCGTCCGTCTCGGGCGCTGCCAGGGCGAGGGCGAGGCCGGGGTGCCCGCCCGCATCCTGGCGGGGGCGCCGACCACCCGCTTGTGGAACGATTATGCCGACGCGACCGGGCGCCTGTTCTCCGGCATCTGGACCTCGACGGCCGGCAGTTGGTCCGTCGACTACAGCGAGGAAGAGATCTGCGTGATCCTGGAGGGGCGGGTGCGCCTCGAAGGCGAGGACGGCACGACCAGCGAATTCGGCCCCGGGGACGCCTTCGCGATCCCCAGCGGCTTCAAGGGCGTCTGGACCAGCCTGGAGCCGGTGCGCAAGCTCTACGTCGTTTACGAGACGAATTAGGCGAGGCCTCCCCCCGAAGCCCCCCAGGTCGGGGGCTCAGCGCCGCCCGAGCACGCCGGGCGGGAGGGCGGCGCCAGTCTCGTCCTCGGCCGTCACGTGATTGCTGCGTTCGCGGGCGTTCTGCTCGCGGATCGCCGGATCGCGCATCACCAGCGGGGCCAAGTCCGCCAGCTCGATGAAATGATCGGTCTGGCGGCGCAGCTCGTCGGCGATCATGGGCGGGCTGGAACGCACCGTAGAAACCACGGTCACGCGCACGCCGCGGGCCTGCATCGCCTCGACCAGGCGGCGGAAACCGCCGTCGCCCGAAAACAGCACGGCATGGTCGAGCCGCGGGCTGAGATCCAGCATGTCACAAGCCAGTTCGATATCCATGCCGCCCTTGATGCGGCGGCGGCCCTGGGCATCGGTGAATTCCTTGGCCGGCTTGGTGATCACCATATAGCCGTTGTAGCCGAGCCAATCGACCAGCGGGCGGATCGGCGAATATTCCTCGCCCTCGAGCAACGCCGTGTAGTAATAGGCTCGCGTCAACCGGCCCCGCTTGGCGAATTCAGCCAGCAGGCGACGGTAATCGATGTCGAAACCCAGATTACGGGCTGCCGAGAACAAATTCGCCCCGTCGATGAACAGGGCGATACGCTCGTTCGCATAGAATGTCATTCGCGAAGGGTTCCTCGTCACGCCCCGGGGGCACGCCCGGTGGCGCCACGTCAAATAGCCAACCGTTTTGTTATTAGGGCCAGTTTAGGGGAAGGCCGCGGTCCAGCAAAGGGATGATGATGATTCTCGTCGGTCTTGGTGCAAATTTACCGGATTTGGAGGGACGTGGGGCAAACGAAACGCTTTCTTCTGCCCTGCAGGCACTGCGTGGCTCGCCCGACCTGCAGTTTCTCGCGGCTTCCCGAATGTGGGAAAGTGCGCCGGTGCCGGTTTCCGATCAGCCCTGGTACGTCAATGCCGTGGCCGCCTTCGAGAGCGCACTCGCCCCGCGGGAAGTGCTGGCGCTGCTGCATCGTGTCGAGGCGGATTTCGGGCGCCGGCGCACGGTGCGCAATGCCGCCCGGGTGCTCGACCTCGACCTGTTGGCGGTCGACGATCTGGTGACCGGGTGCGACCAGATGGCGGAACTCGTCCTGCCCCATCCCCGAATGGCGGAACGCGCCTTCGTCCTGCTGCCGCTCCGCGATATCGTGCCCGGCTGGCGCCACCCGGCCACGGGCGAGACGATCGACGGGCTGATCGCCGCCCTCGATCCCACGCAGGTGTGCCGGCCGCTGGCGGCATGAGGCAAATCTTGCTTTTGGCCGAGCCGGTCACTATGTTCGCAATTCGCCTCAAGATTGCCGGAGTTGCCTCGAATGGCTCGCGTAACCGTCGAAGATTGTGTCCTCAAGGTTCCGAACCGCTTCGAGCTGGTGCTCATGGCGGGTCACCGGGCGCGCGCCATTTCCGCGGGTGCCCCGCTGACCGTGGCGCGTGACAACGACAAGAATCCGGTGGTGGCGCTCCGCGAGATCGCCGACGAGACGGTGCCGCTGACCGGCCTCCGCGACAGCCTGATCGGCACCCTGCAGCATCATGTCGAGCGTGACGAGCCGGTCGAGGACGACATGCCCCGCTTGATGGCCGGGCACGAGGGCGGCATGGAAGCGATGGCGGGCGAGGCTTTTACCGACTCGATGTCTGACCTGGCGGCGGAACTCGACGCTGCGCTGGGCGGCGACGACGACGGCGACGAAGAATAAGGGCGAAAGCCCGCGTTTCGGAGGCCGCGCCGCAAAGGTGCGGCCTGTTTTTTCCTGCTGGTCGTGCCACCCGAAGGCGCGAGGTGATCGGCCGTGATCCGCCAATATGAATTGGTCGAGCGTGTCCGCGCCTACGACCCGCAGGCGGACGAAAACCTGCTGAACCGTGCCTATGTCTTCTCGATGAAGGCGCACGGCAGCCAGAAGCGCGCCTCGGGCGACCCCTATTTCTCCCATCCCCTCGAGGTCGCCGGCATCCTGACCGAGATGAAGCTGGACAGTAACACCATCGTTACCGCCCTGCTGCACGATACGATCGAGGATACGGTCGCCACCTACGAGGATATCGAGCGCCTGTTCGGCCCCAAGATCGCACAACTGGTCGATGGCGTGACCAAGCTCTCCAAGCTCGAACGCCCGGCCTCGGAATCGGTCCGTCAGGCCGAGAATTTCCGGAAGCTGCTGGTCGCGATGTCGAACGACATCCGCGTCCTCTTGGTCAAGCTGGCCGACCGCCTGCATAACATGCGCACCCTTCATTTCATCAAGGACCCCGAGAAGCGCAAGCGGATCGCGGTCGAGACGATGGAGATCTACGCCCCGCTGGCCGAGCGCATCGGCATGCAGGAGATGAAGGAGGAGCTGGAGGACCTGGCCTTCGGTCAGATCAATCCGGACGCCCGGGAAGGCATCATCGCGCGCCTCGCCTTCCTGCGCACCAAGGGCGGCACGCTGATCCCCAAAGTGTCCGAGCAACTGCGCCGCACACTGCTCGCCGCCGGCATCGATTGCACGATCCAGGGGCGCGAAAAACGGCCCTATTCGATCTGGGGCAAGATGGAGAAGAAGAACATCTCCTTCGAGCAGCTCTCGGACATCATGGCCTTCCGCATCATCGTCGACGACATCGGCGAATGCTACCGGGCGCTCGGCGTCATCCACGGCGCCTATCCGATGGTCCCCGGTCGCTTCAAGGACTACATCTCGACCCCCAAGCGAAACGGCTATCGTTCCCTGCATTCGACCGTGATCGGCCCCGAGAAGCAGAAGATCGAGGTCCAGATCAGAACGCGCGAGATGCATGAGGAGGCGGAACTCGGCGTCGCTGCACATTGGCGCTACAAGTCGGGCCCCGGGGCGGCCGCCCCGAACCAGCCGGCGCCGACCGACGGCATGCAGTACCGCTGGCTGCGCGAACTGCTGGAGATCCTGGAACACGCCTCGTCGCCGGAAGAATTCCTCGAGCATACCAAGCTCGAGATGTTCCAGGACCAGGTCTTCTGCTTCACACCGAAGGGCGACCTGATCGCCCTGCCGCGTGGGGCGACGCCGCTCGACTTCGCCTATGCCGTCCATACCTCGGTCGGCCATACCTGCGTCGGCGCCAAGGTGAACGGCCGCTTGCAGCCGCTGCGCACCCAGCTCGCCAATGGCGACCAGGTCGAGATCGTCCGCTCCAAGGCCCAGACGCCGAGCCCGGACTGGGAAAACCTGGTGGTCACCGGCCATGCCCGGTCGGCCATCCGGCGCTTCCTGCGCAATCAGCAGCGCGACCAGTACCTCGCCCTCGGCAAGGAGATCCTGGCCAAGGCGTTCCAGCAGGGCGGCCACGAAGTCTCCGAAAAGGCGCTCGAGGTCGCGGTGCGCGGCCTGCGCCAGAAATCGGTCGAAGATCTCTATGTCGCGGTCGGCCAGGGGTTGCTGACCGGGCGGGCGGTGGTCGAGGCGGTGTTCCCGGGCGAGAAGCTGAAGGAACAGGCCAAGGTCGTGCCGATCGGCCGTGCCAAGGCCCGCCCGGCCGCGGGCAAGGGCGTGCCCATCAAGGGCCTGATCCCGGGCATGGCGATCCATTACGCCGGCTGCTGCCACCCCTTGCCGGGGGACCGCATCGTCGGCATCGTTTCGACCGGGCGCGGCGTCACGGTGCATTCGATCGACTGCAAGATGCTGGAGCAATACAACGATCAGCCGGAACGCTGGCTCGACCTCGCCTGGTCGGGCGACGAGGCGGAAGGGCCGCACACCGGGCGCATCACCGCCGTGGTCTCGAACGAGCCCGGCTCGCTCTCGACCGTGGCGACGGTGATCGCCAAGAACATGGGCAATGTCGTCAATCTGAAGTTCACCGACCGCACCACCGATTTCGTCGAGATGATGATCGATATCGAGGTGCGGGATCTGAAGCATCTTACCTCGATCGTCGCCGCGCTGCGTGCCAATCCGGCCGTCAGCTCGGTCGACCGGGCGCGGGGCTGAGGCAATGGGAAGCGTGATGGATCAGGCACAAGTATTGGACGAGTTCCGCGCCGCCGGCGCCCTGCTGGAAGGCCATTTCATTCTGACCTCGGGTCTGCGCAGCCCGAAGTATCTGCAATGCGCGCGCGTCCTGATGGACCCGGCGCGGGCGGGCCGCCTGTGTGCCGCACTGGCCGACAAGGTGCGTGCCGTGGTGGGCGAGGGGGTGATCGACCTCGTGGTTTCGCCCGCCATGGGCGGTGTCGTGGTCGGTTACGAGATGGGCCGCCAGCTCGGCGTGCCCGCGATCTTCGTCGAGCGGGTGGACGGCAAATTCGTGCTGCGCCGCGGCTTCGAGATCCCGGAAGGGGCGCGCTGCCTGATGGTCGAGGACGTGGTCACGACCGGCCTTTCGTCGCGCGAATGCATCGACGTGATCGAAGCCCTGGGGGGCAAGGTGGTCGCCGGCGCCTCGCTGGTCGACCGTTCCGACGGCAAGGCCGATATCGGCGTGCCGCTGATCCCGCTCGTCCGGCTCGACGTGCCGGCCTATCCGGCCGATGCCCTGCCGCCCGAACTCGCCGCCCTGCCGGCGATCAAGCCGGGCAGCCGGGGCCTGAAATAGGAGTGTTTTCGATGGCGAAGCTGCGTCTTGGCGTGAACATCGACCATGTCGCGACCATCCGGAACGCGCGTGGCGGCCGTCATCCCGATCCGGTGCGGGCGGCCAAGCTCGCCGCCGCCGCCGGCGCCGACGGTATCACCGCACATCTCCGCGAAGACCGCCGCCATATTGCGGACCAGGACATCTCGCGCCTCGCCCGGGAGATCGACCTGCCGCTCAATCTCGAAATGGCGGCGACGCCGGAGATGCTGGAGATCGCCCTCGCGCACCGACCGCACGCCTGCTGCCTGGTGCCCGAAAAGCGCGAGGAGAAGACCACGGAAGGAGGGCTCGACGTCGCGGTCGGCCACCGCACGCTGGCGCCCTTCATCGCCAGGCTCCGCCAGGGCGGCATCCGCGTCTCGCTCTTCGTCGATCCGGACGAGGTGCAGCTCGCGGTCGCCAAGGCGCTCGGCGCCGATGTCGTCGAACTGCACACCGGCGCCTATTGCGAGGCGGAGGGCGAAGCCAGGGCGGCCGAACTCGGCCGTATCCAGCGCGCTGCCGCAACTGCCGAACGCCTGGGTCTCGAATGCCACGCCGGCCACGGCCTCACCTTCGACACGGTGCAGCCGGTCGCCGCCATCCCCACTGTGGTCGAGCTGAACATCGGTCATTTCCTGGTCGGCGAGGCGATCTTCGTCGGCCTGGAGGCTTCGATCCGCCACATGCGGGCCCTGATGGACGAGGCGCGGGCGGGCCTCGCCGCATGATCCTCGGCCTCGGTTCCGACCTGATCGACATTCGCCGGATCGAGCGCTCGCTCGGCCGCTTCGGCGACCGCTTCATCGAGCGGGTCTTCACCGAAGTGGAGCGGGCCAAGGCGGAACGGCGCCAGATGACCCGGGTCGAGACCTATGCCAAGCGCTTCGCCGCCAAGGAAGCCTGTGCCAAGGCGCTCGGCACCGGCTTCTCGCGTGGTGTCTTCTGGCGCGATCTCGGCGTCGTGAACCTGCCGGGCGGCAAGCCAACGCTGCGGCTCACCGGCGGCGCGCTCGAACGCCTGCTGGCGATCACCCCGGCGGGCATGGAAGCGGTGATCGATCTGACCATCACCGACGAGCCCCCGATTGCCAGCGCGGTGGTGATCATTTCCGCTCGTCTGCGTATCTGATTGTTGCGAAAATACAACTTAGAAATTTATTTGGCTTTTGTGCGACGCTGATGCGGGTTGCACGCGGTGAATGCCAGAGTCCATTGTGCACTACGGCTGGTGGGGATCAGTCGCATGTGTATGCAATTGCCAGGGGGCAATCATGGATATTTCTCTTGGGCGCGGATTTTTCCGCGCCGGCCTGCTCGCGTCCGTTGCGGGATTGTCGAGCGTCTGCATGACCTCGGCTCCGGCACTGGCAGCCGGCGTCGACTTCGTCTTCGTGGTCGACGAATCGGGTTCGATGTCGGGCGAACAGGATTTCATCCCGACCCTGGTGAACGACCTGCAGACGGCCTTCTCGGCCTCGGGCTTCACCGATAACCGCTTTGCACTGGTCGGGTTCGGCGACTACGCGGAAGTGCCGCGCCTGGTCGCGGGCTTCGGTACCGCTGCCGACATCGCTGCTGCCTCGACCACGCTGACCACGTCTGGCGGCACCGAGGACGGCTATGCCGGCATCGATTTCGCCCTGCAGAACTTGGCGATCCGCTCCGATCTCGGCCAGTTCCTGCTGATCACGGACGAAGACCGCGATGACATCACCGCAGGCGGCCTGACCTTCAACTCGATCCTGGGCGAGCTGGTCACCACCAACACCGGCCTGAACGGCATCCTCGACATCAACAGCAGCGCGGACGCTGTGACTGCCGGCGGCGGCGAGCCACTGGTGGTCGACCTGCAGAACAACCGGATCTATGTCGCCGACACGACGTCGCCGACCGGTTACCGGATCGTCCAGCTGGCGTCCGGCGTCGCGCCCATCGACGGTGGCTATGGCACCACGGTTGCCGATTATGTCGACCTCGCCAACCAGACCGTGGGCGGCTGCGTCGGCTCGATCAGCCAGTTCCGGACCAACGACCCGGCGACGGTGAACGCCTTCGCCAATGCCCTGGTCGACTGTCTGACCCTGGTCGTGGTGAACAATCCCGGCTCGTTCCAGGCGCGCACCGCCGTCGTTCTGAAGAATTTCTTCGGCTCGGCACAATATTCGACGCTGGTGGCGAGCTATCCGGGCCACCTGGCGCTCTCCGACCGCAATCCCTATGCCCGACGTCAGGCCAGCCTGGGCGGCGTCTACGCACTGACCGGTGACGGCCGGCCCGGTGCCGCTTCCGGTGCGACCGGCGAATATGTCTCGCCCGACGGCAAGTTCAGCTTCTACGGCGCCTTCGGCCTGGACTGGGGGACGATCGATTCGACCGCCACCGCCATGGGCTCGGATATCGAAGGTCGCTCGGTCAGCCTTGGCGGCGATTACGCCCTGGCCCCGAATGTTTTCCTGGGCGCTGGCGCCACCATCGCGACCGTGACCAATTCGCTGGACAACGACACGGACAGCCAGGATACGAGCGCCTACAATCTCTATCTCGCGGCCGCCTATGCCACCGCGCAATACTACCTCGATGCGGTGGTTCAGGCCGGCTATCTGAACCAGGACACCACGCGCGAGGCCGGTGGCAATACGCTGACCGGTAACACCACCGGTTTCTCCTGGGGCGCCGAAATCAGCGGCGCCTATGATTTCGAGCTGGCCAAGGGCATGACCATCGGTCCGGTCGCCTCCCTGCGCTATGCGTCGGTCAGCCTGAAGTCCTATCAGGAGAGCGGCGGTCCCTTCGCGGCGTCGATCGGTGACCAGTCCTACGACTCCCTGGTTTCCTCGCTCGGCGCGCAGTTCGCCCTGGAAACCGCGGTGTCGGCGACCGAAGACCTGCGCGTCACTCTTCGGGGGGCCTGGGAGCACGACTTCCTCGACGGCGCCGATGCTGTCTCGGTGGCGCAGATCACGACCGGCAACTCGTTCATCGTGACCCCGGATACGAACGACGAGAACTGGTTCGCCGTCGGCGCCGGCATCCGGTTGCAGAGCGCCGACTATGCGGTGTTCGGCGACTTCGACACGCGGCTCGGCTATGACGTCGGCGACCTCTATTACGGTCGCGTCGGCTTCAAGCTGTTCTTCTGAGGACGATCATGGCGATGCGCCGGGCGGAAGCCCGGCGCACTTCGGTCGTCACGGTTGACACCGGGCTGCCGGCTGGGCTTCATGCCACGAAAGGTCTGGAGTCGCCTCGTGGCAGCATATAGGGAAAACATGGGCAAGCGGGCAGGGCGCTCGCCCTTTGTCGAGACGGTGCTCACCGTCATCTATGCGGTTCTGATCGCCATCGTGATCCGCACCGTGCTGTTCGAGCCGTTCAACATCCCCTCGGGATCGATGCGGCCGACCCTCGAAGTCGGCGACTATCTGTTCGTCTCGAAATTCTCCTACGGCTATTCGCGCTATTCGATGCCCTTCGGGCTCGGCCTGTTCTCGGGCCGGATCTTCGGCAGCGATCCGGAGCGCGGCGACGTCGTCGTCTTCCGCAAACCGAGCGAGCCGACCACGGACTATATCAAGCGTATCGTCGGCCTGCCCGGCGACAAGATCCAGGTGACCGACGGCGTGCTGAGCATCAACGGCACGCCGGTGCCGCGGGTCCGCGTCGACGACTATCTGGAGCAGCTGCCGAACGGCGGCGTGCGCCGGATCGAGCAGTATCGGGAGACCCTGCCGAACGGCGTCACCTATCTGACCTTCAACCTGATCGACGGCAGCAAGGCGGACAATACCGGCGTCTACGAAGTGCCCCCCGGGCATTATTTCGCCATGGGCGACAACCGTGACGATTCGATCGACAGCCGCTACCCGCCTGAAATCGGCGGTGTCGGCTTCGTGCCGGCGGAAAATCTGGTCGGCCGGGCCGACTTGATCTTCTTCTCGTCGGACGGTAGCGCGAGCCTGTTGGAGCCCTGGAATTGGTTCGGCGCCATCCGCTACAACCGTCTGCTGCAAGTGATCCGGTGACCGCGCTCGACCCGTTGATCGAGGCGCTGGGTCACCGCTTCGAGAACCGCGCCCTGCTGCTCCGGGCCCTGACGCACAAGAGCTTCGGTGGCGAGACGTCGAACGAACGTCTGGAATTCCTGGGCGACCGCGTGCTCGGCATGGTGGTCGCGGAAACCCTCTATGCCGCCCATCCGAGCTGGGAGGAGGGCGCGCTGGCGGTTCGCCTGAACGGCCTCGTCCGGCGTGAGACTCTGAGCCAAATCGCGGGCGAGATCGACCTCGGCCGCTACCTCCGCCTCGCCAAGGGCGAGGACGAGCAGGGCGGCCGGGCCAAGCCGGCGATCCTGGCCGATGCCATGGAAGCGGTGATTGCCGCGGTCTATCTGGACGGCGGCCTGGGCGCTGCCCGGGGTGTCGTATCGCGTCTCTGGGCCGACTATTTCTCGAACCGGGCGACCCCGCCCAAGGATGCCAAGACGGCCTTGCAGGAATGGTCCGTGGCCAAGGGCCGGGGCCAGCCGCGCTACGAGACCCTGACCCGTTCCGGACCGGACCATGCCCCCATCTTCGTCGTCGCGGCCGTGCTGCCCGACGGCGCCAAGGGCGAGGGCCGAGGCCCGTCCAAGCGGGTGGCCGAACAGGAGGCCGCCCAAACCCTGCTGAACCATCTGGTGGCGACGTCATGACCGAAGCAGCCGAAACCCCGACCCGCGCCGGCTTCGTCGCCATCGTCGGCCCGACCAACGCCGGCAAATCGACCCTGACCAATCGCCTGGTGGGCGCCAAGGTCTCGATCGTCACCCAGAAGGTGCAGACGACGCGGACCCGGGTCACCGGCATCGCCATGCGGGGCCGGAGCCAGATCGTCTTCGTCGACACGCCCGGCGTCTTCTCGCCGCGCCGCCGGCTCGACCGTGCCATGGTCGCCGCTGCCTGGGCGGGTGCTGCCGATGCCGATCTCGTGGTCGTGCTGGTCGATGCCGAACGGGGTATCGACGAGGCGGTCGAGGCCGTACTGGAAGGCTTGAAGGGGGCGGGGCCGAAATGCCTGCTCGCCCTGAACAAGATCGACCTCGTGAAGCGCGACAGCCTGCTCGGCCTCGCCAAGACGCTGAACGACAAGCTCGATTTCGACGCCACCTTCATGATCTCGGCCGAGCGCGGCGACGGCTGCGACGACCTGATGGCCGCGATCGAGGCGCGTATACCGGAAGGCCCCTGGCTGTTCCCGGAAGACCAGCTCTCCGACCTGCCGGAACGGATGCTGGCGGCCGAGATCACGCGCGAGAAGATCTTCCTCCGTCTGCACCAGGAACTGCCCTATTCGATCCATGTCGAGACAGAGCTCTGGAAGGACCAGAAGGATGGTTCGGTCCGCATCGAGCAGACGATCTATGTCGAGCGCGACGGCCAGAAGGCCATCGTGCTGGGCAAGGGCGGACAGACCGCCAAGCTGATCGGCAGCATGGCGCGCGAGGAAATGGAAGAGATGTTCGGCCGCCGGGTCCACCTCTTCCTTTTCGTCAAAGTCCGCGCCAACTGGGCGGACGACCGCGAACGCTACCGCGCCATGGGGCTCGACTGGCAGGACTGAGGTCCGCTTGACAGTAGGCAGCCTTATTGACACTGTTGTCAGTAAATTGTCGACAAGCGGTGCAGCCATGGCCAGCCTGACCACCATCACCCCACGCAACATGCGCTTTGCCGTCGAGGGTCGGGCCGACGGCCTCTGGTGCGGCGGCGATCCGGTGCGCACCGCCTTTTTCGACGGCATGTCGATCATGTTCCCCGAGGGCGAGAAATTCTTCATCGAGAGCGTGAAGGAGAACGCCGCCGACCTGACCGACCCGGTGCTGCGTGCCGAAGTGCAGAATTTCGCCATGCAGGAAGGGCTGCACAGCCGCGAACATCACCGCTACAACGACGTCGTCGCCAAGCGCACCGGCGCGGTCGTGACCCGGCTGGAGGAGGGGGTCAAGTTCCGCCTCGATCTCGTGCGCCGCTGGTTCGGGCCGAAGCGCCGCCTCGCCGCGACCGCGGCGCTCGAGCATTTCACCGCGATCCTGGCCGATTACCTGCTGACTCATCCCGAAGCGCTGGAAGCTGCGGATCCAGAGATCGCCCGCCTGTGGCTCTGGCACGCTATCGAAGAAAACGAACACAAGGCGGTGGCTTTCGACGTCATGGCCGCGGTGGCGCCGGGGATCGGCGGCTACTTCCTGCGCACGCGCTCCATGGTGTTCACCACCCTGACCTTCAGCTTCTTCATGGCGCGCCACATCCTGGCGATCCTGCGCGCCGATCTCGGTCGGCGCCCGGGTTTCCGCCATTATTCGGCCTTGCTGCGCCTGTTCTGGGGTCGGGGCGGCGTGATCCCGGCCACGCTGCTGCCCTGGCTCGCCTATTTCCGTCCCGGTTTCCATCCCTGGGACCATGACAACCGCAAGCTTCTGGACGCCCGGCGCGAGAGCCTGAAGATGGCCTGAACACGCCAAGGCGGGGCAACGGGCTGTTGACCGGAACCCGGCGATGCCTTTTGCTGCCCCGGTGCCGATTGGTTAACTGGGGCAGCGGTTATCTTGGACCTGGTGATTTCCCCTTCGGCGGTGGCCGGTTACACCGCGCTCGGGATAGTCGTGGTGATTCTGGTCTATGGCTTCCTGAAGCAGCCGGATTTCCTCACCGTGCCGCGCCGGCCCCGCTACCGCGAGGTGATCGTGCCCGGCATGATCGTCTCCGAAGTGATCGAGATCCTGCGCAAGCCGCCCCGCGGCTTCAGCCTCTATCAGCTCGACCCGGCCCACGGTCTGGTGGTCTATCTCGAAGGCCCCGGACTGATTTCGCTCGGCTGCTACTACCCGCTCTATGTCGATCCCTCGACCCAGGGGGTGCTGATCACCTGCGGGATCGAGCCGCGCACACCGCTCTACGGTCCGCCCGTGCGCCGCCGCCTGGTGCGGATGCAGCGCACGGTGGCGCAGATGCTGAACGGCGTCGCGGTCTGACCTCAGAGCCGGCGTAGCGCCACCGATTCGACCTGGTGGTTCGGCCCCTTGCGCAGGATCAGGTCGGCCCTGTAGCGGGCGGGACGGATGTTCTCGATCAGGTTCCGTTCGTTGATCCTGGTCCAGATCGACAGTGCCGTCGCCCGCGCCTCCTCGTCTGAAAGGTCGGCGTAGCGGCTGAAATAGCTCTCCGGATTGCGGAAGGCGGTCTGCCGGAAGTTCAGGAAACGCGCCACGTACCAGTCGCGGATCATCTCGGTGTCGGCATCGACATAGATCGAGTAATCGAAGAAGTCCGAGGCGAAGATGACGTCGTCCAGGCCGGGCGCCGTGTTCACCTGGAGCACGTTCAGCCCCTCGACGATCAAGATGTCCGGCCGTTCGATGATCTGCTGTTCGCCCGCCACGATGTCATAGGTGATGTGGCTGTAGACCGGGGCGGCGACGCGGGGGTTGCCCGCCTTGATGTCGGCCAGGAAGGTGAGCAGGGTGCGGACGTCGTAGCTCTCCGGGAAACCCTTGCGTTCCATGATGCCGCGTTCGGCGAGCACGCGGTTCGGATGCAGGAAACCGTCGGTCGAGATCAGGGCGACATTCGGATGGTTCGTCCAGCGCGCCAGGAGCGAACGCAGGATGCGGGCCGACGTGCTCTTGCCGACCGAGACCGAGCCGGCGAGGCCGATGATATAGGGCACCTTGGCCGGCACCGTGCCCAGAAAGGCGAAGGTCGAGCGGTAGAGCTCGATCGTGTTGGCGACATGGAGGTTGAGCAGGCGCGACAGCGGCAGATAGATGTCCGCCACTTCCTCGAGCGAGATCATCTCGTCCGCCCCGCGCAGCTTGAGCAGGTCTTCCTGAGACAGGGTCATGGGCGTATCCGCCCGATGGGCACGCCAGGCTTCCCGATCGAACAGAGTGAACCGTTGTTCGATCGGGGGCTTCAACTTACGATCGGGCATGAACCACCCTTGCCGGACCCCGGCTTTCCGCCAGATGGGCTTCCTCACCAGATGCGACCGGAACTGAGCCTTTTCGGCCGGCCCGCCCGACTTCCCGAAGGTGATACCACGGTGGTCCCGACGGCAAAAGCCCGGTCGAAACAATATTGTCGCAGCAGCCTGCGGGAAATGGCCGACCATGGAATGGCTTGACCGTGCAGTCGTCCTGAGCGTCCGGCCGTTCGGGGAACGCGACGCCGTGGTCTCCCTCTTCGCTCGCGAACACGGTCGCCATCCGGGCCTGGTGCGGGGCGGGCAGGGGCGCCGCCACGGTCCCGTCCTGCAGCCAGGCAACGAGCTTCAAGCCCAGTGGCGGGCCCGCCTGGCCGATCAGCTCGGCGCCTTCACGGTGGAGCTCCTGCGCCCGCGGGCCGGAGTGATGCTGGCTTCCGCCCCGGCACTGGCCGGACTTTCGGCGCTCACGGCACTGCTCGACCTCTGCCTGCCCGAGCGCGAGCCCCACGCCCGCCTGTTCGACGGCCTGATCGTGCTGCTCGATGCGATGGAGGCGGGCGGGCCCTGGCCCGCGCTGATGGTCCGCTTCGAGCTCGAACTCCTGGCCGAGCTCGGCTATGGCCTCGATCTTTCGTCCTGCGCCGTGACCGGGGAGACCGAGGACCTGACCCATGTCTCGCCGCGCAGCGGACGTGCCGTCTCGGCCGCGGCGGCGGCACCCTATGGCGACAGGCTGCTGCGCCTGCCCGGCTTCCTGGCCGGCCGGCCGGAGCAGGGGGGCAACGTCCTGGCCGGATTCGCTCTGACCGGGCATTTCCTGGAACAGCGTGTGCTGGCGCCCCAGGGCCGCGCCCTGCCCGCGGCGCGCGGCCGCCTGCTCGCCCTCTTGGGCAGGGGGGGCGCGATCTGATAGGGTCCGGCCATGAGTGACCAGACCCTGGATTCGGGCGAGATTCGCGACGTCCCCCTGGCGAGTGCGCTGGGCGAGCGTTACCTCGCCTATGCCCTGTCGACCATCATGGCGCGTTCCCTGCCCGATGTGCGCGACGGCCTGAAGCCGGTGCACCGGCGCCTGCTCTATGCCATGCGGCAATTGAAGCTGGACCCCAAGTCCGGCTACAAGAAATCCGCCCGCGTGGTCGGCGACGTGATCGGTAAATACCATCCCCACGGCGACCAGTCGGTCTATGACGCGCTGGTGCGGCTGGCGCAGGATTTCGCCGTCCGCTTCCCGCTGATCGACGGCCAGGGCAATTTCGGCAATATCGACGGCGATAATGCGGCGGCCATGCGTTACACCGAGGCGCGCCTGACCCGCGTCGCCGAGTTGATGCTGGCCGACATCGACGAAGACACGGTCGATTTCCGCCCGACCTACGACGGCGAGGAGCAGGAGCCGGTGGTGCTGCCCGGCGCCTTCCCGAACCTGCTGGCGAACGGCGCCCAGGGCATCGCGGTCGGCATGGCGACTGCCATTCCGCCGCACAATGTGGCCGAGCTCTGTGCCGCCATTACGCTGCTGATTGCCAAGCCCGAGGCGACGATCGACGAGTTGGTCGCCCTGGTGCCGGGGCCTGATTTCCCGACCGGCGGCCTGCTGGTCGAGCCGGCGGAATCGATCCGCGAAGCCTATGCCACCGGGCGCGGGTCCTTCAGGATTCGCGCGCGCTGGCACCAGGAGGATACCGGCCGCGGCACTTTCGCCGTGGTGGTGACCGAGATCCCCTATCAGGTCCAGAAGTCGCGCCTGATCGAGAAGATCGCCGAGCTGATCGAGCAGAAGAAACTGCCCCTGCTCGAAGACGTGCGCGACGAATCGACCGACGAGGTCCGCGTCGTCCTGATCCCGCGCAGCCGCACGGTCGAGCCCGAGATGCTGATGGAGGGACTGTTCAAGCTCTCCGATCTCGAAGTCCGCGCGCAGCTCAACATGAATGTGCTCGACCGCGGCCAGACTCCGCGGGTGATGAACCTGAAGGAAGTGCTCCAGGCCTTCGTCGACCACCGGATCGAAGTGGTGGTGCGCCGCGCCCGCCACCGCCTGGCCGAGATCGTTCACCGCCTGGAGATCCTGGGCGGTTACCTGATCGCCTATCTCAATCTCGACGAGGTGATCCGCATCATCCGCGAGGAAGACCAGCCGAAGCCCGCCCTGATGGCCCGTTTCGGCCTGACCGACGTGCAGGCCGAGGCGATCCTCAACATGCGGCTCCGCTCGCTCCGCAAGCTCGAGGAATTCGAGATCCGGAAGGAATACGACGCGCTGGAGAAGGAACGCACCGCGCTCGAAAAGCTGCTGGCGGAACCCGCCCGCCAGCGCAAGGCGGTGGCCCAGGGCATCGCCGAGATCGCCAAGGAATTCGGGCCGGAGACGCCGCTCGGCAAGCGCCGCAGCCAGTTCGCCGAAGCGCCCCAGGCGATCGACCTGCCTTCGACCGCCTTCATCGAGCGCGAGCCGATCACCATCGTCTGCTCCGCCAAGGGCTGGATCCGCGCCCTCAAGGGCCATGTCGAGGGTGACGCCGAGCTTCGCTTCAAGGAAGGCGACCACGGGCGTTTCATGATCAAGGCGGAGACGACGGACAAGCTGATCCTCTTCGCCACCAACGGGCGCTTCTTCACCCTGGGCTGCGATAAGCTGCCGGGCGGGCGCGGTCATGGCGATGCCGTGCGCCTGCTGGTCGACCTCGGCAACGACCAGGACATCGTCGCCCTCTTCGTGCACAGGCCGGGCTCGAAGCTGCTGCTCGCCGCCGGTGACGGCAAGGGTTTCATCGCGGCCGAGGACGACGTGATCGCGCAGACCCGCGCCGGCAAGCAGGTGATGACCACCGGCCCGGGCGTCGAGGCGGTGATCTGCAAAAGGGTCGAGGGCGATCACGTCGCGGTGATCGGGGAGAACCGCAAGCTGCTGGTCTTCCCGCTCGCCGAAGTGCCGGAACTGGCCCGCGGCCGCGGCGTCACCCTTCAGAAATACAAGGACGGCGGCTTGGCCGACGTCACCGTCTTCACCCTGGCGACCGGCCTGTCCTGGCCTTACGGCACCGGCATCAAGACCGAGACCAACCTGACCGACTGGATGGGCGCCCGCGGCGGCGCCGGGCGGCTGGCACCGCGCGGCTTCCCCAAGGCGAACCGCTTCTCGTAACCCGCCTCATTCCGCGGCGGGGGCGGCTTGCTCCTGCGCGGCAGGATGGGCGGCGGCGTGGACGAACTTGGCTCCGCCGGCCCAGGACGCCGCGGCGGCGAGCAGGTTCAGCACGGCCGAGAAGGTGAAGGCGAAGCCGAGGCCGTGCATGAAGGGCACCGCCATCAGTTCCGGGAAGAAGTGGTTGCCGGTGATGGCGGCGGCATTGGCGGCCGGCAGGGCCTGGAGCACGGCGGCCGGGATCAGCTCGCCCATCGGGTTGTAGCCCAGGAAGGCGGCGAACAGGCTGGCGACCGGCGGGGCTGCGGCAACCTGATGGGCGATGGCGGCGGGCACGCCCTGGCCGAGCAGGGCGGCTTCCATCGAGCCCGGCAGGGATTCGGCGAGGCCGGCCAGCATCAGGCCGAAGAAGATGCCGATCGAGAGTACGCCGCCCGCGTTGATCGTGGTCGCGCGCATGCCCGAAGCCTGGCCGCGTTCGGCCGCCGGCACCGCATTCATGATCTGCGTGCTGTTGGGCGCCAGGAACAGGCCGGAGCCGAGCCCGTTCAGGAAGATGAGCGCCGCGAAGCCGAGATAGGAGAAATCGGCCGGCAGAACCATGAGGGCGGCGAAACTGGCGGCGCCCATGACCAGGCCGGCGACCGCGAAGGGCCGGGCGCCGACATGGTCCGACCAGTAGCCGGAGATCGGCGCCGCCAGCAGCAGGCCGACGGTCAGCGGCAGCATGAAGATCGCCGACCACAGCGGCGTCTCCTCGAAGCTGTAGCCGTGCAGCGGCAGCCAGACGCCCTGGAGCCAGACGATCAGCATGAACTGCAACCCGCCGCGTGCGACCGAGGCGAGCAGGCTGGCGATATTGCCGTAGGCGAAGGGCCGGATGCCGAACAGGCCGAAGTCGAACATCGGCTTGGCCACCCGCCGCTCGACCAGGAAGAAGGCCAGGAGGGCG
>NZ_JBAZKR010000054.1:0-30386 GCF_041650655.1 Zavarzinia sp.
CCGCTTACGACGCGAAAGCGTTTTCACATCAATAACTTATGGGATGTTTGGCAAGGGGGCATACTTCCGAGCCGAATGACACCCGGCATCTCGCGCCGATGGGCGCCTGAATTCCCCGCCGATTCCATTCGATCTGCGCGCGCTCCAGGCTGCGGCTCGATACGGCAATTCGAAATGTTCGAGGGCCCGCGAACCCGCTTGACAGCGTCATCGTGTTTGGACATTGTTCGCGCCTCGCAAGCGGCGGGCATGGGGCTGTAGCTCAGTTGGGAGAGCGCCTCGTTCGCAATGAGGAGGTCAGCGGTTCGATCCCGCTCAGCTCCACCATCGCCCGGCTTGCGGGTCTCTTCACATCGAAGTTGGTTTTGGTCGGACGGTCGCCTGGTCGATCTGGGCGGGCTCATTCATGGCCATTCGCCCGTCGCCAATCCCACGGCACCTGAAATTCGCCCTGCCACAGGCCGATCTTTTCGGCCCGGGCCGCATCTTCCTCGGCGGTGTAGCGCAGGGAGCCGTGCCGATAGGCCAATGCCCAGCCGTCCTGGACCATCGCGCTGCCGATGTCGGTCCCTTCGACACGGCAGAGGGCGACGATCCGGTCATACTGATCGCGTTCCACCGGCTCGCAGACAACCTGCCGGTAGTCGACGAGACCTGACAGGACGGAAGTCGCCTTGTCACCGCAGCGATAGGGAAGGCCGTCGAGATTCGTGCAGGTTTGGTCTGTCTCGGGCGCGTCGACACCCAAGAGGCGAACGCGGTTGCCGTCAAAATCCAGCGTATCGCCGTCGATCACCGCGGCACGGCCGGTGATGGTTCCGTCCGCAGCGGTCTCGGTGGGCCCGAACCGGCCCACCAATCCGTGCCAAATGCGGCCGTCGAGAAGCCCCTCCACGCCGCCGTATTGATTGAACTTCACGATGACGAGCAAGGCGACGGCGAATGCGAGGATGAGCATGCGGACGCGCCGGTACGGCCGCCAACGGCGCCGCCGGAAGCCCCGCGGCCCGTGGGCCGCGCTGGAGCGATTGTTCCGGGCGATCCGGTCGGCATCGCGGATGATGTCGAAGGCGCTCTCGCGGCGTGACTCTTTCATGCCCCGAGCTTCCGCCGCTTCGGTTAAGCCCGATTTAACCCGGCCGGACGTCGGCGCCGCGACTCCGTGCCGCGCCCGGTGTCACGGCATTGTCACGCCCGCACGCTAGACGGGTCGCCGTCTTTCGGGGGGGCGGCAATGGCGGAATTGGGCGACGAGCCGGTGATTCACGAGGGCGCGCGGGTGGTCGAGTCGACCCTCGGCCGCTATGTCGAGATCGGGGCGCGCAGCCTGATCCAGGAATGCAGCTTCGGCGACTACAGCTATACCGACGCCGATTCGAACATCGTCTATACGACCGTCGGCAAATTCTGCTCGATCGCGGCGATGACCCGGATCAACCCAGGCAATCACCCCACTTGGCGCGCCACCCAGCACCACTTCACCTATCGCGCCCGGAAATACGGGCTGGCGGAAGCGGACGAGGCCGAATTCTTCGACTGGCGGCGGCAGCACCACGTCACCATCGGCCATGACGTCTGGATCGGCCATGGCGCCATCATCCTTGCCGGCAACGATGTCGGCACCGGGGCGGTGGTGGCCGCCGGGGCGGTGGTGAGCAAGCCGGTCGCGCCCTATACCATCGTTGCCGGCGTGCCGGCGCGCCCGCTCAAGCGGCGCTTCGAGGCGGCCGTGGTGGAACGCCTGATGGCGCTCGCCTGGTGGGACTGGCCGCACGAGAGGCTGCGCGCGGCGCTGCCCGATTTCCGCGCCCTGCCGATCGAAGCTTTCGTCGAGAAATATGCCTGAATGGTCAGAGGTCCGGCGCGGTCGGCGAGAGATCGCCCGGCCGGGGATAGCGGCGCAGCGGCGAATAATCGACCTTCCAGACGTCGAGCTCGAAGAGCTGGCCCGCCTCGTCGAGGAACAGGGTGAAGGCGACCGGCACATCGTCCTCGTCCCGCGCCCACAGCGGCTCGGTCACCCGGCCGACGTCATGCACGCCGCCCTGGCGCCGGATGAAGCGCAGCGACCCCATGCCGCCGTCCGGCATTTCCTTGACCCGGGCGCGGGCCAGCGCCTCGGTCGAGACCAGGGCGCGGTCGAGGTCGAAGGCTTGGGCCAGGGTGGCGATCACCGCCTTTTCCTCGACCCGCAGGGGGCGCAAGGGGCGGTCGCGCAGCAGCGGCAGATAGGCGTCGCGCTCGATGTCGAAGGGGCGGTCGCGAACCGGGGTCATGTCCGCCTCCTGGCGCCGGCCACGCCGAGGGTGCCACGCGACGATACGCGTGTTCCCGAAAGGGCGAGGGTAGGACGGGGATGGACCATGGAACCGGGAACTCCGCTTCGACGATGGCGCGATTCTGCGCCGGTCCGCGGGGGCCGTCCTGGATCTAGATCAAAGCGGGTTCATCGGGACAGCAGCGCAGCGCTTCGGCCAGGCGCGACAGGCCCCGGGCCAGTTCGCCGTGGTCGGCGGCGGCGGACAGGCTGATCCGGATCGCTTCGGGCGGGAAGGCGCGGCCGACCTGGAAGGCCGCGGCCGGGGCGACATGGACGCCCAGCGCCCGGGCCGCCTCCACCACGTCGTCGGCGCGGCGGCCGTTCTCGATCTTCAGCCAGACATGGAAGGAACGGATCCGCCCCTCGCGCGGGCCGGGCAGTTCCAGCAGCCGCTCGGCGATCTCGTTGCGCGCCGCGATCTCGGTGATCTGCCAGCGGGTCAGGCGCTCGGCCGTGCCGTCGCCGATCCAGCGGGCGACGATCTCGGCCATCAGGGGCGGCGCCATCAGGGTGGTCGCCCGCATGGTCTCGGTCGCGGGATCGACCAGGCGCTTGGGCAGCGCCATATAGCCGACCCGGAGCCCCGGCATCAGCGCCTTGGAGACCGAGGTGACGAAGATCGTGTGCTCGGGCGCCAGCATGGCGAGGGGGGTATGGCCGGGGGCCAGGAAACCGTGCACGTCGTCCTCGACCATCAGGGCGTCGTGGCGCATGGCGACTTCGGCGATCTGCCGTCGTCGCTCCTCGCCCATCACCGCCGTGGTCGGATTCTGGATCGAGGGGGTCAGATAGACGAAGCGCCGCCCGCCGCCCCGGCAGGCCGCCTCCAGCGCGTCGGGCCGCATGCCTTCGGCATCCAGCGCCACCGGCTCCAGCACCAGGCCGAGGCGGCGGGCGAGGGAGGTCAGGCCCGGATAGGCCAGCGCCTCGGTCAGCAGCACGTCGCCCGGGCGGGCGACGGTCATCAGGGCGACGGTCTGGGCATTCTGGCAGCCGGCGGTGACCACCACCCGGTCGGGCGTGGTCTCGACACCGGAGCGGCGCATCCAGGCGGCCCCGGCGGCCCGGTGGGCGGGGGCGCCGGCCGGGAACTGATAGCCCATGACCGGGCCGAGGTCGGCCTGCGCCGCCAGATGGGCCAGTGTCGCCTGCAGGGCTTCGAGCTGCGGCCCCATGGCCGGGCGATTGACCGAGAGATTGATCATGCCGCCGACCGGGCGGTCGTGATCGATGCCGACCAAGCCGCCGCTGCCCGGCTTGGTGACGTCGGGCCCGCGCACGAAAGTGCCGCGGCCGACCGTGCCGTCGGTCAATCCGCGGCGCGCCGCCTCGGCATAGGCGCGGGTCACGGTGCCGATGGTGACGCCCAGCCGGATCGCCAGGTCGCGGTGGGTGGGCAGGCGCGTGCCGGGCGGCAAGATGCCGCCGGCCACCGCCGCCGCCAATGAATCCGCAATCGCCAGATAGAGCGGGCCGTCGTGCCCGGCCAGATTGGGTTTCCAGGCGTCGGCCCCGCGGGGCTTCGGCTGTGACGGACGGGCAACGGTGGCAGCGGTGATTGTCATAGTGACAATAATGCTGTTGTCCCGAGGTTCTTGTCAAGATATAGAGACAATGCCTGTTGTAAGGAGGCAGACATGACCGATTGCATGGAGACAAATTCCCCCGTCCTGTCCCCCGCCGCTGCTGCGGCCGAGACCGTCATGGTCGTGAAGGCCAACGGCCGCGCGACCGTGTGGGGACTTGTTGCAAAAGCCATGATGACTCTCCTCACTTGGCAGCGCCGCCTCGCCGAGCGCCACCATATTCGCGAGATGGACGACCGTATGCTGCGCGACATCGGCTTGTCCCGCGCCGACATCGAGGGCGAAGCGACCAAGCCGTTCTGGAGGCCGTGACCGCGATGACGACACTCGACATCTACGAGGTCGAGGCGTTCGGCGCCGGCTTGCCCTTCCGGGGCAATCCGGCCGCCGTCGTACCTCTCGACCGCTTCCTCGACGACGCCGTGCTGGCCAAGATCGCGGCGGCGAACAATCTGGCCGAAACCGCCTTCTTCGTGCCCGCGGAGAGTGCCGGGACCTATCGCCTGCGCTGGTTCACGCCCACGGTCGAGGTGCCGCTGTGCGGCCACGCCACCCTGGCCACCGCCTTTGTCATCATGACAATCCTGAATCCTGGGTGCCCGGCGGTGACATTCGAGTCGGCGTCCGGCCCTCTCGCGGTGACAAAGGACGGTGATGTCCTGGCGCTCGACTTCCCCAGCCGCCCGGCACAGCCCTGTGTGGCGCCGGCCGGGGTGGAAGCCGCGCTGGGGGCGGCGCCGGAGAGCTGGCGGAGTGCCGCCAATTTCCTGCTGGCGGTGTTCCCGCATGAGGCCGACGTCGCCGCCCTGGCGCCCGACTTCAAGGCACTGAAGGCGGCGACCGGCTGCGGCCTGATCGCGACGGCGCCGGCCGACTCGGCCGAGGGCGGCGATTTCGTCTCGCGCTTCTTCGCCCCCGCCGACGGCATCGACGAAGACCCGGTGACCGGCTCCGCACATTGCAGCCTGACCCCCTATTGGGCGCAGCGCCTGGGCAAGCGGCACCTCGAAGCGCGCCAGATCTCGGCCCGCGGCGGCTTCCTGACGCTCGACGAGCGGGGCAGCCGCACCGGGATCGCGGGGCGCTGTCGCCTCTATCTCGAAGGCCGCATCCACATCTGACGTCGCGTCCAGGCCCGCCTCGGCGAATGGCTTGTGACCTGCGCGCCGACCATGCATCCTCCCGTCCAGACCTCAAGAAAAATCGGGGCGGGAGGAGAGCATGGGCGAATTTTCGACCGTCGAACGCGACGGCCACCTGACCGTCGTCACGATCAACCGGCCGGAGGTGATGAACGCCCTCCACCCGCCGGCCAATTTCGAACTGGCCGCGATCTTCGACGATTTCGCCGCCGACCCAGAACAATGGGTCGCCATCGTCACCGGGGCGGGCGAACGCGCCTTTTCGACCGGTAACGACCTCGTCTTCCAGGCCAAGGGCGGCGCCATCGAAATCCCGCCCTCCGGCTTCGGCGGGCTGACCAACCGCTTCGACCAGGCGAAACCGGTGATCGCCGCCGTGAACGGCTTCGCCATGGGCGGCGGCTTCGAGGTGGCGCTCGCCTGCGATTTGATCGTCGCCGCTGAAAACGCTGTCTTCGCCCTGCCGGAACCGCGCGTCGGCCTCGCCGCCCTGGCCGGCGGCATGCACCGACTGCCGCGCCAGATCGGCCTGAAGCAGGCCATGGGCATGCTGCTGACCGGGCGCCGCGTGAGTGCCGCCGAGGGCAAGGAACTCGGCTTCGTGAACGAGGTCGTTCCCGTGGGCGAGGCCCTGGCGGGGGCGCGGCGCTGGGCCGAGATGATCCTCGAATGCGCGCCGAGCTCGATCCGCGCGACCAAGCAATGCGCCATGCAGGGGCTGGAGAAGAGCGGGCTCGAAGCCGCCATGCTGGGCAATTACCCGGCGGTCGGCCGCCTCTTCATGTCGAAGAATTTCCGCGAAGGTCCCCGCGCCTTCGCCGAGAAGCGCAAGCCCGAGTGGGTCGGCGAGTGAGGAGAGAGCCATGACCCTGCACACCCCGATCTGCGATCTTCTGGGCATCGAACACCCGGTGTTGCTGGCCGGCATGGGCGGCGTCGCCTTCGCCGAAGTCTGCGCAGCGGTTTCCGAGGCCGGCGGCTACGGCTGCCTCGGCATGGCGGCGCTGCCGCCGGAGCGGATCCGCGAGGAGATGCGGAAGGTCCGCGCACTCACGTCGAAGCCCTTCGCCGTCGACCTGCTGACCGCCCTGCCCGAGACCCTGGTCAATGCCGTCGACATCATCATCGAGGAAGGGGCGAGCGCCTTCGTCGCCGGTCTCGGCGTGCCGGCACCGATCATGCGCAAGCTCAAGGATGCCGGGCTCAAGGTGATGGCGGTCTGCGGCTCGGTCCATCATGGCCTGAAGGCGGAGGCGGCGGGCTGCGACGCCGTGATCGCGCAGGGGACGGAGGGCGGCGGCCACACCGGGCGGATCGCCGGCATGGCCCTGATCCCCCAGATGGTCGACGCGCTGAAGATCCCGGTCGTGGCGGCCGGCTCGATCGTCGACGGTCGCGGCCTCGCGGCTGCGCTTGCCTTCGGCGCGGTCGGTGCCTGGATGGGGACGCGCTTCATCGCCTCGAACGAGGCCAATGCGGCCGAGGGCTACAAGGCGGCGGTGCTGCGCGCCCGGGACGAGGACACGGTGATCACCCGCTGCTTCACCGGCAAGACGCTGCGCGCGATCAAGAACAGCTATACGGCCGAATGGGAAGGCAAGCAGGACCAGATCCAGCCCTTCCCGATGCAGGCCATGATCTCGGCCCAGGCCGGCGCCAATCTGACCCTGATGGGCGTGACCGACGGGATCGACGCGGACCGCGCCTGCCTGGCCGCCGGCCAGGGCTCGGGCGGCATCCACGAGATCCTGCCGGCGGGCGAGATCGTGCGCCGCACGGTGGCCGAGGCGGAAGCGGTGATCGCCCGCCTGCCCGGCCTGGTCAACCGCCGCGCCGCCGCCGAATAGTCACTTCTCGGCGACGAAGAAGACCCGGCGGAAGGGGAACAGCACCCGCCCGTCGGGCCTGGCGGGATAGGCCATCTCGAGCCTTTCCCGGTATGCGGCCAGGAAGGCCGCGGCGGCCGCCTCGTCGAGCGCGTCGAGATAGGGCCGCATGGCGGTGCCCTTGGTCCATTCCAGCACCGGGTGGCTGTCCGGTGCCGGGGCCAGGACATGGACATAGGCGGTGGTCCAGGCATCGACGGCCCGCGCTCCCGCATCGAACATCAGGCCGGCATAATCCGCAGCGTCGTCGACCGCCCGGATGCTGGAGACGCCCGCCAGCAGGGGCGCGAAATCGGGCAGGGCGACCACCTCGGCCAGCAGGCGGTGCGAGGGGGCGGCATGGTTCTGCGGCATCTGCACGGCCAGCACGCCACCTTCGGGCAGGCCCGCCACGATGTCGCGCAGGATGCGGCGATGGTCGGCCAGCCAATGGAAGGCGGCATTGGAGACGACGAGGTCGAAGCCCGCGGCCAGGGCCGGATCGGCGATGTCGCCCAGCACGAATCGGGCGTCGGGCAGCGCCCTTTCCGCCGCCTTCAGCATGGCGGACGACGAATCGATGCCGGTCAGCCGGAGGTCCGGGAAACGGTCGCGCAGCAGGCCGGTGACCTGGCCGCCGCCGCAGCCGAGGTCGACCGCGGCGGAAAAGCGCCTGTCGGGGATGCGGGCGACGAGGTCTGCCGCGGGCCTCAGACGGGGACCGGCGAATTTGGCGTATTGGCTCGGATCCCAGCTTGCCATGGCGCGCTCCCTTGCCGAGGATTCATGTCAACCAGGTTAAGGAATGCTGATGCGGATCGCGGTCGTCTTGAACGAAAAGGCCGGCACGCTGGCGGACAGCGACCTGGGTGCGGTTTCGACCGGGATCCGGACCGCCTTCGCCCATGCCGGCCACACGGTGACGGTGAGCGCGGTGAAGCCGGACGCCATGGTTCATGCCATCCGCCGGGCCCTGGTGGCAAGGCCCGATGCGCTGGTCGTCGGCGGCGGCGACGGCAGCCTGAACACCGCCCTCAACCTGATCGGCGACGCCCCGGTGGCGCTCGGCGTGCTGCCCCTCGGCACGATGAACCTGACCGCGCGCGACGCCGGCCTGCCGCTCGACCCGGTCGATGCCGCCAAGGCGATGGCGCGTGGCTCGATCGAATGGATCGATGTCGCGGCGATGGGCGAGCGCCGTTTCCTCCATGCCGTGGCATTGGGCTTCTATCCCTGGATGGTGCTGGACCGCGAGCGGGCGCGGCGCCGCCGGGGCCTCGCCAAATGGCCGGCCATGCTGCGCGCCGGCTTCCGCGCCTTGTTCCGCCGGCACGAGCTGGAAGTGGATGTCGTGCTCGACACCGACACGGGCGAGGTGGTGCGGATCCGCACCCCCCTGCTGCTGGTCGCCAACAACCGCTTCGTCGAGGGCGAGGGGCCGGTGCCCAGCCGGGCCAGCCTGGCCGACGGCGAACTCGCCGTCTATGTCGCGGTGGCGGAAGGGCCTTTCGCCCTGCTCCGCCTCGCCGCGGCGGTGGCGGCCGGACGCTGGGAAAGTGCTCCGGACATCCGCTTCGCCGCCTGCCGGGCGCTTCGGGTCCGCTCGCACCGGCGCCGGCTCCGGGTCGCGATCGACGGCGAACTCGATTACGTCGTGCCGCCGATCGAATTCCGCCTGCTGGGCGGGCGCCTCGCCTTCATCCTGCCGCCGCCAGGGGCGGGGCGGGGAAGCTGATCGTCCAGCGCGTGCCGCGGCCGGGCGCCGAATCGAGGCGGGACTCGCCGCCCAGCTGCTTCACCAGGCCGGGCACCAGGGCGAGGCCGAGGCCCGAAGTCGCTTCGGCCTCGAAGCCGATGCCGTCGTCGGCCAGCGTGATGGTCACCGTCTCGCCGTCGCGCGTTCCCGTCAGGCTGAGCCGGCCCGCCCGGCCGCCGGCGAAACCGTGGCCGACCGCATTGGTGATCAGCTCGGTCACCAGCAGGGCGAGCGGCGTCGCCCGGTCCTGGTCGACCGCCAGCGGCGGCAGCGCGATCTCGAGCGTCACGCGGTCGGCGGCGCCCTGGGCGGCCAGCAGGCTGGCGGCCAGTTCGGAGACGAGGGCGGTGGCATCGACCAGGCTGGTGGCATCGTCGAGATAGAGGTGGCGCTGCACCAGGGCGAGGGCGCGTACCCGCATCTCGACTTCGGCGAGCGCGGTGCGCGCTTCCTCCCCCTTGGCGGCGCGAAGGCGCAGGCCGAGGGTCGAGAGCACGGTCTGCAGGTTGTTCTTCACCCGGTGGTGGATCTCGCGGATCAGCAGGTCCTTCTCGCCGATCGTGCGCTTCAACTCGGCCTCGCGCAGCGCCACGCGGCGCGCCATGGCGGTGAAGCCGGCGCCGAGCTCGCGCAGCTCGACCGGGGCGCCGGTCAGTTCCGCCCGGCGGTCCAGCCGGCCGGCGGCATAGTCGGCGGCGAGACCATGCAGGTTGCGCACCCAGCGCGTCACCAGCAGATGGCCGGCGACGAAGGCGGCCAGCAGGGCGGCGACCAGGGTGAGCCCCAGCAGGGCGAGGCGCGATTGCAGGTCGTATTCGATCCAGGTGAAGGTCGAGGCGACGGGCAGGCCGAACAGGACGTGCACGGCGCCGCCCTGGAGCACCACGGTCGAATAGGCGCGCTCGCGCCCGTCCAGGCTCTCGGCGCGGAATTCCAGGATCTCGTCGTCCACCACCTTGGTGACCAGATCGGGCTGGGGCAGGCCGCCGTCGCCCTCGACGCCGCCGGTGCGCCGGGTCAGCACGCCGCCGTGGCGGTCGAGGACATAGACCACGCCGTCGTCCGGCAGACCGGCGTCGCGCGCCACTTTCTCCAGCCGGTCCAGCTTGATATCGACCGCGATCACCCCGGTCAGCGTATCGTTGTCGCCCAGGATCGGCATGGCGGCGACCATGGTGGGATTGGCCCCGGCCGGCCCGGTCACCTGGTCGGAGAGGGAGAAATCGCGCGTCTGCACGGCGCTCTGGAACCAGTCCGCATCGGCCAGTTTGACCGGGCCTTTGCCGGCCTGCGAACGGTCGGTCGAACAGACCTGCAAGCCGTCCGGATCGATCAGCGAGAGCCTGCCGTATTCGGGATAGATGTCGAGGAAGGCGCCGAACAGGCGCGGGCAGCGGCCGCCCGGATCGGGCAGGCGGAGATCGGTGGCGAGGCCGACCAGCAGGCGCCAGGTATCGGCGAAGAAATCGCGCTCGTGGCTCGCCGCCAGGGCCGCGAACTGATGCACCTGGGTCTCGGCCCGGGCGGTCTGTTCGTCATAGGCCTGGATCGCGACCAGCACGCCGCCGCCCACCGGCGCCGCCAGGACCAGCAGCATGAGCGCGGTCAGCCGCGCCCTCAGCGGGTCGAGCAGGCGGAACACCCGGGCCATGCCGGTCAGCCCGGGCGGTGGAACAGCGCCTGTGCCACGGTGACCAGCAGGGTCTCGGGGTCGAAGGGCTTGGAGACGAGATAGGTCGGCTCCATGCGCTCGCCGGTCAGCAGGCGTTCGGGGAAGGCGGTGACGAAGATCACGGGGACGTCGAGCGACTTCAGGATCTCCTGAGCCGCCTCGATCCCGGTCGAGCCGTCGTCGAGCTGGATGTCGGCCAGCACCAGGCCGGGCTTGTGCTCGGCCGCCAGCGCCACCGCCTCGCTCTTCCGCGTCGCGATGCCGACCACCTCGTGGCCCGCCTCGCGCATGATTTCGGCGATGTGAAGCGCGATCACCGGCTCGTCCTCGATCACCAGGACGCGGGCGCCCGGCAGTTCGGCCAACTCGGCATGGGCCTCGTCGATCAGGGCGGTGGCCTGGTCGACCGTGACGCCCAGGATGGCGGCGATCTCGCCCCGGTTCATGCCTTCGAGGGCGGAGAGCAGCAGGGCGCGCCGCGGGCCCGCCGGCAGGGCGTGCAGGCGGGCGGCGAATCCGTCGCCCGCGGCCTCACCCTCGAACACCGCATCGGCCGTGGCGTGGACCAGGGCATAGAGCTGCGGCTTCAGGTCGCGCGTGGTGTCCAGCTTGGCCTTGCCGGCGGCCAGGGCCTGCAGGGCGCCGCGGATCAGCCCGTCGCCTGCCGGTTGCGAGCCGGTCAGGGCGCGGGCGTAACGGCGCAGGAAGGGCAGGTGGCGCGCGATCTCCTGCTTCCACTCGGTCATCGGTACTCTTCCCCTCGGGCTGGATCCGGGCGAACCGTGCCACAAAAGAACTTCGGAACCAATGTCGGGGCTTCCCCATTGGTTCCATGGCCGATAGGTTTGGGCGGCAGGTTCAGGATCCGACATGCCTGAAAAGAGCAAGAGCAGCAAAGCGAAGGGCGAGGCCAAGGCCAAGCCCGTTCCCGAAGGTTGGGTGGATGACCGCCTGCGCCGTCTTTACGACGACGTCGCGGCGGAACCCCTGCCGCAGGACCTTCTCGACCTCCTTGATTCGATCGATCTCGGCCAAAAACCGGACAATTCCGGGCGGGACGGGTCCGGGGGCGACAAGTGACCGACGCGCCGACCGCGGCACCCGCCGGCGCGGGCAAATTCGACATCAGGGCCGAAGTGATCGCGGTGATGCCCCACCTGCGCGCCTTCGCCCGTTTCCTGACCGGCAATCGCGAGCGGGCAGACGACCTCGTGCAGGATGCCGTGGTGCGCGCCCTGACCGCAGCGCATCAGTTCCAGCCCGGTACCAATTTCAAGGCCTGGATGTTCACCATCCTGCGCAACCTCTTCTACAACGAAGGGCGCAAGGCGCGGATGAAGACGGAACCTCTCGACGAGGTGACCGAGAACCAGCATTCCGCCGCCCCCTCGCAGGAGGCCGGGCTCGAGTTCGACGATTTCCGCCGCGCCTTCTGGCGCCTGACCGAGGAACAGCGCGAAGTGCTGATCCTGGTCGGCGCTTCCGGCGTCTCCTACGAGGAAGCGGCCGAGATCTGCAATTGCGCCGTCGGCACGATCAAGAGCCGGGTTTCGCGCGCCCGGGCGCAGCTCACCCGCATCCTGTCCGGCTCGGAACTCGGCTCTCGCCTCGCCGAATCGGGGCCGGTGCCGGCCGAGATGGCGGCCTTCCTGGCGCTCGGCGGCGCCCCCGGCGGCAAGCGGCGCTGACGCGTCAGATCCCGAAATCGGCGGCGAAGGAATCGATCCGGGCGGCCAGGCGGATGTCCAGTTCGGTCAGGCCGCCGGCGTCGTGGGTCGAGAGGAAGACGTCCACCGTCTTGTAGACGTTGAACCATTCGGGATGGTGGTCCATCTGTTCGGCGACCAGGGCGACCCGGGTCATGAAGGCGAAGGCCTGACTGAAATCGGCGAAGACGAGACGGCGCTCGATGCCGTCGCGTTCGTCCGACAGGCGCCATTTCGGCAGTTTTGCCAGCGCGGATTCGCGGCCCGCGGCGTCGAGTTTCTGGCGCATAGGCGGATCCTTCCCCGGTTCGTCCCTCGTTTCGGAGTCGTAGGAGACTGGACAGCGCGGCACAAGGCGCTAACGTCACCGCCGATGACTCACGCGAAATTCCTCGATCGGCTCATCGCCCCCAGCCTCGACGATGTCGAGGCACTGGCCGCGCAGGCGCTGGCGGAAATTCCCCATGCGCTGCGCGAGAAGGTGCGTGACGTCGTGATCCGGGTCGAGGAATTCCCGGACGACGACACGCTCGAACAGATGGGGCTGGACGATCCCTTCACCCTGACCGGGCTCTATCGCGGCGTGCCGCTGAAGGACAAGTCGGTCGCCGTTTCGGGCGCTTTGCCCGACATGATCTTCCTCTACCGCCGCCCGATCCTGGACGAATGGTGCGAGACCGGCGGCGCGCTCGGCGCCCTCGTCCGCGAAGTGCTGATCCACGAGATCGGCCACCACTTCGGCTTCTCCGACGACGATATGGACGCGCTCGATTGAGCGCTCAATAGCCCCGCGTCCGGTCGACCAGGCCGGTCAGGGGGCGGCCCGCCCGGAAGGCGGCGATATTGGCGGCGACGCAGGCGGCGGCGCTGAGGAGGCCGGTTTCGGCGGCGACATGGGGGGTGAGGGTCACCCCCGGGTGGCGCCAGAGGGCCGAGTCGGGGGCCAGGGGCTCGGACTCGAAGACGTCGAGCACGGCATGGCCGACCCTTCCCGAATCGAGCGCCGCGATCAGGTCCGGCACCACCAGGTGGCCGCCGCGGCCGAAGTTGATCACCGCGGCGCCCGGCCTCAGGCGGGCGAAGAAGCCGGCATCCATCAGGTGGCGCGTCTCCGCCGTGAGCGGCAGGAGGTTGACCACGATCCGGGCTTCGGCCAGCAGGCGGTCGAGCCCGGCGGCGCCGTCCGCGCGGTGCCAGCCGAGCACGGGAAAGCCGATCCCCTCCAGCATCGCGGCCGCGGCCTTGCCCATGGCGCCGAGGCCGAGGATGGCGACCGGGCAGTCGCGGGCCAGCGGCTGCGGGTGCTGGCGCCACAGGCCCGCCGCCTGCTGGGCACGGTAGCGCGGCAATTGTCGATGCAGGGCCAGGACATGGGCGGCGACCGCCTCGGCCATGGCGGTGGCGAGGCCGGGATCGACCAGGCGCGCGATCGGCACGCCGGCCGGCAGGGTCGGATCGGCCAGCAGGCCCTCGACGCCGGCCCAGAGCGACTGGATCAGGCGGAGCTTGGGCAGGCCGGCCAGGGCGCCGGGGAGCGGCCGTGTCACCACCGCGATCTCGACAGTCTCCGGTGCAGCCTCGCCCGCCAAGGCGACCGGCGCGCCGATCGCCGCGCGCAGGGCGTCGGCCCAGGCGGCGGTCCGTTCCGCCGGGTAGTGGCTGAACAGGGCGATCACGAGGCGAAGATCTCGCCGTCGTCCGCGAAGCCCTTGAATTCGAGGGCGTTACCCGATGGATCGCGGACGAAGAGCGTCGCCTGTTCGCCCGTCTGGCCGGCGAAGCGAAGTTTGGGGCGCAGGATCCAGTCGACTCCCTCGGCAGCTTCGAGGCGTTCGCGCAATTCGTGCCACTGCGCCATGGTCAGAACGACGCCGAAATGGGGGATCGGCACCGCGTGACCGTCGACGTCCCCGGCGATTTCGTGGGGGCGGGCCGGGCTCAGATGGGCGCTCAACTGGTGACCGTAGAGTTCGAAATCGACCCAGGTCTCCGCACTGCGCCCGAGGTGGCAGCCGAGCACGCCGGCATAGAAGCGTCGCGTCGCGTCGAGATCGCTCACCGGGAAGGCGAGATGAAAGGGGCGCATCGTCATCCCTCGCGTTTCAGCAATTCGTCGACGAAGCCGGGCACGACTTCCGACGCCGGGCCCAGGCGGCGCTCGGCGAAAAGGGAATGGCCGTGGGACGGTTCCAGGTTGAGTTCGACCGTATGGGCGCGGCGGCCGCGCCGGACCTCGGCCACGAAGCCGGCGGCGGGATAGACGGTGCCCGAGGTGCCGACCGAGACGAAAAGGTCGCAGTCCGCCAGCGCTTGGTAGATCCGCTCCATGTCGAGCGGCATTTCGCCGAACCAGACCACATGCGGGCGCAGGCCCCCGGCGCTGCCGCAGGCGTCGCAGATATCGCCGGTCGAAAGATCGCCCCGGTGCTCGCTCACGATACCGCAGGCATCGCAGCGGATGCGGTTCAGTTCGCCGTGCATGTGGATCAGGTTGCGGCTGCCGGCGCGCTCGTGCAAGTCGTCGACATTCTGCGTGACCAGCAGGATTTCGCCCGGGTGCTCGGCCTCCAGGCGGGCCAGCGCCGCATGGGCGGCGTTCGGTAGCGCCTCCAGCAACCCGCGGCGTCGCGCATTGTAGAATTCATGGACGAAATCGGGGTCGCGGGCGAAGCCTTCCGGCGTCGCCACGTCTTCGAGATCGTAGCGGGTCCAGATGCCGTCCTTGTCGCGGAAGGTGCCGAGGCCGGATTCGGCGGAAATCCCCGCACCCGTGAGGATCACGATGCGCCGGTAGGTCATGTCAGGCGGCCTCGTCCAGATCGAAACGTTCTTCCAGCGTATAGACCGAATGCTCGCCCCCGGTCACGCTGGAATAGAGGGCGAAATGATCGGCGTGCCAGGGCGGCGGGGCGAAGCCGGCGCTCCGCTCGATGAAGGCGCCGAGGCGGGCCTTGTCGGGATCCTTCAGCCGCGCCAGGGTGACATGGGGCGTGAAGCGCCGGTTTTCCACTTCGAGCCCGGGCACCCGGGCGAGCGCCGCCGAGACCCGGGCTTCGAGGTCGAGCAGAGCCGGTGTCGCCACCCCGGCGGCATAGAGCAGGCGCGGGCCGCGCCTGCCCTCGAAAGTGCCGATGCCGTGCAGGCTCGGGTCGAAGGCGGCGGCCCGGACGCCGTCCAGGGCGGAGACGATGTCGTCCGCCGTGCGTTCGTCGACCTCGCCGATGAATTTCAGCGTCAGGTGGAAATTCTGTACCGGCGTCCACTTCGCCCCCGGCACGCCGCCGCAGAGCAGCGCCAGGCTCTGGCGCAGCATCTCCGGCAGGGGCAGGGCGGCGAAGAGACGGACCATGTCACGGTCTTACGGGCAGGGGTTGGGGTCGGCGCGGTGGATCGCCTCGATGCCCTTCAGGACCTCGTCGGAGAGCGTCAGGTCGACCGAAGCGATGTCGGCCTTCAACTGCTCCATCGTGGTGGCGCCGATGATGTTGGCGCCGACGAAGGGCCGGCTGTTCACGAAGGCGAGCGCCATCTGCGCCGGGTCGAGCCCGTGGCTCCGCGCCAGGGTGACATAGGCGTCCGCGGCCGCCTGGGCGCCCGGCGTCGAATAGCGGACGAAGCGGGAATAGAGCGTCAGGCGGGCATTGGCGGGCCGGGCGCCGCCGAAATATTTGCCCGAGAGGAAGCCCATGGCGAGGGGCGAATAGGCCAGAAGCTCGACCTTCTCGCGATGCGCGATCTCGGCATGGCCGATCTCGAACAGGCGGTTGACGAGACTATAGGCGTTCTGGATCGAGACGATGGCGGGCAGCCCCAGCTTCTCCGCCGCCGCCAGGTAACGCATGACGCCCCAGGGGCTCTCGTTCGAGACACCGATGTAGCGGACCTTGCCCGCCTTCACGAGGCCGGCCAGGACCTCCAGCGTTTCCTCGATCGGGATGAGGTCGTCCTGTTCCGCCGGGCGGTATTCGGCGACACCGAAGAAATTGGTCAGGCGTTCCGGCCAATGGACCTGATAGAGGTCGACGTAATCGGTGCCGAGGCGGCGCAGGCTGCCTTCCAGGGCTTCCGTGATCTGGGCCTTGTTCAGCCGCGTGGTCGGCTTGCGGATGTGGATGCCGGGGCCGTCGCGGCCGGCCACCTTGGTCGCCAGGATCAGCTTGTCGCGGTTCTTCCGCGCCTTCAGCCAGGTCCCCATATAGGCTTCGGTGCGGCCCTGGGTCTCGGGCTTGGGCGGGACCGGATACATTTCGGCCGTATCCATGAAGTTGATGCCCTGGTCGACCGCATAGTCGAGCTGTTCGTGGGCTTCCGCTTCCGAGTTCTGCTCGCCCCAGGTCATGGTGCCGAGGCAGATCAGGCTGACGTCGAGATCGGTCTTTCCGAGCCGGCGGTACTTCATGCGGGATTCCTTTGCCTCAGGGCGGAAATCACGGCGGGCGTGATGCGGTCGACGATGCGGGCGACGCCGGCGCCGTTGGGATGCATGCCGTCCGCCTGGTTCAAGGCGGGATCGGCGGCGACGCCGTCGAGGAAGAAGGGATAGAACGCCACCCGGTGCTTTTCCGCAAGCCGGGGAAAGATCGCGTCGAAGGCGGCGACATAATCCGCCCCCATGTTGGGCGGCGCCTTCATGCCGGTCAGCAGGACGGCAATGCCCTGGGCTTCGATCCGGCTCAGAATCTGGTCGAGATTGGCTTCGGTCGAGGCGGGATCGATGCCGCGCAACGCATCATTGGCGCCCAGTTCGATGATGACGAGGTCCGGCTTGCCGGCGGGATCGCTCAAGGCCCAGTCGAGCCGCGCCAGGCCGCCGGCCGAAGTATCGCCCGAGACGCCGGCGTTCACCACCTTGGCGGCGATCCCCTGGGCGGCCAGCGCCTGTTCGAGCTGGACCGGAAAAGTCTCCGGCCCCGCGAGGCCATAGCCATGGGTCAGCGAATCGCCGAAGGCCAGGATCACGGGCCGATCCGCGGCGGCGGCGGCGGCGGGCAGGGCCAGGGCGAAAAGGGCGAGAAGGTTGAAAACCAGGGCCCGCAGGCCATATGACCGAAGGGTCGCTCTCCTCATTCCCGGTACCATCCCTTGGCCGCTCCCGAAATCCTGCCAGAAATCCTGGTCGAAGACCTGCGCCTCACGCTCGCCAGTGCGGCCGGGCCGGTCGACATCCTGCGCGGCATCTCGCTCGTCGTCGAGGCCGGCGAGACACTCGGCCTGGTCGGCCCGTCCGGCTCCGGCAAGTCGACCCTGCTCTCGGTCATGGCCGGGCTGGAACGGCCCACATCGGGCAGCGTCACCGTGGCCGGGCAGCGGCTCGACACGATGGACGAGGATGCCCTGGCGCGCTTTCGCCGTGACCATGTGGGGATCGTGTTCCAGTCTTTCCACCTGATCCCGACCATGACGGCGCTGGAAAACGTCGCCCTGCCGCTCGAACTCGCGGGCAAGCGCGATGCCGTGGGCGAGGCGCGGCGCCAGCTCGAGGCGGTCGGCCTGGGCCACCGGCTGGAGCATTACCCGGCCCAGCTCTCCGGCGGGGAGCAGCAGCGCGTGGCGCTCGCCCGTGCCGTGATCGCCACCCCGCGCCTCATCTTCGCCGACGAGCCGACGGGCAATCTCGACACCAGGACGGGCGAGGCGATCGTCGACCTCCTGTTCGATCCCGAACGCCGCCGCGGCGCCACCCTGGTGCTGGTCACCCATGACGAACATTTGGCGGCGCGCTGCGACCGCCGGATCCGCCTGGCCGACGGGCTGATCGCGGCATGACCGATCTCCGGCTCGCCTTGCGGCTGGCGCGGCGCGAACTCCGCGCCGGTGTGCGGGGCTTTCGCATCTTCCTCGCCTGCCTGGTGCTCGGCGTCGCCGCCATCGCCGGGATCGGCAGCCTGGGCCAGGCGATCGACCGCAGCCTGTCGGACAACGGCCGCGCCCTGCTCGGCGGCGATGTCGAGGCGCGGCTCGTCCAGCGGGAAGCGACGGCGGCGGAAATGGACGGGCTGAAGGCCCGGGCCGAAACCGTGTCGACCCTGCGCCAGATGCGCGCCATGGCCAGGCTCCAGGGCGGCGCCGAAGGGCGCACCCTGGTCGAGTTGAAGGCGGTCGACGGCGCCTATCCCCTCTATGGCACCCTGAAGCTCGAACCGGCGATGACGCCGGCCGAAGCCTTCGCGGTGAAGGACGGCATCGCGGGGGCCGCGGTCGAGGAGACATTGCTCGCCCGGATCGGCGCCCATGTCGGCGACCTTCTGGCGATCGGCGATACCAGGGTGCAGATCCGCGCCGTGATCCTGGACGAGCCGGACAAGGGGGCGGAAGCCTTCGCCCTCGGCCCCCGCGTCATGGTCGCCTTGGACGTGCTGCCGGCGACCGGCCTCCTGCAGCCGGGCAGCCTGGTCAATACCGCCTATCACCTGCGCCTGGCGCCGGAGGCGGCCCCCCAGGCGGTGACCAAGGCCCTGGAAGCGGGCTTCCCGGATGCCGGCTGGCGCCTGCGCACCAGGGACAATGCCGCCCCCGGGATCGCCCAATTCGTCGATCGTCTCGGCCAGTTCCTGGCCCTGGTGGGCCTGAGCGCGCTGGTCGTCGGCGGGGTCGGCGTCGGCAGTGCGGTGGGCGCCCATATGGCGACCAAGACGCGCACCATCGCCATCCTGAAATCGCTGGGTGCGCCGGCCGGCCTGGTCTTTTCGATCTATCTGCTCCAGGTCGCCATCCTGGCCCTCGCCGGCATCGTGATGGGGCTTGCTCTCGGCATCGCCGTGCCGGCCCTGCTCGCCGGGGCGATCGGCGATGCCGTGCCGGTGCCGGTCGCGCTCGGGATCTATCCGGCCCCGCTCGCCGTGGCGGCCGGCTTCGGGTTCCTGGTGGCGCTGCTCTTCGCGCTCTGGCCGCTGGCGCGAGCGCGGGAGATCCCGGCCGCCCATCTGTTCCGCGATCTGGTGGCACCCGATCGGGTCTGGCCCCGGAAGCGCTTCCTGGTGGCGACGGCCGTGCTGCTCGCCGCCCTGATCGGCCTGGCGCTCGCGGCCTCGGCCGATCTCGCCTTCGGCCTCTGGTTCATTCTCGGCACGCTCGCCGTCTTCGGGCTGCTGCGCGGTGTGGGCGCCCTGCTGGTCCGGCTGGCGGCGGCCTTGCCGAAGCCGGCACGGCCGGAACCCCGGCTGGCGCTCGCCAATTTGCACCGGCCGGGGGCGGCGACCGGGGCCGTGGTGCTCTCCCTCGGCCTCGGGCTCACGCTCATGGTCGCGGTCGCCCTGGTCCAGCGGAACCTGGAGGGGCAGGTCGGCGAACGGCTGCCGACGGCGGCCCCCTCCTTCTTCTTCGTCGACATCCAGCCGGACGAGGCGGCGGATTTCACCGCGCTGGTGCAGGGCACGCCGGGCACGGCCGACCTCCGCATGGTGCCCTCGATGCGCGGGCGGATCGTGAAGATCAAGGGGATCGACGCCGATTCCTACCCGGTGAAGCCGGACGGGCGCTGGGCGCTGCGCGGCGACCGCGGCATCACCTATGCGGCGACGCCGCCCGAAGGCGCCACCGTGGTGGCGGGCGCGTGGTGGCCGGCCGGCTACCGGGGGCCGCCGCTGCTCTCCTTCGATGCCGCCCTGGCCGAGGCGATGGGCATTTCGGTCGGCGACAAGATCACGGTCAACCTGCTCGGCCGTGACATTGAGGCGACGGTGGCCAATCTGCGCCGGATCGACTGGACCTCGCTCACCATCAATTTCGCCATGGTCTTCTCTCCCGGCATGCTGGAGGCGGCGCCCCATACCTTCCTGGCCACCGTGCGCGCCACGCCCGAAGCGGAGCCCGCGGTGTTCCGCGCCGTGACCGACCGTTTCGCCAATATCTCGGTCATTCGCATGAAGGAAGCGCTGGAGACGGTGGACGGTATGTTGCGCCGCCTGGGCGCCGCGGTGCAGGTGACCGCGGGAGTGACCCTGGCCGCCGGCCTCCTGGTGCTGGCCGGCGCGCTGGCGGCCGGGCACCGCCGCCGGCTCTATGACGCCGTCATCCTGAAGACGCTGGGGGCGACGCGGGCGCAGGTGCTGCGCGTCTTCGTGATGGAATATGCCGCCCTCGGCCTCGCCACCGCGCTGGTTGCCCTGGCGGCGGGCACGGCAGCGGCCTATGGTGTGGTCGGCGGCCTGATGCGGGCCGAGTTCAGCTTCGACCTGGCGACCGCCGGCCTCGCCGCGGGGGCGGGGATCCTGCTCACGGTCGGTCTCGGAATGGCCGGCTCGTGGCGGGCGCTGGCGGCCCGGCCGGCGCCGATTCTCCGCAGTCTCACTTGAAACGAATGACCGCCATGCCGATATAGTGACCACTCAGTATAAATTCAGAGGACGACAATGGCTGACAACTATCGCTACCCCAACGGCGCCCTGAGCGGCAGCCGCGCATCGGCGGTGAGCTTCGACGCCGGCCTGCGCGTCTATATGCAGCGTGTCTATCAGTTCATGATGCTGGCGACCGGCCTGTCCGGCGTCACCGCTTGGCTGGTGGCCAATACCGCGGTCCGCGATATTTTCTTCGCCTACAACCCGACCGCGATGGCCTGGGGCCCGACCGGTCTCGGCATCGTCGCCATGATTGCGCCGGTGGTGCTGGTCTTCGTCATGGGCTTCCGCATGCACAGCATGTCGGCCGCGGCGGCACAGGGCACCTTCTGGGTCTATGCCGGCCTGACCGGCCTCTCGCTCGCCTCGATCCTGCTGAACTTCACGGGCGAGAGCGTGGCGCGCGTGTTCTTCATCACCGCGATCTCCTTCGGCGGCATGAGCCTCTGGGGCTACACCACCAAGCGCAACCTCGACGGCGTCGGCTCCTTCCTGTTCATGGGCCTGATCGGTATCCTGGTCGCCTCGGTCGTGAACATCTTCCTGATGTCGAGCGCGATGCAGTGGGTGATCTCGGTGATCGGCGTCGTGGTCTTCGCCGGCCTGACCGCCTATGACACCCAGAAGATCAAGGAAATGTACGCGGCCGACGACGACGGCGAGGTGATGACCAAGAAGGCGGTGTTCGGCGCCCTGAGGCTCTACCTCGACTTCATCAACCTCTTCATCATGCTGATCCAGCTCTTCGGTCAGCGCGACCGGTAGGCGGCGACGCTTCCCTTCAGAACGCCCGGCGGCTCCAACCGCCGGGCGTTTTCGTTTAGGCTGACAGGCGGAACCAGGAGGAGGCAGGCATGAAGGTCGTGGTCGCCATGATGAAGCACGAGACCAATACCTTCTCGCCCCTGGTGACCGACCTCGCCCGCTTCGAGGCCTGGGGCCTGCATTTCGGCCCCGCCGCCGAACGCGCCTATGCCGGAACGGCGATGCCCATGGGCGCCTATATCCGCCTGTGCCGCGAGCGCGGGGCGGAGATCGTGACGCCGGTGGCGGCCGAGGCGATGCCGGGCGGCATCGTCACCCGCGAGGCTTACGAATGCCTCGCCTCCGCCATCGTCGCGGCGGTCGCCGCCGGCTGCGACGCCGTGCTGCTGGACCTCCACGGCGCCATGGTGGCCGAGCATGTCGCGGACGGCGAGGGCGAGCTGTTGCGCCGGCTCCGCGCGGTCGCGCCGCATGTGCCGATCGCGGTCACCTGCGACCTCCACTGCAATCTGACCGAGGCGATGGTCACCCATTGCGACGCCTTGATCGGCTACAAGACCTATCCCCATGTCGACATGGCGGAAGTGGGCGAGCAGGTCGCCCGCATCCTGTTCGATGCGATCGACGGCAAGGCCCGGCCGCGGATGGAATGGGCGCCCATTCCGGTGCTCGCCCAGACGCTCCGCATGGGCACGGACGACGCCCCGATGCGCGACCTGATCGCCGAAGCCCGCCGCCTCGAAGCCGAGGGGCTGCGCGCGGCGACCGTGTTCGGCGGCTTTCCCATGGCGGATGTGGCCCATGCCGGCATGGCCGCGGTGGTGATCGCGGACGGCGACGGAGACGCGGCCCGGGCCGCGGCCGAGCGCCTCGCCGACCTGGCGACCGGGCTTCGCGACGATTTCCTTTATGGCCACGAGGCGCTGGAGACGGCGCTCGAGCGGGCGGCGGCGCTGGGCGAGGCGGGCGGGCCGGTGATCCTGCTCGACCACGCGGACAATTGCGGCTCCGGCGGCACGCAGGACGTGATGGGCGTGATCGCCGCGGTGATCGACAAGGGGCTCCGCGATGTCGCGGTCGGCGCCGTCTATGATCCCGCCGCGGTGCAGGCGATGGCGGCGGCCGGCGTCGGCGCCACGGTGACGATTCCTCTCGGCGGGCGGATCGACATGCCGGCGCTCGGCCTTCCGGGCCGGCCGCTGGTGGTGACCGGGCGGGTCAAGGTGCTGACCGACGGCCGCTTCGTGGTGCGCGGGCCGATGTATACCGGCGTCACCGTCGAGATGGGACCGACCGCCGTGCTCTCGATCGACGACGGGCGGGTCGAGATCGTGATCACCTCGCATCATCACGAACCCTGGGACCGCGGCGTCTTCACCTCGGTCGGCATCGAGCCGGAGGCGAAACGCTATCTCCTGCTGAAATCGCGCATCCACTACCGCGCCGGTTTCGCCCCCCTGGCCAAGGCGACCATCACATTGGACGGCGAGGGGGTGACCACCTCGGACAACAGCAAGCTCGACTACCGCGAGATCCGCCGCCCGCTCTATCCCTTCGACCGGATCAACGGCTAACCGGCCAGATGGGCCACCGCATGGTCGCCCAGGGGGGCTTCGGGCCTCGCCTGCACGGCCTTGTGCAGGCGGTGCAGGGCGCCGTCGGCAAGGCCCAGGCGCTCGATCTCGCTCACCGTGGCGGCCAGATAGTCACGGCAGCGGCCGGCGATGCCCTGGGCGGCGGCGATCAGCTCGACCTGTTCGGCGAAGCCGAGGCCGCCGGCATATTGGCGGTGATCGGGATCGGCGACATAGGTGACCGCCATCACCTTGCCCTCGGGAAGGCGAATCGGCACCAGGCGTTCCTTGTAGACATGGGTCACCAGCTCGCGCTCGCGGAGATAGGCGAGGGTCGCCTCGCGTTCCGCCCGGGCGACCCGGAACAGCACGCCGCGGCAGGAACCGCCCCGGTCGAGGCCGAGCACCAGGCCGGGCCGTTCCGCCGTGCCCCGGTAATGTTCCGAATAGACGCAGAAGGCGCGGTGCCAGCCATAGACCGTGGCCGGCCGCGATTCGCGGAAGACGAAACCGGGCCGCCAGATCAGCGAGCCATAACCGAACACCCAGAGATCGTCCGCCAGCGCCATCCCTACCTCACATCCGAGCGGGGGAGCCTCCCCCTGCGGCCTGCTTTGCCCTATAGAGAATGCCGCAGCCCGGAGGGAGATCCATTTTGCTGAAATCGCGGCGCTATCTCTACCTGCTTCTGGCCATCGTCGTGGCCGTCGGTGCCTGGACCGCCTTCTGGTTCCATCTCGCCGGCAACATACGCCAGGGCGTGCAGGACTGGGTGGCCCAGCAGGCGGCCCAGGGCGTCGAGGTCGCCTATACCGATTTCTCGGTCGGCGGCTATCCCTACCGGGTCGAAGCGGTGATGGAGAATATGACCGTCGCCGGCCCCAAGCTGCCGGGCAAGGCGGCCTTCGCTGTGCCCAGGCTGACCGTGCTCGGCCTGCCCTGGAAGCCCGACCTGATCGTCGGTTCCGTCGAGGGCGAAGTGGCCTTCCGCTGGACCGATCCCCAGGGCGTGGAGCAGCGCGGCAGCTACCAGGGCCAGTCCAGCGGTTTCTCGATCGGTTTCGAGGACGGCAAGCCGCAGCGTTTCGCGATCTCCCTCGACCAGCCGGTGCTGACCGCCACCACTCTGGCCGGCCCGGTTTCGGCCAAGGTCTTCGAAATCCACGCCCACCGCCTGAGCGGCGGCGAAGCCCCGGCCGCCAATAGCGACCATTCGCCGACCGCCCCCCTGCTGGGCGAGCTGGCGGTCGACGGCGAGGCGATCAAGCTGCCGGAAGGGGCGGCGCTCGGCCCGGCACTGGACAAGCTGGCAGTCACCCTCGGGCTCGCCGGCCCGATGCCGGCGGTGGTGCCGACCATGACCCCGCGCGACCTGCTCGACGCCTGGGCCAAGGCGGGCGGCACGCTGGAACTCAGCCGCTTCGACGTCAAATGGGGCCGCCTGGACACGACGGCGACCGGCAGCTTCTCGGTCGACGGCCAGATGCGCCCGATCGGCGCCGTCTCGGGCCGTATCGGCGGGCTCGACGCCCTGGTCGAGGGGGCGGTGGCACGCGGCCAGATGACCGATGCCCAGGCCAAGGGCATCAAGCAGGCCCTCGGCGCCATCGGCTTCATCGCCCGCGACGCCCAGGGCCGCGTGCCGTTCTCGATCACGCTCGAGAACGGCAAGGTGATGATGGGGCCGGTCACGCTCGGGGACGTGCGGCCGATCCTGTGATCGGCCGGTGGCGGGTGAAGTCCGGCCGATCCTACAGGCGCCGCAGGCGGGCCGCCGTCTCGGCATCGGCGGGGAAGAAGGCTTCGACCGCGAGTTCGGACAGGGTCACGTCGCGCGGCGTGCCGAACACGGTGGTGGTCGAAATCAGGTCGAGCATGCCGGCGCCGGTCGCCAGACGGAGCGGCACCACGATGCCGCCGGTCTCTGCCGCCGGCCCGTCGAGCGTGTGCAGGCGGCCTTCCGCCGGATAGGCCTGGAGTTCCTGCCACAGGGCGGCGAGGGTGGCGTCGCCGGTCACCGCCGCCTGGCGGCGCAGCCGTTCGAGCAGGTGGCCGCGCCATTCGGCCAGATTGGCGATCCGCGGCGCCAAGCCCTTCGGGTGCAGGCTGAGGCGCAGCACGTTGACCGGGGCCTGCAGCAACGAGGCGTCCTCGACGCCGTCCAGCAGGGGGCCGACCGCGGCATTGGCCAGCACCAGGGTCCAGTGGCGGTCGACCGCGAGTGCCGGAAAGGGCTCATGCGCCTTCAGGACCCGTTCGACCGCCGCCCGCACCACCGCCATCGCCGCCTCGTTCAACCCGTGTTCGGGAAACGCCGGGGCGAAGCCCGCGGCGAGCAGCATGGCGTTCCGTTCGCGCAGCGGCACGTCCAGCATGCCGGCCAGATGCAGCAGCATGTCCCGGCTGGGGCTGGCGCGGCCGCTCTCGATGAAACTGAGGTGGCGCTGCGAGACTTCGGCCTCGAGGGCGAGGTCGAGCTGGCTCAGGCGGCGCCGCTGGCGCCACAGGCGCAGGTAGTCGCCGGCCGTGATAACCGCCGCCTGTCTCATCTGGCACCTCCCTCGCCGGTCATGGCCCGGCCTTCCTCCGCCGACCTTCGCGCGTCCACCGGCCGCCGTCCAGCGACGGGCGCGCGTGGCGGCGCGCCCGTCGCCACCCCGTCAATGGGCGGCGGGCAGCTTGTCGAGGAAGCCGGTCACCGAGCGGATGCGGCCGTCTTCGACCCGCACGAAGTCGGTTCCCTTGATCATGTCGGCCTCGCTCGCCGGCCCCAGGGCCCAGGAGAAGCGGACATGGTCGCCGTGGCCGTCGGCGGCACCGTCCAGGCTGAAATTGAAGCCCGGATAACGGCCCTGGACGGCGCCGATCAGGGCGTCGATCTCGGCGTGGCCGGCGCATTGGGCCATGGGGTCGGCATAGGTGGCGTCATCCCCCCAGTTGGCGGCCAGCAGGGCGCGGCGGCGCGCCGGGTCGGTCTCGTTCCAGAGGGCGATGTAACGCTCGGCGAGGCTGGTAGCATCGGTCATCTCGGTCTCCTTTGGTCGAAGCCCGTCTGTTCGGGCCGGACCAGGGTGGCCGGAGTGCGGCGGCGCCTCAATTACCCGCCGGGTAATCGCCCCTATTCGGCGCTGCCCTTGGCCCTGCGGCCGAAGTCGGTGGCCTGGGTTTCCTGGCCGGCGTCGATGATCGAGCGGCGGATGGCGCGCGTCTTGGTGAAGAGGTCGAACAAAGTGTCGCCCTCGCCCCAGCGGATGGCGCGCTGGAGCGCGATCAGATCCTCGACGAAACGGCCCAGCATTTCGATCACGGCGTCCCGGTTGTTCAGGAAGACGTCGCGCCACATGGTGGGATCGCTCGCCGCGATACGCGTGAAGTCGCGGAAGCCGCCGGCCGAATATTTGATCACTTCGGACTGGGTCACGGTCTCCAGGTCGGAGGCGGTGCCGACGATATTGTAGGCGATCAGATGCGGCACATGGCTGGTGATCGCCAGCACCAGGTCGTGGTGCTGGGCCGACATCAGTTCGACCTTGGCACCCATGGCGGTCCACAGCGCCGAGATCCTGTCGACCGCCGCCTGATCGGCATCCTCGGCCGGGGTCAGGATGCACCAGCGGTTCTCGAACAATTCGGCGAAGCCCGCCTCGGGCCCCGAATGTTCGGTGCCGGCAACCGGATGGCCGGGCACCAGATGGACGTTGAGCGGCAGGTGGGGGGCGACGTCGCGGAACACCATGCCCTTGACCGAGCCGACGTCGGTCACCACCGTGCCGGCTTCGAGCACAGGGCCGATCTCTTCCGCGATCTGGGCGAAGGCGCCGATCGGCGTCGCCAGGACGACGAGGTCGGCCCCCTTCACCGCATCGCGCGGGGAGGCGAAGGCGGCATCGGCGAGGCCGAGGCGAAGGGCGGTTTCCCGCGTCTTCTCGCTCCTGGCGGCGCAGACGATCTCGCCGGCGAGGCCGGAACGGCGCATCGCCAGCGCCATGGAGGCGCCGATCAGGCCGATGCCGATCAGCGCCGCGCGCTTGAACAGGGGCGCCTCAGCCATGGTCGCCCCTCAGGAAGTCGGCGATCGCCGAAGCCGCCGCTTCGCATTCTTCGCCGAGACCGATCGAGATCCGGAGATGCGCCGGCAGGCCATAGGCCGAAACGCGGCGAAGCAGGATGCCCCGAGCGGTCAGGAAAGCATCCGCCTCGGCCGCCGTCCGGCCCGCCTCGTCGGGGAAGCGGACGAGCAGGAAGTTGGCAACGCTCGGCGTTACGTCGAGGCCGAGCTGGGTCAGGCGGTTGGTGAGCCACAGGCGCCAGGTCTCGTTGTGCTGGCGGGCACGCTCCAGGAAGTCGCGGTCGGCCAGCGAGGCGATGCCGGCGGCTTGAGCCGCGGAAGAGACGTTGAAGGGGCCGCGCAGGCGGTTCAGCACGTCGGCCACCGCGGGCGGGCAATAGGCCCAGCCGAGGCGAAGCGCCGCGAGGCCGTAGAGCTTCGAGAAGGTGCGCAGCATGACCACGTTTTCCGCCTTCTCGACCAGGCGGAAGCCGGCTTCGTAATCGCTCGCGTTCACGAATTCGGCATAGGCGGCGTCGAGCACCAGGAGGACGTCCGGCGGCAGGCCGGCATGGAGACGCGCGACTTCCTCCGCCGGGATGTAGGTCCCGGTCGGATTGTTCGGATTGGCCAGATAGACGATCCGCGTGGCCGGCGTCACCGCCGCCAGCAGGGCGTCGACATCGGTGCGCAGATCGCGTTCCGGCGCCTTCACCGGCGTCGCCCCGACCGCCTGAGCCGAGATCGGATAGACCAGGAAGCCGTGCTCGGAATAGAGCACTTCGTCGCCCGGCCCGGCATAGGCGCCGGTCAGGAGGTGGATCAGCTCGTCCGAACCGTTGCCGCAGACGATGCGGTCGGCCGGGATGTCGAAATGGGCGCCGATGGCGAGGCGAAGGTCATGCGCGGAACCATCGGGGTAACGGTACAGGCTGTCGCCCACGGCCTTGAAGGCGGCGATCGCCTTCGGGCTCGGCCCGATGCCGGATTCGTTGGACGACAGCTTGATCGTGCGTTGGCCGGGCTCGGCCTTGGAACGCCCGCCGACATAGGCGGCGATCGCCATGACGCCGGGGCGGGGTTGCGGGCGCTTCGATGCGGCGAGGCTTTCGGATGTAACGGAGGGCATAACGCCTGTCCTCGTGCAGGAATGGGAGATCAGCGGCCGGGGGCGGTGACCGGCCGGGCGTAGGAGCCGGCCGGGATCACCTGGGCGATTTCGTCGCCATGGGCCGAGAGAAGGGCGCCCAGGCGGGAATCACGGTCGTCCAGCACGCCGTCGATCTCGAAGAGATGCAGCGTGTCGCCGCCGCGCTGGCGGCTGTCGATGCATTGCCCGGGCATGCCGGCGGCCGACAGCCGGTCGGCCAGGCGGCCGCGCGAAATCTCGGTCCCGGCGCCGGTCACGATGATCAGATAGGAGGCGTCGTCGCCGCTCGCCCCGGTGGTGAAGGGCGCGACGACGACGGATTCGACATTGCTCGATCCGTCGCGCACGAAGGGCAGGCGGGCGACGATGCGCGGCCTCGCCGCATCGGTCGAGGCGAGCAGGGGCCACCAGGCGCCGTCGTCCGAGGCCGGCAGCGGCATCACCGCGACGACCTGGCCGCCGCCTTCCGCGATGGCGCGCAGTGCCTGGGCCGGGGTGTCGTGGAAATCGATGTGGGCGGCGCCGAAATGGCTCCGCGCGATGTCGAAATGGTCGAGCGTGTGATGGGCCGCGTGCAGGGCGACGGCGACTGGCGCCTGCATCCGGGTCAGCGCCGAAATCAGCTCGCGCCAGACATATGCGACGGCGACCGCCGGCAGGGGGCCGCGGTGGCGGGCGATCAGACGGCGCAGGATCTGCGCCTCGCGCTCCGGCCGCATGGGCGTGGCGCCGCGCTTGGCCGAGGCGATGCGCTGCACGACCGCCGCGCGTTCCATCAGCAGGTCGTGGAGGCGGTCGTCGATCTGGTCGATCTCGCGCCGCAGGTCGTCGAGGTCGAACTCTGGCTCGCTCATTGCGGGGGAACTGTCGAAGGCCGGACGGGGTCGTCCGGGGCCCACAGTTTTTAGACGGTGGCGGGGCGGAACGCAAAGAAAACATTGACTTGACCGGAGCGCCCTCCTAACCGTCGAAACCCGAACCATGACCACCCCGGCCGATCCTGCAACGGGCGCGACGCCCGCAACCGCGCTCGACACTCTTGCCGGCTCGAGCCACGGCAAACGGGCCCTCTTGGGCGTTTCCGAACCCTTGTTGCTCGATTCGGGCGCGACGCTCGGGCCCTTCACCGTGGCTTACGAGACCTATGGCACGCTGAACGCGGAACGCTCCAACGCCGTGCTGGTCTGCCATGCGCTGACCGGGGACCATTATGTCGCCTCCGACAATCCGGTGACCGGCAAGCCCGGCTGGTGGACCGACCTGGTCGGCCCCGGCCGCGCCGTCGATACCGACCGCTTCTTCGTCATCTGCTCGAACGTGCTGGGCGGCTGCATGGGCACGACCGGCCCGCGCGACCTCAACCCGGCCACGGGCAAGCCCTACGGCCTGGATTTCCCGGTCATCACCGTGGGCGACATGGTGCGCGCCCAGGCCCTGCTGATCGACCACCTGGGGATCGACACATTGTTCTGCGTGATCGGCGGCTCGATGGGCGGGATGCAGGTCCTGCAATGGGCCGCCGCCTATCCGGACCGGGTCTTCGCCGCGGTGCCGATCGCCACGGCGGCGCGCCATTCGGCGCAGAACATCGCCTTCCACGAGGTCGGTCGCCAGGCGATCATGGCCGATCCCGAATGGCGGGGCGGTTCCTATCTCGATTTCGGCACCAGGCCGCGCGCCGGCCTCGCGGTCGCCCGCATGGCGGCCCATATCACCTATCTGTCGGAGCCGGCGCTGCACCGGAAATTCGGCCGCCGCCTGCAATCGCGCGAGAAGATCGGCTTCACCTTCGATGCCGATTTCCAGGTCGAATCCTACCTGCGCCACCAGGGTTCGAGCTTCGTCGAACGCTTCGACGCCAATTCCTATCTCTACATCACCCGGGCGATGGACTATTTCGACCTCTGGGAAGCCCATGGCGGCGTGCTGGCCAACGCCTTCCGGGGCACCAGGACGCGCTTCTGCGTCGTCGCTTTCACTTCGGACTGGCTCTTCCCGACGGCGGAGAACCGCAAGATCGTCCACGCCCTGAACGCGGTCGCCGCCAATGTCTCCTTCGTCGAGATCGAGACGGACAAGGGCCACGACGCCTTCCTCCTCGACGAGCCGGTGTTCCACGCCACGCTGACCGGCTTCATCGGCGCCGCCTGGGCGGCCCGGCAGAAGGCATTGCCGTGACCGATTCGATCCGCATCGACCTCCGCGCCATCGCCGACATGGTCGCCCCCGGGTCCAAGGTGCTGGACGTCGGCTGCGGCGACGGCGCCCTTCTGGGCTTCCTCGCCGAGAAGAAGGGGGTGGACGGCCGCGGCATCGAGCTTTCGCAGGAAGGGGTCAACGCCTGCGTCGCCCGCGGCCTCGCCGTGGTTCAGGGCGATGCCGACACCGATCTGCGCGACTATCCCGCCGGCGCCTTCGATTTCGTCATCCTGAGCCAGACCTTGCAGGCGACCCGCAATCCCC
>NZ_JBAZKR010000055.1:0-29430 GCF_041650655.1 Zavarzinia sp.
CTGCCCGCCGACCTCCGCACCCGTCTCCTCGACATCCTCGGCCCCGGCGGCCTGATCGAGGACCAGACAGATCTGGCACCACGCCTGGCCGACCAGCGCGGCCGCTACAAGGGCCGCACGCCAGCCGCCTTGCGCCCGGCCACCACGGCCGCCCTGGCCGACGCCATGGCGCTGCTCCACGCCGCCGGGATCGCCATGGTGCCCCAGGGCGGCAATACCGGCCTGGTCGGCGGCGCCACCCCGGACGAGAGCGGCGACCAGGTGCTGATCCTGACCGACCGAATGCGCCGGATCCGCGAGCTGGACCCGGCGGGCGACACGATCGTCGTCGAGGCCGGCTGCACCCTGGCCGAGGTCCAGGCGGCGGCCGCCTCGATCGAGCGACTCTATGCCGTCTCCCTCGCCTCGGAAGGCAGTTGCACGATCGGTGGCAACTTGGGCACCAACGCGGGCGGCATCCATGTGCTGCGCTACGGCAATACCAGGGACCAGGTGCTGGGCCTCGAGGTGGTGCTGCCGGACGGCCGGATCTGGAACGGTCTCCGACCGCTCCGCAAGGACAATACGGGGTACGACCTGAAGCAGCTCTTCGTCGGCGCCGAAGGCACGCTCGGCGTGATCACCGCCGCCTGCCTGAAGCTCTGGCCCCGGCCGCGCTCGCGGGCCGTCAGCTTCGCCGCGGTGCCGGACGTCGCTGCCGCGGTCGCCCTGCTCGGCCGGATGCGCCAGGCGGCAGGGGAAAGGCTCACGGCCTTCGAGCTGATGCCGGAACGGGGGCTCGATTTCGTGCTGCGCCACCTGCCGGGGGCGCGACGGCCGCTGGCCAGTCATTCGCCCTGGTATGTTCTGGCCGAACTTTCGGGCCAGGAAGAGGACCAGTCGGGCCTGCTCGAACAGGTGCTCTCGGCCGCGCTCGGCGACGGCGGCATCAGCGATGCGACACTGGCTGCCTCGGAAGCGCAGGCGACGGCACTCTGGGCGCTTCGCGAGGCCATGTCGGACGCCCAGAAGCCGGAAGGCGCCAGCCTGAAGCATGATATTTCCGTGCCCGTGCCGCGCATCGCCGAATTCGTCGAAACCGCCTCCGCCGCGGTCCTGGCGCGCGATCCGGGGGTGCGGATCGTCTGCTTCGGCCACCTGGGCGACGGCAATCTCCATTTCAACCTGAGTCAGCCGGTCGGCATCGCGCCGGCCGCCTTCATGGCCCGGACGGAAGAATTCGCCACCCTGGTGCATGACATTGTGCACCGCCATAACGGCTCTATTTCTGCCGAACATGGACTTGGACGGTTGAAGATCGACGAAATTACGCGCTATCACTCAAGTGTCGAGCTGGACCTCAAACGCTGCATCAAGACAGCACTGGACCCGAAGGGCCTCATGAACCCCGGCAAGCTCGTCAAATCAAAAGATCGGGCATAGGGGGGAGCCAACATGCCAGATGCCTTTGTCACCGGCGGGACCGGCTTTGTCGGCATCAATCTCGTCGACGAGTTGCTGCGCCGCGGCTGGAACGTCACTTGCCTGGTCCGTGAAGGGTCGAACGCCAAATATCTGTCGCGCCGGGTGGCCCGGCTGGTCACCGGCTCGATCACCGAGATCGACAGCCTGCGCCAAGCCATGCCCGCGGCGCCCGACGCCGTCTTCCATGTCGCCGGCGACACCAATCTGTGGGCGCGCCACAATGCCCGCCAGACCCGCAACAATGTCCTCGGCACGCGCAACATGTGCGCCGTCGCCCTGGAGAAGGGAGCCAAGCGCTTCATCCATACCTCGACCATCTCGGCCTGGGGCCTGATCGACGGCCCGATCACCGAGGAAGTGCCGCAGAAGGGCGGGCTCTCCTGGATCAATTACCAGCGCAGCAAGTGGCAGGCCGAGGAAGAGGTGCGCAAGGCCGTGAAAGCGGGCCTCGCCGCCGTGATCATGAATCCGGGCGCCATCGTCGGCCCGCAGGACAGCCACACCTGGGCGCGCATGTTCCTCATGGTGGCGCAGGACGAACTGCCGGGCATTCCACCCGGCGGCGTCTCCTTCGCCCATGTCCACGAAGTGGTGAAGGCCCATATCGTGGCGGCGGAGCACGGCCGCGTCGGCGAGAACTACGTGCTGGCCGGGACCGAGGCGACCATGAAGGAATTCGTCACGGAAATCTGCCATCGTCTGGGCAAGCCCCGGGTTCCGCCGGTGGTGCCCTTGTTCATGTTGAAGGTCATGGGCCAGATCAATTCCGCCCTGTCGCTGGTCACGGGCCGCGAGCCGCAGGTGACGCCGGAAGGTGCCGCCATGGCCGCCAAGTCGAACCCCTGCCCCAGCCTGAAGGCGCAGCGCGAGTTGGGCTACCGTCCGCTGCCGCTGGCCGACATGGTGGCAGACTGCGCGAATTGGCTGATCGCCCAGGGCTATATCGAGAGGCCGCAATGTCCGATGCCGTCACCATCCGCCCCGTGACCGACGGTGATGTCGAGGCGCTGGTCGAGCTGTGGCGGGCCAGCGGCCTGACCCGGCCGTGGAACGACCCGCGCGACGACATCGCCCGCGCCCGCGGCTCGCGCGAGGCGGAAATCCTGGTCGCGGTCGACCCCGCCGGCACCCTGGTGGGCAGCGTCATGGTCGGCCATGAAGGCCACCGGGCGTGGATGTATTATCTCGCCACGGCGCCCGACTGGCGCGGCCGTGGCCTCGGCCGCAAGCTGGTGCGGGCGGCCGAAGTCTGGGCCGCCGCCGCGGGGATGCAGAAGATGCACCTGCTGATCCGGCCGGAGAACGACAAGGTGCGCGCCTTCTACGAATCGATCGGCTATGGCGAGCAACCGCGCGTGATGATGGCCCGCTGGCTGGACGGCCGCCCCCTCGATGCCTGAACCGGGTCCCCTGCCCGGCTTCGTGCTGCCCACTTTCCGGCCAAGGCTGCCCTGGCTCGGCGCCGATCTGCAGACCATCCGGAACGCCCTGACCAAGCCCGTACCGCCCCGTCCGGCGGCGGCCCGGCAGGAACTCCGTCTGCCGGTTTCCGACGGTACCGGCGATATGCTGCACGCCGTGCTGGACCGGCCGGCGGCGCCGCGGCCGGGCCTGCCCCTCGTCCTCCTGGCCCACGGCCTCTCGGGCAGTGCCGACAGCTATTACATGCTGGAGACCGCGGCCGCCTTGCTGAAGGCCGGCTACCGCGTGCTGCGGCTCAACCTGCGCGGCGCCGGGCCGAGCCGGATCGACTGCCGCCGCCACTATCACGCCGGCCGCTCGGGCGACCTCCGCGATGCGATCGCGGGCCTTTCGCCGGAGCTGACCGGGGACGGCGTCGTCGCCATCGGCTTTTCGCTGGGCGGCAACACGGTCCTGAAACTGGCCGGCGAACATGGCGCAACCGGCCCTGTGCTGGCCGTCGCCTCGGTCTGCGCGCCGATCGACCTCGGTGCCACCACGGCGAACCTGAATCGGCGGCGCAACCGGGTCTATCAGTCCTACCTGCTGAAAGGCTTCAAGCAGGAATATGTCGCCCCCGGGGCCGAACTCTCGCCGCAATTGCGTGCTGCCGTGGACGCGGCGGAGAGCTTCGTCGATTTCGACGCCCATGTGACGGCGCCCCGGAACGGCTATCCCTCGGCGGACGCCTTCCAGGCCGAGAACAGTGCCGCGGCGCATCTTGCCGGCATCCGGATTCCAGCCCTGGTGATCGCCGCGAAGGACGACCCGATCATCCCCTTCGCCCCCTATGCGCGGGTCGACTGGCGGGCGATCCCCGGCGCCATCCCGGCCTTCACCCGGGGCGGCGGCCATGTCGGCCATCACGGCCGGGGCGGCATCTGGTACATCGACGTGATTCTGCGCTTCCTCGCCGCCTTGAGGGACCAAGCGCCAACGACAGGAGAGAAACCATGACCCTCGACCCCCAGGCCAAGGCCATCCTGGAGCAGATCGCCAAATCGCCTCTGCCTAAGCTCCACCAGGTGCCGGCCGGCGTGGCGCGCCAGATGTTCGAAATCTCCTGCAAGCTGACCGACCTGAAGGACGTCCCGATCGGCAAGGTCGAGGACCGCACCATCCCGGGGCCGGGCGGCGACCTGCCCATCCGGATCTATACCCCGGTGGCGGCGCCCGCGGGGCCGCTGCCCGTGCTGGTCTTCTTCCACGGCGGCGGCTTCGTGATCGGCAGCCTGGACACCCATGATGCGCCCTGCCGCCTGCTCGCCAACGAGGCACGCTGCCTGGTCGTCTCGGTCGACTACCGGCTGGCACCGGAGCACCGCTTCCCGGCCGCGGTCGACGACTGCCTGGCCGCGGTCAACTGGGTCGCCGGCCATTTCGCCGAAATCGGCGCCGATCCCATGCGGATCGCGGTCGGCGGCGATTCCGCGGGCGGCAATCTCTCCGCCGTGGTGGCCCAGATGACGCGCGACGCAGGGAGCCCGAAGCTCGCCTTCCAGCTCCTGATCTATCCCGCCACCGACGCCCTGCACGAAGGCCTGTCTCGCAAGGCGAATGCGGAAGGTTATATGCTGGATCAAGACCTTATGCAGTGGTTCTTCAACCAGTATGTCGGCCATCTGGGGCTGGAGGACCTGACCGATCCGCGCTTCTCCCCGCTCCGCCACAAGGACCTGAGCAAGCTCGCCCCCGCCCATGTCATCGTCGCCGGTTTCGATCCCCTGCGCGACGAGGGCCTGGCCTATGCGGATGCCCTGCGTGCTGCCGGGGTACCCGTCACCACGGCCGAATATCCGGGCCTGATCCACGGCTTCTGTTCGATGTCGGGCGTGATCGAGGCCGGCCGCACCGCCCTGGTCGAGGCCGCGGCCCGCATGAAAGAAGCCTTCGCAAAGGCCTGATCAGGGGCGCGGCGCCCCCATCAGGGCGGGGCGCTCGCGCTTCATGATGGCGCTGATCTGGTCGATCGCGGCGCGCAGGCGGGGCGCATGGCGAAGCTCGCGATGCACCGCGAGCCAGACTTCCCGCAAGGGGCAGGCGCCAGGCGCGGTCAGCCGCGTCAGTCCGGCGTCGTCACCGATGAAACAGGGCAGCAGGGCGACGCCGAGCCCGGCCTTTACCGCCTCGAGCTGGCCCAGCGTGCCGTCGACCCGGAGCGCCGGCCGGGCACCACGGGCCAGATGGGCGAACCATTGAGCATCGGGCGAGCCGGAGAGTTCGGGCGGCGGGCCGATCGCGTCGCAACCGGCGAAAGTGCCGGGCGCCGGCGAGCGCCGCTCCTCCGGATCGAGACCGGCGGTAAGGACATAGCGGGGTGCGGCATAGACCGCGAAGGCGACGAAGGCGACGCGGCGGACGAAGAGCTCGGCCTGGTCCGGCAGGGCGAAGCGAAGGGCGATGTCGCTGTCGCGCCGGGCCAGCACCGGCGGCCGCTCGTCGGAGACGAGCTCGATCGAGAGCCCGGGATGGCCGGAGACGAAGGGCGCCAGGCGCGAGGCCAGGAAGGGTGCGATCAACAGCTCCGGCGCCGAAAGGCGCAGCACGCCTTCGAGCGGCGTCGGCCCGCCGGAGAGTTCGACCGAAAGCTCGGCCATGGTGCCGGCCATATGTTCGGCGGCGGCGACCACCCTTGCCCCCGTCTCGGTCGGCAGCAGGGCATTGCCCTGGCGTTCGAACAGAGGCCGGCCGATCGCCGATTCGAAGGCGGCCAGGCGCCGTCCCATGGTCGACTGGTTCAATCCCAGGGCCCGGCCGGCCGCGGTCAGCGTGCCGTGGCGGGCGATCGCCAATGCGATCTTGAGGTCGTCCCAGTCGTGCATGACCCTATAAGAAAACGAATCGTGCGGGGGAGGATAGCATCATGGCATCGCGACTGTTCGACATGACCGGCAAGGTGGCGGTGGTCACCGGCTCCAGCCGCGGCATCGGCCGCGCCATCGCGATCGAGCTGGCCCGGGCCGGCGCTTCGGTGGTGATCTCCAGCCGCAAGGCCGAGGCCTGCGAGAAGGTCCGTGCCGAAATCGCGGCCGAAGGCGGCACGGCGATCGTCGTTCCCTGCAACATTTCGTCCCGCGACGATTGCGAATCCCTGGTGCGCAGCACCGTGGCCGCCTTCGGGCGGCTCGACGCGCTGATCTGCAACGCCGCCGTGAACCCCTATTTCGGCCCGATCGCCGACGTGCCCGAAGCGGCCTTCGACAAGATCATGGCGTCCAACGTGAAATCGAACCTGTGGCTGTGCCAGCTGTCGCGGCAGGCCCTGGCCGAGAGCAAGGGGGCGATCGTCATCGTCTCCTCGATCGGCGGCCTGCGCGGTTCGGCCATGCTGGGCGCCTATTGCATCTCCAAGGCGGCGGACATGCAGCTCGCCCGCAACCTGGCGGTCGAATGGGGCGGCGACGGCATTCGCACCAACTGCATCGCCCCCGGCCTGATCCGCACCGATTTCGCCCGCGCGCTGTGGGAAAATCCGGATATCGAGCGCGAGGTGCTGCGCAACTGTCCGGCCGCCCGCATCGGCGAGCCCGAAGACATCGCCGGAGCCGCCCTTTTTCTCGCCGCCGATGCCGGCCGCTACACCAACGGTCAGGTCCTGGTGGTCGATGGCGGCATGACGATTTCGGGCGGTTGACCCGATACAGCGTTGATCGGGCAACACTGGCGCATGAATCGCATTTCGCACTTGCAAAATCATCGCGACTCGCTTTGCGGGAGTCTAATTAACACTCTAGATCTATTTTTATGCGACCCGGATTGCCGCCCTGCCGGGACGCCCGCTGGTGCCCTGCGATGATTCGCCTTGGCCGTCGTGGCCGTATTGCCGCCGCCGCCGTTGTCACATTCGGTCTGTTGGCGACCTGTGCCCTGGGAACCCTGGCATGGGCCGCCAGCTATCAGGACGGCTTCGCCGCCTATGAACGCGGCGACTATCGCCAAGCCTATGACATCTGGCTGCCGCTTGCCGACGGCGGGGATTCCGACGCGCAGTTCGGCGTCGGCGTGATCCTCGACAACGGCCAGGGCGTGACCGAGAACGATACCGAGGCGGCCAAGTGGTACCGCCTGGCGGCCGAGCGCGGCAATTCCGACGCCCAGTTCAACCTCGCCCTGCTCTACGACTCCGGCAAGGGCATCGAAGTCAACAAGACCGAGGCCGCCTATTGGTACCGCAAGGCGGCGACCTCCGGTCATGTCGGCGCCCAATACAACATCGCCCTGATGTACGAGAACGGCGACGGCATCGACCGCGATCCGGTGCAGGCGGCCTTCTGGTACCAAAAGGCCGCCGAGCAAGGCCATGCCAAGGCGCAGAACAATCTGGGCGTGCTCTACGACAAGGGCGTCGGCGTGACCGAGAACAAGGTCGAGGCGGCCCGCTGGTACGCCGCCGCCGCGGCCCAGGGCTTCGCCCGGGCGGAGTTCAACCTGGGCGTGATGTATGATTTCGGCACCGGGGTCCCGCTCGACGACACCAAGGCGGCCTATTGGTACCGCAAGGCGGCCGAACAGGGCGATGCCGAGGCGCAGTTCAACCTCGCCCTGATGCTGGACGCCGGCGAAGGTGTGACGATCGACAAGGCGGAAGCCTCGGTCTGGTACCGCAAGGCGGCCGAACAGGGCAATGCCGCCGCCCAGAACAACTTGGGCGTCCTGCTTGAATCCGGCGACGGCGTCGCCCGCGCACCCAGCGAGGCCGGCTATTGGTACGAGAAGGCAGCCCTCCAGGGCAATACCAGCGCCATGCGCAACCTGGCGGCCCTGTTCCGCGACGGCCAGGGCGTGCCCCAGGACCTGATCGAAGCCTACAAATGGCTGTCGATCGCGATCGATTCCATGGGCTCGGGCCCCGACCGCGAAGCGACGCTCGAAGACCGCAGCGACCTCGGCGAACGCATGGAGCGGACCGAGGTCCGGGAAGCCCGTCGCCGCGCCGACGACTGGCTGAAGAACAGCGGCCCGGGCAGTGCCGTCCCCCGCGTCGCCAGCACTGGCCCGACCGCCCCCCCGCCCCCTGACCGCAGCCGCACGGAACTCGATTCGACCGGCTCCGGCTTCTTCGTCACGGCCGGCGGCCTCGTGCTGACCAATCAGCATGTCGTCGCCGCCTGTTCCGAACTGAAGCTGCGCCTGGGGCGCGAGCGGGTCGGCACCGCCACCGTGGTGGCGACGGACCCGAGCCACGACCTCGCCCTGCTGCGCTCGTCTACGGTACCCCCGGCCGTGGCCAACTTCCGCATGGGCCGGCCGCCCCGCCCGGGCGACGACGTCGTCGCCATCGGCTATCCCCTGCGCGGCCTGCTATCGTCCGAAGCCAATGTGGCGACCGGCACGATCAGCGCCAACGCCGGCCTGCGCGACGATCCCAACTATTTCCAAGTCTCGGCGCCGGTGCAGCCGGGCAATTCGGGCGGGCCGCTGCTCGACCGTTCGGGCCATGTCGTCGGCATCGTCTCGGCCAAGCTCGACGCGCTCGAAGTGGTCGACGCCTATGGCGACATTCCGCAGAACGTGAATTTCGCCATCAAGGGCGACGTCGCCCTGAGCTTCCTGAACACCAACCAGGTGACGCCGATCGCCGCCCCCTCCGAGACCGTGCTGGCCGCTGCCGACGTCGGGGAACAGGCGCAGCGCTTCACCGTTCTGGTCGAATGCTGGAAATGACCGGCCGGCTGATCGGCATCGCCAGGCGCGCCCAGCCGCGCGCACCGATGGAGACCCTCGACGCCATCTCGGTCAGCACCGAGGCGGGCGTCGCCGGCGACATCAGGGGCAAGCCGGGCAAGCGCCAGGTCACCGTGCTGGCACTCGAGAGCTTCCGGGATGCGCTGGCTGACCTCGGCCTCAGTCCCGGCCGCGACACGCCCTGGACGCTCCGCCGGGCCAATCTCCTGGTCGAAGGTGTCGCCCTGCCGCGCCACGCCGGCGCCCGGCTGCGCATCGGCGAGCTCGTGCTCGAAGTGACGGGCGAGACCGATCCCTGCAGCCGCATGGACGAACAATTGCCCGGGTTGACCGCCGCCCTCGGGCCGGACTGGCGGGGCGGCGTCACCTGCCGGGTGGTCGCGGGGGCTGGCATCGCCCTCGGCGATCCGGTCACTGTCGCCTGAACCGCCGGACGAATACCCGTCTCAAGGCCGCATCAGGGGCTCTTTTGCGGCCACGTCCTTCATCTCGTGCTCTTCGGCGCCCAGCTCGGCCAGAGACTTGATCAGGAACATGTTCAGGTTGAAGAAGCGCCCGGCCCGGGTGGTGAAGCTGCCCCCCACGATATGGCCGAGGAAGCGCAGGAAATCCGCGCTGCCGAGCCGGCGCCCCGCCTCCGCCCCGAGCTTGGCCGACTGTTTCGCGGCATAGTCCGACGACAGCCCGGCCGACGACAGGAGATCGGCATCGTTCAGAAGCCCCGCGAGCCGGAGCAGGCGATGATCCTCGGCGAGCGGCAGCAATTCCGGGAAGGCGGTGGTGGCATCGGGCGGCGGCCCGCCGTAGAAGGCCTCGCTGTGCAGCGACTTCATGTAGAGGTTGGGGCCGGCCGGATCGGTCGCCAGGACGATCACCCGGATCGCCGCCTGATCCTCGGGCGTGACGCCGGCGGCATCGAAATGGGGCGTCGCCCGGTCGTTGGCCAGACGCTCCAGGCGAAAGCGCTGGGCCCCGTTCATGGTCCCGTCGTGTTCGAAATCATGGATCAGGGCCGCCACGCAGAGCAGGCCGTGCTCGCGCGCCGTCAGGCGGATGTGGGTTGCCACCGCGTCGTTGCGCGCCGCCAGATAATGGGCGTTCAGGACGACTTCCAGCGTGTGATGGGCATTGTGATAGGGATTGAGCGGGTGGGGCGTGTCCCGCGCCTCGATCGCGGCGGCGATCTGTGCCGCCGCCCGGCGGTAGGGATGATCCGCCGCGAAACCATAGCCCGCCAACAGCCAGTCGACGATCGGACCGAGCTTGGGCCCCGCGGTCGCCTCGATCTGCTCGTAGGCGGCGATGATGGCCTGGGCGGCACGCCGCGCGGTGCGCCCGCGCACCATGGCGAAGGGCTCGGCCGCGAGGTCCAGCCCGGCCTGCCAGGCGGTATCGGCCATCGCCGTGATCATCGGCTGCCCGTCTCCCCGCTGCAGGGAGGCGCGGCGCTCTCGAGGCCGCCGGCCGCGCGCTGACAGGACGAATTCTGCATGAAGATGACCCGCCGAATGACAGAAGTTCGATGGCCTAAGCGGACAACCTGCGGTGCGTCGCCGTCTGTGATCCAGATCACACCGATCCGATTCAGCCGCGGCACACCGAACCCGACGGGCGGCTGCGCGGTAATCGGCGCCTCGCTCCCCGGGCCTCCATCCTATCCGACATGGAAGGCGAACTGAACAGCCGGAGAAACCGCAGAAATGATGGCTAATCCACGGCTTCCCCTTCCACCCGCAGGGGGTTTCGGGCTAATCACGCAACATCTGGCGCGACGCCGCCGGCCCGAAGAGGCCGAGCGCGCAGGGGGACTCTGCATGATCGAAGATCCGCGGGCGACATCGGACGACGAGCTGCCGGCGCCGGGCGCCGGTGCCCCAGAAGGAGATGTCCCGGCCAGGGACGTGCCGCCGCGCCCCTCGTGGTGGAGCACCGGACCGGCGCCACGCCTGTGGTTCGCCCTCACCGTCTACAGCCTGGTCACCGCGGCCAGCTTCATCGCCCTGCCGCTCGACGCCGGGGCGGCGGAATTCGGCCTGCGCGGTTTGCTGGCCGCTGCCCTGCTGCTGGTGCCGCCGATCCTGCTGCCCCGCCTATCGGGCGCCATCGCCGTGCGCGGGCGGGGCCAGCCCCTGGTCACCTGGTCGATGGCCGTCGTCCTTCTGTCGGCCTTGGCCGAGGGTGGCGGCCTGGTCAGCGGCGAAGATTGGGCGCGCTGGGCGGCCCTGGCGCTCGACGGTATCGTCGGTGCCGTGCTCGGCCCCCTGGTGCTCTCCGCCCTGCATCGAAGGCTCGGGCCGGCGCAGCGCCTCGGCGGCGTCGCCGGGGCGCTCAGTGCCGTCTTCCTGGGGGCGGCGGCCGGCATCGGGCTCGGCCATGGATTAGGCAGCCTGCCGGGCGGTGACGTCCTGCTGGCCGGGGCGCTGGTCGTGGTCGCCGGCTTCGGCTGGTGGCTGACCGGCAGACTGGCCAAGGCCACGGTGGGCGAGCCGCCGGCCGAGGACGAGCGCGATCTGCCGGCGCTCGCCCGCGGCGGCATCTTCGCCACCATCGGCCCCATGCGCCAGCGCCAGACCCCCTGGGCCGCCGCCCTCGGCGTCGCCTGGTTCGCCGCCGGTGCCGTGCTGCTGGTCACCTATCTGCCGGCGGTGGTGCGCCAGATCCTGGGCGGCGGGCCGCTCGCCGAATATGCCTTCCTCGGCGTCTTCGCCCTCGGCGTCACCTTCGGTGCCTTCCTGGCCCGGCGGCTCGCCGGCGGCGCGGCAGTCAGCGCCGCCTTCCTGCCGCCGGCCCTGATCGTCGCCGCCTTCGGCGCCTTCGACATCTTCTTCGTGGCTGGCAACCTGACCGCCATCACCGGCCCCGCCCGTCCGGTCTGGGACGTCTTCGGCGATGCCGGCGCCGTCCGCCTGGCGATCGACGCCTTCTTCCTGGCGGCGGCCGGTGGCCTGCTCGCGGCCCCGCTCCTGGTCCTGGTGGGCGATCCCGAGGACGAGCGGCGCACCGCCCATCATTATGCGGTGACCGGCCTGCTGACCGGGCTCTGCGGCATCGCCGGGCTGGTCGGCGCGCTGCTGCTGCGGCTGATCGGCTTCGGTCTGGCCGACCTCTTCCTGGTCCTCGGCCTTCTCGTGGTGGCGAGCCTGCCGGCGGCGCTCCGCTTGTGGCCGGATCATCTGTTCAAGGCGGCGGCGGCGCGGCTGTTGCGTTTCGTCTTCCGGGTCGAGGTCACGGGGCTCGAGCATATCGCCGAGGCCGGCTCCCGCGTGGTCTATGTCGCCAACCACGTCTCCAACCTTGATGCGCCGCTGCTGGCCGCCTTCCTGCCCGGGCAGCCGCTTTTCGCCGCCCCGAAGGAAGTGGCCGGCCGGATCGGCCCCCGCCTGCTCGCCAAGCTGATCAAGCTCTATCCGGTCGATGCCTCGCAGCCCGGCGCGGTCAAGGCGCTGATCCGGACGGTCGCCGACGGCGCCCCCATGGTGATCTTCCCCGAAGGCCGGCCGACCGTGACCGGCGGCCTGATGAAGATCTACGAAGGCCCCGGCATGGTGGCCGACCGGGCCCAGGCCAAGGTGGTGCCGATCCGCATCGAGGGGCCGCAATATTCGCTGTTCTCGCGCCTGGGCGGAAAAATCCACCGCCGCCTGTTCCCCAAGGTGACGATCCATATCCTGGAGCCGCGCCGCTTCGAGGTTGCCGCCGGCATCACCGGGCGGCGGCGGCGCCAGGTCGTGGGCAACAAGCTCTATGACGTCATGGTCGAGATGATGTTCGCCTCGGCGGATCTCTCGATGAACCTGTGGCAGGCCCTGCTCGACGCCAGGACGCGCCACGGCGGTTCCTCGCAGATCATCGAGGACCAGGAACGCAAGCCGCTGACCTACAACCGCTTCGTCATGGCCTGTCTGGTGCTGGGCCGGGCGCTGGCCCGGCGCACCAGCGAGGGCGAGACGATCGGCGTGCTGCTGCCCAACACGGCGGGTGTCGCGGTCACCTTCTTCGCCCTGATCGGCTTCGGCCGGATCCCGGCCATGCTGAATTTCTCGGCCGGGCCGTCGACCATGGCCTCCGCCTGCCGCACGGCCAAGGTGAAGACGGTGCTGACCTCGCGCCGCTTCGTCCAGATGGCCAAGCTGGAGGACGCCATCAAGGCGATCGGCGAAGTCGCCACCGTCGTCTATCTCGAGGATGTCCGCAGCGGCCTGACCCTGACCGACAAGCTGTTCGGCCTCGCCGCCTCGCGGGCGCCGAAATTCTTCCGCGGCGAGGTGACGACGCCGGCGGAGGCGCCGGCCGTGGTGCTCTTCACCTCAGGCTCGGAAGGCCTGCCGAAGGGCGTCGTGCTGAGCCACCGCAACCTGAACGCCAACCAGCTCCAGGTCACCTCGATCGTCGACATCACGCGCCAGGACAAGGTGCTGAACCCCCTGCCCGTGTTCCATTCCTTCGGCCTGCTGGGCGGCATGGTGCTGCCCATCCTGGTCGGGGTGAAGACCTTCCTCTACCCCTCGCCGCTGCACTACCGGGCGATCCCCGAACTGGTCTATGAGACCGGCTCGACCATCATGTTCGGCACCGACACTTTCCTGAACGGCTATGCCCGTGCCGCCCATCCTTACGACTTCTATTCGACCCGCTACATCTTCGCCGGCGCCGAACGGGTGAAGGACGAGACGCGGCGGATCTACGGCGAGAAATTCGGCGTCCGTATCCTGGAAGGTTACGGCACCACCGAATGCTCGCCGGTGGTGGCGGTCAATACGGCGATGCAGTTCAAGCCGGGCTCGGTCGGTCGTCTGCTGCCCGCCATGCGGGCCCGGATCGAGCCGGTCGAGGGTATCGTCCGGGGCGGCCGCCTGGTCGTCACCGGCCCCAACATCATGCTCGGCTACTATTGGCCCGACCGCCCGGCCGAACTGGATCCGCCCAAGGACGGCTGGTACGACACCGGCGACATCGTCGAGATCGACGAACTCGGCTTCGTCACCATTCTCGGCCGGGCCAAGCGCTTCGCCAAGATCGCGGGCGAGATGGTGAGTCTCGCCGCGGTCGAGCACGAGGCAAACGAACTCTGGCCCGATTTCATCCATGCCGTGGTCAATCTGCCCGACCCCACCAAGGGCGAACGCCTGGCCATGATGACGACCTGCCCCGAGGCGGAACGCAGCCGCCTCTCGCGTCACCTGCAGGAACGGGGGCTGACCGAACTGATGCTGCCGAAGACGATCGTCACGGTGACGGAAGTGCCCCTGCTCGGCTCCGGCAAGATCGATTATCAGGCGGTGAAGGACGCCCTCTCCAAGAAGGACTAGCCCAGGAACAGCAGCTTGAGGGCGAGCGCCAGGGACATCACGACCAGGATCGGCCGCACGATCCGGGCACCGACCCTGATCACCAGATGGGCGCCGACCTGGGCACCGACGAGCTGGCCGGCCGCCATGGCGAGGCCGGCGATCCAGACGACATGGCCGCCCGCCAGAAAGACCGCGAGCGAGGCGATGTTCGAGGTGAAATTCAGCAGCTTGGCGTGTGCCGTCGCCCGGCGCAGCGAAAAGCCGAGCAGGGCGACGAAGCCGATCGCGAAGAAGGACCCGGTACCCGGCCCGAAGAAGCCGTCATAGGCGCCGATCAGCGGCGCCACGAAGCCGGCGAAAGCGCCCGCCGAAATCCGCTGATGCGCCTCGATGTCGGACGCCCGAGGCGACAGAAGGACATAGAGGGCGACGGCGATCAGCAGCACGGGGATCGCCTTGGCGAGCGCGGAGGCGTCGATCAGGCGGACCCCGATGGTGCCCGCGACGGCGCCGAGGAAGGTCGCCAGCACGAAGGGCCGGAACGCCTTCAGGTCGATCTCGCCCCGCCGGATGAAGGTGATCGAGGCGATCAGCGTGCCGAAACTGCCTTGCAGCTTGTTGGTCGCCAGCGCCGCCGCCGGGGGCAGGCCCGCCGTGAGCAGCGCCGGCAGGGTCAGCAGCCCGCCGCCCCCCGCGATCGCATCGATGCAGCCGGCCACCAGGCTGACCAGGAACAGGAGCCCGAGCACCTCGGGCGTCGCCACGAACTCCATGACGGCGTCAGACTTTCAGCCAGCGCAGCCGGGCGAACAGGTGGAGGACACAGGGTACCAGCATGAAATGCAGCAGCTCGGGCGCCGCCGCCCGGGCCGACTGGCGCAGGAAGACGACGTCCGCCACCTCGATGGCGAGGCCGAGGACCAGCAGGATGCCGAGCGACGGCAACCACGACAGGCCGCGCCGGGCGACCGCCAGGATCGCCAGCAGGCACAGAAGGCCCAGATAGATCTGCGCCGCCTCGGCCCCGCCGGGCATGATGCGGAACAGCATTGCCTTGACCTCGCCGTACATGGCCTCCCTATCGTTAACCCTTCGCTAGGCTGGCTGGCCTAATCTCGCATGCGACCACAGACCGAGCGACTCCACCGATGGCCGACAAGATAGCCGCAGTCCGTCTCAATACGATCGGCGAATTGTCCGAGAACGGCTACGCCGTGCGCCTGGACTGCCCGGCCTGCCAGCGCGGCGCCGACGTCAATCTGGATTCGCTGATCCGCCAGCTCGGTGCCCAATTTCCGCTGATCGAGATCCGCCGCCACGCCACCTGCCCCCATTGTGGCGGCGCGGTCACCCTGTCGATGCGCCTCGCCGCTGCAGGCCCCAAGCCGCAAGGCCACCCGATGGCGATCCCCGTCCGCCCGGCAGGCCGCAAGGCCTGACTCTAGCCACCGGCCACAAGAGCTGATCGAGGCTCAGCGCAGGTTGCGCAGCCGCTCGATCCGCTCCGCCAAGGGCGGGTGAGTTGCCATCAGGGCGCTCGCCTTGGCCGAGAAATCCCGGAACGGATTGACGATGAACAGGTGCTGGGTCGCCCGGTTGGCATTGGCCATGGGCACCGTCGAGGCGCCCAGTTTTTCGAGCGCCGAAATCAGCGCGAGCGGGTTGCGGGTCAGCCGGGCCGACGTGGCGTCGGCCAGAAATTCGCGCTGGCGCGAGATCGCCATCTGGACGAGCCGCGCCGCGATCGGCGCCAGGATCGCCGCGATCACCAGGAGAATGCCGAGCAGCACCTGGGCACCGCCCCCCTTGCCGTTCGAGGAACGCGACGACCGCCCACCACCCCAGCTCGCGACCCGCAGGATGGCATCGGCGAGCAGGGCGATCAGCCCGACATAGACGCCGACCGCGGTGCCGTAACGGACGTCGAGATTGAGCAGGTGCCCCATCTCGTGCCCGACCACCGCCTGCAGCTCTTCGCGGTTCAGGCTGGCGAGCAGGCCGCGGGTGACGGCGATCGCGACATGGTCCGGCGACATGCCGGCGGCGAAGGCGTTCAGGGCGTCCGTGTCCATGATGGCGACGCGCGGCTTGGGCACGCCGGCGGCGATGGCCATTTCCTCGACCACATTGTGCAGCACCGGCGCCTCTTCGGCGCTCACCTCGCGGGCGCCTGAAAGGCCGAGCACGATGCGGTCGCCGAAGCGGAGCACGATCAGCGTCCAGATCCCGCTGACCACGATCATGAAGATCGCGAAGCCGAAACCGGTCGCGGAGGCGAAGGGGTTGAAGTTGGGGGCGCCGTTGCCCGATTCGACGAAGGCGCCCAGCAGATAGCCGAGGAGGGCGCCGATGGCGATCATGATCCCGATCAGGCCCCAGGTGGCGCGCCGGTTGCGTGCGGCGGCCCCAACGAAATCGGTCGATACCAGGCCTGCCGTCGCGGCCGCGGCGGGGCGCGGCACGATCACCGTCGCCTCGGACTCCGGTTCCGTGGGGCCCCAGGGCCCCTGCCCCCCTGTCATCGCCCCAGCCTCAGCGCAGCGCGACCTTCACCGGCGCCGTCTCGGCCTCCGGCACGTTGAAATATTCGGCGACCGGGAAGCTGCCCAGGCGCGCCACCAGGTTCGAGGGGAACTGCTCCAGCCGGTTGTTCTGCGCCATCACGCTGTCGTTGTAGTGCTGGCGGGCGAAGGCGATCTTGTTCTCGGTCGAGGTCAGCTCTTCCATCAGGCTGCGCACGTTCTCGTTCGCCTTCAGCTCGGGATAGGATTCTGCGAGCGCCATGAACTTGCCGAGCGCGCCCGAGACCGCCGCTTCGGCGACGCCGGCCGCGGCCGGACCGCTGGCGTTCATCGCCGAATTGCGCGCGGCGATCACCTGCTGCAGCGTTTCCTGCTCGTAGCCCATGTAATCCTTGGCGACCTGGACCAGGTTGGGGATCAGGTCGTAGCGCCGCTTGAGCTGGACGTCGATCTGCTTCCAGCCGTTGGCGACCTGGTTCTTGCCTGCGACCAGGCCGTTGTAGGTGACGACCGTATAGGCGACCACGGCCACCACGAGGCCGAGAACGATCCAACCGAACATGATGTTACCCCTCCGATTTCAACAGGCGGCCGGCGACCGCGTCCAGTTTGGCGACGAGTTGCGGATCGCGGGCACCGGGCGCCGTGATCAGTGCGTGTTCCAGCGCATGGTCGCAGCCATGGGGACAAGCCGCCGGCCGGCGCTCCGCCAGCAACGGCGCGGCCCCCTTGATCAGCGCCTTGGCCGCCATGGCATTCTTCTGCATCACCGCGATCACGTCCGTGACGTCGACCGAGCCATGCTGCTCGTGCCAGCAGTCGAAATCTGTGACCATGGCCACGGTGGCGTAGCAAATCTCGGCTTCGCGGGCCAATTTGGCCTCCGGCATGTTGGTCATGCCGATGACGTCGCAGCCCCAGGCGCGGTAGAGGTTGGCCTCCGCCCGGGTCGAGAACTGCGGCCCCTCCATGGCGAGATAGGTGCCGCCGCGGTGCAGCGTCACCTCGGCGAAATCCGCCGCCTCCTCGACCAGGTCGCCGAGCCGGGCGCAGGCCGGGTCCGCCATCGAGACATGGGCCACCATGCCCTTGCCGAAGAAACTCTTGGGCCTCGCGAAGGTGCGGTCGACGAACTGGTCGACGACGACGAAGGTGCCGGGCGGCAGGCCCTCACGGAACGAGCCGCAGGCCGAGAGCGAGAGAATGTCGGTGACGCCGAGGCGCTTCAGGGCGTCGATATTGGCGCGGTAGTCGATATCGCTCGGCGACAGCACATGGCCCCGGCCGTGGCGGGGCAGGAAGGCCACCTCGATGCCGCCGAGGCGGCCCAGGGTGATCTCGTCCGACGGCGTACCCCAGGGGCTCTTCACCGCGACGGTGCGGCGCTCCTCCAGCCCGTCGATGTCATAGAGGCCCGAACCGCCGATAACGCCCAGCATCGCCATGAGAACACCCCGGAAAAACGAAACGGGGAGGCAGAGCCTCCCCGTCCATCATCGCGCAAGGCGGCGGATGATCAATGGCCCTGCACCTTCCGGCGCACGCGGCGGTAGCTCAGGTAGGTGAAGATGGAGAGCAGGCCGAGGAAGCCCATCACCTTCACACCGATGCGCTTGCGCTCTTCCAGCTTGGGCTCGGCGGCCCACATCAGGAAGGTGGCGACGTCATGCGCTTCCTGCGCCAGCGTCGCCTTGGTGCCGTCGGCATAGGTCACCTGGTCGTCGCTGATCGGCTTCGGCATGCCGATGTTGTTGCCCGCGAAGACGGCGTTGTAGGACTTGCCCTCGGCCACGACGAAGCCCGGAGGCGGCTCGTGATAGCCGCTCAAGAGCGCGACGATATAGTCAGGGCCCGCATGGCGCGCCTTGGCCATCAGCGAAAGGTCCGGCGGCAGGGCGCCACCGTTCGCCGCGCGTGCCGCTTCGTCGTTCGGGAAGGGCGAGTGGAAGCGATCGGACGGTTCGGCCTTGCGGGTCGCCGGGTCGCCATTTTCGTCGATTGTCGCGACTTCGTACTGGGCCGCGATCGCCTTCACTTCGGCCTCGGAGAAGCCGATGTCGCGCAAGTCGCGGTACGACAGGTACTTCATCGAATGGCAGGCCGAGCAGACTTCCTTGTAGACCTGGAAGCCGCGCTGCAGGGCAGCCCGGTCATAGGTCCCGAAGGCGCCGCTGAAGCTCCATTCGAGGTGGGGAACGCCACCCTCGGCCGCGAGGGCCGGGGCCGTCAGGCCGAGGCCGAGGAGCGCCGCGGCGCCGATCATCATCGAACGCATGGGTTTCTCCTCCTCAACCGTGGGCCTTGTCGCCGAGCACCGCCTTGGCGATGGACTCGGGGACCGGCAGCGGTTTCTCGAACCAGGAAATCAACGGCACGATGACCAGGAAGTGCGCGAAGTAGTAGAGCGAGGCGATGCGGCCGACCAGGATCCAGATCCCCTCCGCCGGCTGGGAGCCGACATAGCCGAGGATCAGACCGTCGATCACCAGGAGCCAGAAGGCCTGCTTGTAGATCGGACGGAACTTGGCCGAACGGACCTTCGAGAAGTCGAGGTAGGGCATGAAGAACAGGATGACGATGGCGCCGCCCATGGCGATGACACCGCCGAGCTTGTCCGGCACCGCGCGCAGGATCGCGTAGAACGGCAGGAAGTACCATTCGGGCACGATATGGGCGGGGGTCACCAGCGGGTTGGCCTCGGTGTAGTTGTCCGGATGGCCCAGGTAGTTCGGATCGAAGAACACCCAGTAGGCGAAGAACAGCAGGAAGACCGAGAGGCCGAACATGTCCTTCGCCGTGTAATACGGGTGGAAGGGCACGGTGTCCTGTTCGCCCTTGATCTCGATGCCGAGCGGGTTGCTCGACTTCGTGGTGTGCAGCGCCCAGAGGTGCAGGAACACCACGGCGCAGATCACGAAGGGCAGCAGGTAGTGCAGCGAGAAGAAGCGGTTCAGCGTCGCATTGTCGACCGAGAAGCCGCCCCACAGCCAGGTGACGATGCTCGTACCGACGCCGGGGATGGCGCTGAACAGGTTGGTGATCACGGTGGCGCCCCAGAAGGACATCTGGCCCCAGGGCAGCACGTAGCCCATGAAGGCGGTCGCCATCATCAGCAGGAAGATCACGATGCCGAGCCACCACAGCAGCTCTCGCGGGGCCTTGTAGGACCCGTAGTAGAGGCCGCGCAGGATGTGGATATAGACCACGACGAAGAACATCGAGGCGCCATTGGCATGCGCGTAGCGCAGCAGCCAGCCGTAGTTCACGTCGCGCATGATGTGCTCGACCGAAGCGAAGGCGAGCGTCACATGCGGCGTGTAGTGCATCACCAGGACGATGCCGGTGACCAACTGGGCGACCAGCATGAAGCCGGCCAGCGAACCGAAGTTCCACCAGTAGTTCAGGTTGCGGGGAGCGGGATAGGAGACCAGGGCGCCGTCGAGGGTCGAGATGATCGGAAGCCGGGCCTCGATCCACTTGACGATCTTGCTGTTGGTCTGGAAGGGGGTCGAAGAGCTCATGAAAGGGTCCTCAGCCGATCTTCACTTTGGTGTCGGACAGGAACTGATAGTCCGGGATGGCGAGATTGGCCGGGGCGGGCCCTTTGCGGATGCGGCCCGAGCTGTCGTAGTGCGAGCCGTGGCAGGGGCAGAACCAACCATCGTAGTCACCCTGCTGGCCGAGCGGGATGCAGCCGAGGTGGGTGCAGACGCCGATCATGACCAGCCACTGCTTGTGGTCCGGCTTCACGCGCTGGTCGTCCGACTCCGGATCGCGCAGCTCGGCCAAGTTGACCTCTTCGGCCTCCTTGATTTCCTTTGCCGTGCGGTGGCGGATGAACACAGGCTTGCCGCGCCATTTCACCGTCAGGCTGGCGCCCTCGGCGATCTTGGAGAGATCGACTTCGATCGAAGAAAGGGCGAGCACGTCGGCCGCCGGGTTCATCTGGTCGATCAGCGGCCAGACCACTGCACCCGCTGCCACCGCACCAAGCCCCATGGTCGCGACATAGAGAAAATCGCGCCGGGTAGCCTGGCCCGACCCGTGTACGTCGTGGCCGGCTGAGCTGGACGTCGCCATCAATAGCCCCTCATGGATTACGAGAAATCTGGCCCTCTTAGTGGCATTCAAAATCCTGATTGTCCAGCACCCCGCGACTTGTGACACGATGCCGCACGAAGTTTGCAGCGCCCCGTTGCACGCCGATCTATAAGGGTGGCCATGCGCCTCGCCCTCTATTGTCCGGACATTCCGCAGAACGCGGGGACCATGATCAGAACGGCGGCTTGCCTGGGGCTCGGGGTCGATGTCATCGAGCCTTGCGGCTTCACTTTCTCGGATGCGTCGCTGCGCCGGGCGGGCATGGACTACCTCGCACGTGCAGCGATTCGCCGCCATGTCGACTTCGCGGCCTTCGACCAAAGCCGGAAGGCGGAGGGCGGCCGCCTGGTCCTGCTGACCACTTCCGGCGACCTTCCGCCGCACCGCTTCGCCTTCCGGCCGGACGACATCCTCCTGGTCGGACGCGAGAGTGCCGGCGTGCCGGAAGCGATTCACGCCCTCGCCGATGCCCGGATCCGCCTTTCCATGGTGCCGGCCGCGCGCAGCTTGAATGTCGCCGCCGCTGCCGCCATGGTCCTGCACGAAGCGCTTCGCCAGACCGACCAGTTGCCCGGAACCGAGAATTGACCGAAGACCTGAAGACCCGCGCCACCGCCTGGTTCGAGAGCCTGCGCGACCGTATCTGCGCCGCCTTCGAGGCCCTGGAAGACGCCCATGCCGGCGCCTTCGCGGACCGCCCGGCCGGCCGCTTCGAGCGCAAGACCTGGGAAAGGCCGGGCGGCGGCGGCGGCGTCATGTCGGTCATGCACGGCCGCGTCTTCGAGAAGGTCGGCGTCAACGTTTCGACCGTCGCCGGCACCTTCAGCCCCGAATTCGCCAAGAATATCCCCGGTGCCAGCGAGAGCGGCCAATTCTGGGCCAGCGGCATCAGCCTGGTCGCCCACCCCTGCTCGCCCCTGGTGCCGGCCGCCCATATGAACACGCGGCGGATCGAGACCAGCCTCGGCTGGTTCGGCGGCGGCGGCGACCTCACGCCGACCTTTCCCATTGCCGAAGACACCGAAGCCTTTCACGACGCCTTCAAGGCCGCCTGCGACCGTTTCGACGCGGGCTATTACCCGCGCTTCAAGAAATGGTGCGACGACTATTTCTTCCTGCCCCACCGGGGCGAGGCGCGCGGCGTCGGCGGCATCTTCTACGACAATCTTTCGAGCGGCGACGCGGAAGCGGATTTCGCCTTCACCCGCGCGGTCGGCGAAGCCTTCCTCGAGGTCTATCCGAAGCTGGTCGCCCGCCACATGGATGCGCCCTGGACGGCGGAACAGCGCGAAGCCCAGCTCGTGAAGCGCGGGCGCTACGTCGAGTTCAACCTGCTCTACGACCGCGGCACCACCTTCGGCCTGAAGACCGGCGGCAATACCGAGGCGATCCTCATGTCCCTGCCGCCAGAGGTGAAATGGCCCTGACGGCCGGGCTTCGCTGGGCCGGCCTGGTCGCCCTCTCGGCGGCCGGGGTCCTGTTGCTCGAAGCCTTGCACCTGCCGGCGGCCCTGCTGATCGGGCCGATGGTGGCGGGTGTCGTCCTCGCCGCCCGGGGGATCGAGATCAAGGTCCCGCCCCTGCTCTTCCTGCTCGCCCGGGGTGTCGTCGGGGCCATGATCGCAACCGCGATCAAACCCTCGATCCTGGGCGAGATCGCCGCCGACTGGCCGATCTTCGCGGCCGGCGTGTTCTCCGTCCTGGCCGCCTCGACCGGGCTCGGCCTGCTGCTCGCCCGGGGCCGGGTGCTGCCCGGCACCACCGCGGTCTGGGGCTCGACACCAGGCGCTGCGACCGCGACCGTGCTGATGGCGGAAGCCTTCGGCGCCGACGCCCGCCTTGTCGCCTTCATGCAATATCTCCGGGTCGCCCTGGTCGCCGGAGCGGCGGCGATCGTGGCCCGCCTGGCCGCGGTCGAAGGGACGGCGCCGCCGGGGCCGGACTGGCTCGCCCCGCTCGACTTCGCGACGCTGGGGCCGACTCTCGCGCTGATCCTGCTCGGCGCCATTGCGGGCCAGCGCCTGCGCCTGCCGGCCGGTCCCTTCCTGCTGCCCATGGTGGCGGGCGCCGTGCTCCAGGGCTTCGACGTGATGACGATCGCGATCCCGCCCCTGTTGCTCGCCCTTTCCTATGCCGTGATCGGCTGGGGCATCGGCCTGTCCTTCACCCGGGCGATTCTCGGCCATGCGCTGCGGGTGCTGCCGCGGGTGCTTCTGTCGATTCTCTCGCTGATGGCGATCTGCGGCGGCTTCGCGGGGATCCTGATGCTGGTCGCCGGGGTCGATCCGCTCACCGCCTATCTGGCCATGAGTCCGGGCGGCGCCGACACGGTCGCCATCATCGCCGCCTCGGCCCATGTCGACGCGCCCTTCGTCATGGCGATGCAGATGGCGCGTTTCCTGGTCGTGCTGGCGCTAGGGCCGGCGCTGGCGCGTTTCGTCTCCAACCGGGCCGGACTCCGCGCCGAATAGGCGAAGCAGGCCCTCGGCCCCGGCGGTGACCTCGGCCCAGGTCTGCTCGAAGGCGGAAAGATCGCCGTAATAGGGATCGGCCACCGCCTGCCCCTCCCGCCCCGGCACATGATCGAGCAGGAGCGTGAGCATCGCCGTGGCGTCGACCGGCCGGCGCGCCTCGAGCGCCGCCAGATTGCCATGGTCGAGGGCGACGACATGATCGAACAGGCGGAAATCCTCCTGCGTCACCTGGCGCGCGCGGAGATCGCCGATCTCGACTCCGTGCCGGCGCGCCACCTTCTGGGCTCTCCGATCCGGCGGCTCGCCGACGTGCCAGCCGCCGGTCCCCGCCGAATCGACCGTGAGGTCGACGCCGACCCGGCGCGCCTGGTGGCGCAAAGCTCCCTCGGCCATGGGCGAGCGACAGATGTTGCCGAGGCAGACGAAGAGCACAGAAGGCAAGCGCTCGCTCCGCTCAGAAGTTCGCGGTCAGGGGATCGGGACCGATGCGGCCGTCCTCGGCGTCCAGGGCATCGATCGCTGCGCAGTCGTCTTCGCCGAGGGTGAAGTCGAAGACGGCGAAATTCTGCTCGATCCGGCTCGGCGTCACCGATTTCGGGATGGCGATCCGCGCGCTGTCGAGGTGCCAGCGCAGGATGACCTGGGCCGGGGTCCGCCCGTGCTTGGCCGCGATCTCGCCGATCACCGGATCGTTCAGCAGCGTGCCCTGGCCGAGCGGGCTCCACGCCTCGGTCGCGATACCGAGCGAATCGTGGAATGCCTGCAATTCCTTCTGCGAGAAGCGTGGATGCAACTCGACCTGGTTCAGCACCGGCACCACGCCGCTTGCGTCGACGATACGGCTGATGTGCTCCGGCATGAAGTTGGAGACGCCGATCGAGCGGACCTTGCCGTCGGCGCGCAGCCGCACCAGCGCCCGCCAGGTCTCGACATAGAGCCCCTTGGCCGGCGCCGGCCAGTGAATCAGATAGAGATCGACATAGTCGAGGCCGAGGCGCGCCAGGCTCCGCTCGCAGGCGGAGAGCGTCGTGTCATAGCCCTGCTTGTCGTTCCACAGCTTGGTGGTGACGAAAATCTCCTCGCGCGGCACGCCGGAGGCGCGGATCCCCTCGCCCACGCCGCGCTCGTTGCCATAGATCGCGGCAGTGTCGACATGGGCATAGCCGGTGACGAGCGCATGACGCACCACGGCCGCCGCATCCTCCTCCGGCGTGCGCCAGACGCCGAGGCCGAGCTGCGGGATCCGGTTGCCGTCGTTCAGGGAGATCAGAGGCTGGTCGGTCATGGTCGCTTCCGTCGCTGATCGAGGCCCGTCATTTGAGCCGCAGGTGGCGGTCCGCGTCAACGCGGGGCGGCCTGCCCGTAGCGGCGCGGCGTGCAGCCCATCACGCGCTTGAAGGCGGTGGCGAAGGCGCTCTCGGACTCATAGCCGAGGGCGAGGGCGACGGCCGAGACCGGATCGCCCCGCCGGGCCAGCCGGTCGCCCGCGAGCGCCATGCGCCAGCGCGTCAGATAGTCGATCGGTGGAACCCCCACCGTCGCCTTGAAGCAGGCGGCGAAGCTGGAACGCGACATGCCGACGTGGGCCGCCAGCTCCTGCAAGGTCCAGCGCCGAGCCGGATCGTCGTGCATGGCGCCGATGGCGCGCCTCATCCGCCGGTCGGCCAGGGCCGAGAGCCAGCCGGTCCCGCCCTCCGCCCCGTTGGCGAGATGGCGGCGCAGCGCCTCGACCAGAACCATATGGGCGAGGTGGCTGATCACCAGGTTGCCGCCCGGCCGTTCGACGCTCAGTTCCTGCATCATGCGCTCGACCGCCTGGCGCAGGGCCGAGGATTCGGCGTCACCTGCGATCACCACGATGGGCGGCAGCATGTCGAGCAACAGGTCGGCTTGCGGACCGTCGAGCACGAAGCGGCTGCTGACCGCCAGGAACTCGCCCCCGCCGCCATGAGTGACCACGCCGCCCCGCCGCGCCGGCGGGAACACGCCCTGCGCCTCGACCGGGTCGAGCGCCAAGTCGCTCGCCATCACGAAAGGCAGGCCCCGGGGCAGCAGGAAACAATCGCCCGGGCCGAGGTCGACCGCCGCCCCCGCCACCGCCAGCCAGCAGCGGCCGGTCACCACGGCGCCGCATTTGATCGTCCGCGCCTGGCCGGCGAAACGGATCGACCACGGACCGGCCGCGTCGAAGCCGGCCGAGAGCAGGTTGCGCGGCGCGAGAAGGGACAGGAGATCGGAGAGCGGATCCATGGATTCGGACGCACGCGAAGAAATGGTGGACGAGCCAGCATAGATCGTCCCGCCACCCGGCCCTATCCCCTTTCTGTCCGGCCCGACACCGGCCCGGCGCTTCTGCCGAAGGAGGATTGCCATGCGTGTTTTCGTCACCGGAGCCAGCGGCTTCGTCGGCTCGGCCGTCGTCCGTGAACTGCTCGCCGCCGGCCATGCCGTGCTCGGCCTCGCCCGCTCGGACCAGGGGGCGGCAACCGTCGCCGCCCTCGGCGCCGAAGTGCACCGTGGCGACCTGGACGACTCGGATAGCCTGCGCCGCGGGGCCGCCGCCGCGGACGGCGTGATCCATACCGCCTTCAACCACGATTTCTCGACATTCGCCGACAATTGCGAGGCCGACCGCGGCGCCATCGCCGCCCTGGCGGACGGGCTGGACGGCTCTGCCCGGCCGCTGATCGTCACCTCGGGCACCGGGATCCTGCCCCAGGGCCACTTGGCGAGCGAGACGACGACGCCGGCCGCGGGCGCGGCTCGGCATCCCCGCACCGCCTCGGAAGAGGCCGCGGATGCAGCCCGGGCAAGGGGCGCCAATGTCTCGGTGATGCGCCTGCCGCCCTCGGTCCACGGCCAGGGCGATCACGGCTTCGTGCCGCTGCTGATCGGCCTCGCCCGCCAGAAGGGCGTCGCCGCCTATGCGGGCATGGGCGACAACCGTTGGGCCGCGGTCCACCGGCTGGACGCGGCGCGGCTCTTCCGCCTGGCCCTGGAAAATCCCCAGCCGGGCGCCCGCTATCACGCGGTGGCGGAGGAAGGCGTGCCCTTTCGCGCCCTGGCCGAGGCGATCGGCCGGCGCCTCTCCGTGCCGGTGACGAGCTTGGCCCCCGCAGAAGCGCAGGCGCATTTCGGCTGGTTCGCCCATTTCGCCGCCCTCGACGTTCCCGCCTCCAGCGCCTGGACGCGGGAACGCTTCGCCTGGCAGCCCGAACAACCGGGCCTGCTCGCCGACCTCGACCAGCCCTGCTACTTCGAGGGTTGAAGCCGCCGTCAGGTCCCGGCGATCTCCTTCATCACGTCGGCCGGATCGGAGATGCTGTCATGCCCCGTTTCCATCCGGCCGGCGAGACGACGGCTGAAGCTCGTGCCGTCGCCCAGCACCACAGTATAGTCGTACCAGTTACCCCACCCCTTGAGCGAGCGGACGATCAAGCTGCTGGTGCCCGCCGCCACGGTCTTGGTCAGGCTGTAGCTCTCGTAAGCATTGGACGAGAGCGAGAGTGTAACCGCCGTCTTGCCACGGTTGACCAGCTTGAGGGCGATTGACTGTGCCGCCGCGTTATAGATGCAGGCGACCTCGGGACGGGGTTGGAGCGGGCCGCCCGGCAGGTTGAAATCGCCCTTGAAATGGCGGTGGAAGCCGTTCGGGCCGAGCACCCAGAGATCATAGGACGACTGTCCCGCATCCGGTGTCCAGCGGGCACTCATGCTCATGCCAGCCTCGACCATGTAGCGCCGCGGCACGCGGTCGAGATGCAGCTTGTCGTAGACGTGGAACACGGCACCCGCCTTGCCATTGTTGGCGAAAGCGAGGCCGACCGACGCGGCCGACACGGTGGCATCGACCTGGAGCACATAGGGCAGCGCGCGGGACGGCCGGATGCCGACCTCCTGCTGCGGCGCGCTCTGGGCCGATGCGTCGGGCACTTTGACCGCCAGGCTCAATTCCTGGGCGATGCGGATGGTATCCGCCTTCGCCCGGGTACGGCTCGGCAGGCTCGGCACGGCTGCGTTCGGATTGACGAAGTCGAAGCACGAGGTGAGATCACCGCAGATCGCACGCCGATAGGCGCTGATGTTCGGCTCCTTCACCCCGAAGCGCGCCTCGAGGAAGCGCAGCACCGAGGTGTGGTCGAAGACTTCGGAATTGACGTAGCCGCCCTTGCTCCAGGGCGAAACGACCCAGCAGGGCACACGCGGGCCGGGACCATAGGGCTGTCCGTCCGGCGTCGGCTGGCTCGAGGTGCCGGCCGGGGCCGGGTGGTTGAAATATTCGGAGGCCATCTGACCGACCGCCATGGTCGAACCGCCGGCCGGCGAGCCGTCGGCATTGAAGGAATAGGCGGTCGGCGGCGGGACATGATCGAAAAAGCCGTCGTTCTCGTCGAAATTGACGATCAGCGCCGTCTTGGACCAGACCTCGGGATTGGCGGTCAGGGCCGCCAGCGTCTGCTGTACATACCAGCCGCCCTGCACCGGCGCGGACACCGCGGGATGTTCGGAATAGAAGGTTGGCGCCACGATCCAGCTGACCTGGGGCAGCTTGCCGGCACTCACGTCGTCGGCGAATTCCTGCAGCATACCGCCCTTCGGCATGGTGTTGCCGACGCCCTTGTAGAGCGGCGCCTTGGCGTCCTGGCTCTCCTGGTAGGGAATGAAGGGAAAGCCGCCGAGGACACCGATATTGCCGACCGCCTCGGAGGCAGCGCGGAAGGTCTTGAAGCCGGCCAGCGGGTTGTCGGTGAAATTGTCCGGCAGGTTCTGATAGACCTTCCAACCCACCCCGGCCGCCTGCAGCCGCTCGGCATAGGTGGTCCAGGCATGGCCCTGCTTCGAGCTGCCGAGACTGTCCCATTCGTTCACCACGATGGCGACACCGGACCCGGTCGGTCCGTTGGTGCCGGTCCAGTGGAACAGACGGTTCGGATTGGTGCCGGCGTGGATCGCCGCATGATAGGCGTCGCAGACGGTGAAGGCGCGGGCCAGGGCGAACTGGAAGTCCAGTTCCGCCTCGGTGTAATAGCCCATCGACCGGTCCTTCTTGTAGGTCGGCCAGGCGGTCATGCGGCCGTTGTCCCAGGCCTGATGGGCGTCGGGCCAGGTATGCGGCACCGACTGCACACGCTGCGCATTGCCCGCCTTCGAATCCAGATGATAGGGCATGACGATGCGGGTGCCGTTGGTCTGCTGGTAGACGCTGAGGCCACCGGGCAGCGGGATGGTGAAGCGGTCGCCGAAACCACGCACCCCGGCATAGGTACCGAAGTAGTGGTCGAAGGCGCGGTTCTCCTGCATCAGGATCACCACGTGCTCGACGTCCTTGATCGAGCGCGTGGCATTGTTCGCCTGAATCGCCAGGGCCTGACGGATCGAGGGCGGAAAGGCGGTCGAGGCCGCGGCTATGCCGGCCACCGCGGCGCCGGACTTCAAGAAATTGCGGCGGTTCGTATCGGTCATGCTCGAGCCCTCGCCCCTCAGCCGGCGGATGCCAGCACGGCCAGCACCCGGGCCGGATCGGAAACGCTGTCCTTGCCCGTCTCCACGCGACCGGCATAGCGACGGCCGAAACTGTCGCCCGCGAGCGCGGCCACGGTCAGGTCGTACCAGTTGCCGGCGGCGCGAACGCTGCGCGCCACACTGACGGTCTGGCCGACGGCGAGCGTCCGCCGCACGGAATAGACCTCATAGGCGTTGGCGGTCACGGCGACGACGAAGGGTCGCTTGCCCGTGTTGGTCATGGTCAGAGTCACCGACTGGCCGGCCGGGTCGTAGGTCATGGCGACCTCCGGATGGGCGCGCAAGTTGCCGCCCGGCAGGTTGAAGTCGCCCCAGAAATGCCGGTGGAAGCCGTTCGGCCCCAGGACCCAGAAGTCGTAATGGGTCTGCCCGGCGTCCACCGCGATGGTGTCCGACAGGCTCTTGCCCGCCTCGACCATGTAGCGCCGGGGCACGCGGTCGAGATGCTGCTTGTCGTAGACGTGGAAGACCGCGCCGACCAGGCCCTTGTTGACGAAGGAAAGGGTGACGTTCTTCTCGCCGACGCTGGCGTCGGCAAACAGCGTATAGGGCAGCGCGCGCGACGGGCGGATGCCGATTTCCTGATCCGGCGCGGTCTGGTCCGCCTCGGCCGGGGTCGGGATCTGGTCCTTCTGGTCTTGCTGCAGGCGGATCCAGTCGGCCGAGACCCGGCTGCGGCTCGGCAGCGTCGGCACCGTGGCGTTCGGGTTGAGGAAGTCGAAGCAGCTCGTCAGATCGCCCGAGACGGCGCGACGATAGGCGCTGATGTTCGGTTCCTTCACGTCGAAGCGGGCTTCGAGGAAACGCAGCACCGAGGTGTGGTCGAAGACCTGGGAATTGACCCAGCCACCCTTGCTCCAGGGCGAGACGATGTAACAGGGCACGCGCGGGCCCGGGCCGTAGGGGCGGC
>NZ_JBAZKR010000056.1:0-29142 GCF_041650655.1 Zavarzinia sp.
ACCGTGCCCGGATGGATGGTGGCATGCTCGCGGATCATCGTGTGTTCGCCGATCACGATGCGCACGTCGTCACCGATCGGGCGCAGGGTCTGCGGCGGGGCGCCGATCACGGCGAAGGGATAGACTTCGGTGCCGGCGCCGATCTTGGTGTTGCCCATGATCACGACATGGCCCTTCAGCTTCACGCCGTCCGCCAGTTCGACCTGGGGTCCGATGATACAGAAGGGACCGATCTCGACGTCGCCGATCTTCGCGGCGGGATCGACCACCGCGCTCGGATGGATATTGGACAAGAGATGTCTCCTCAGCGTTCCACGATCATGGCGGTCACGGTCGCTTCGGCGACCAGCATGCCATCGACCTTGGCAGCGCAATTGAACTTCCAGACATTGCCGCGGCCACGTTCCTTCTGGACGTGGATCCGCATCTGGTCACCGGGCACCACGGGCTTGCGGAAGCGGCAGTTCTCGATCGACATGAAATAGACCAGCCTGTTGGCCGACTTGCCCCCACCCAGGCCGTGGATCACCACGATGCCCGAAGTCTGGGCCATGGCCTCGACGATGAGTACGCCCGGCATCACCGGATGGCCCGGGAAATGGCCCTGGAAGAACGGCTCGTTGAAGGTGACGTTCTTGATGCCGACGGCACTCTCGCCGCCCTTCATCTCGACCACGCGGTCGACCAGGAGCATCGGGTAGCGATGCGGGATCATCTCCATGATCCGCAGGACGTCGACGGAATCGAGCGTTTCCGCGCTGGTTTCGCCGGCCTCAGCCATTGTTGTTCCCCTTGTGCTGAGCGAGACGGGACAGGGTCGCCACCTCGCGGAACCATTGCTTGACCGGCACAGCCGGCGTACCGCCGTAGGCACCGCCCGGCGGAACGTCACGCATGACACCGGAATGGGCGGCGATCTGGGCGCCGCTGCCGACTATCACATGATCGGCTACCCCGGCATTGCCGCCGAAGGCGACGAAATCGCCCACCGTGCAGGAGCCGGAAAGCCCGACCTTCGCCGCCAGCACGCAGCCGCGCCCCAGTCTCACGTTGTGGCCGATCTGCACGAGGTTGTCGATGATCGTGCCGTCGCCGATCACCGTATCGCCGTAGACACCACGGTCGATACAGCTGTTGGCGCCCACCTCGACATCGGCGCCCAGTACCACCCGGCCGATCTGCGGGATACGCAGATGACCGGCCGGCGGATTGGGCACGAAGCCGAAGCCGGCCTCCCCGATGCGGGCCCCCGCGGCGAAGGTGCAACGCGGCCCGGCCACGGTGCAGGCCACGCTGGCGTGGGCGCCGACATGAACCTCGTCGCCCAGTTCGACCTCGGGACCGACCACGGCATGGGCTTCCAGGATCACGCCGCGGCCCAGGCGGGCACCGGCGCCGACGACCGCGAAAGGCCCGATCTCGCAGTCCTCGCCCAAGACGGCGTCGGGCGCCACCACGGCGCCCGCTGCGATCCCCGGTGTCGCCCGGCGGCGTGGATGGAAGGCCTGAGCGACCCTGGCGTAGGCGATCGCCGGCTGTTTCGACAGGAGCAGCGCCAAGCCGCGCGGTGCCCGCGACGCCTGTTCGGGCCGCAGGATGCAGGCGCCCGCCCGCGTTTCTGCCAGCTTTGGCAGATATTTCACGGTACCGACGAAGGTGACGTGACCGACCTCGGCGAACTCCAGCGGCGCCGCCCCGGTGATCGAGAGATCCGGGTCGGCACCGTCGGCCAGGTCGGCCCCCGCGATCCCGGCCAGCGCGCGCAGGCTGAACGGCCCGCGCGCCACGAAGAATCGGGGGCCCGGCATGGTCATTTCCTGCCCGCGGTCATTGCACCGGCGCGACGTCGACCTTGATCGAGGGCAGCTTGGCATCCAGCGCCGCCAGCACCTGGTCCGTCACTTCCAGCTTGTGATCGAAATAGATCACCTCGCCCGTGCCGAGCAGGACATTGGCGCCGCGCTGGGTCATCAGGTCGCTGAAGATCGGCACCAGGGCTTCGCGCACCTTGGCGCCGGCGGCATCGACTGCCTCCTGAATCGCCTTGTTGCTGGCCTGGGCACGCTTCTGGGCGTCGGCCACCTTGGCCTCGAAGGCCTTCTGGCGCTTGGCACGCTCGGCATCCGAGAGTTTGGGAGCCGCGTCGCGCAGCTTCTTCTCCTCGGCCTTCAGGGAGGCCAGGTCCTTGTCGATGACGGCCTGGAACTTGGCCTGCACCGCCTGGATCTGGCGCCGCACGTCCTGCGACGCTTTGGAGGCCACCTGCAGGCGCTGGTAGTCGACGATCAGCGGCACCGCCGGCGGGAAGGAATCGGCCAGGGCGGGGCGCTCGGCCGCGCCCGCCACCGTCGCGATGGCCAGGGTCGTGCCCAACAGGGCGGCGTGGAAAATCTTGCGCATGATCAGAACTTGGTCCCGAAGCTGAAGCGGAAGACCTGCGTCTCGTCGTAGTCTTCCTTGAGGAGGGCCTGGGCGAAGTCGACGCGGATCGGGCCGAAGGGCGAATCCCACGAGAAGCCGATACCGGCCGAAGCGCGGAGCGAGGCGTTGTCGAGCCTAGTCTCCCTCCCCTTGGTGGCGTCGACCCCGGTCAGGGTGCCGAAGTCGGTGAAGACGCTGGCGCGGATGCCGTATTCCTCCGGCAGGCCGATCGGGAAGCTCACTTCGAGCGAGCCGGCGCCATAGACATTGCCGCCCAGGGCGTCCCGCGTCGAGGCGTCGCGCGGGCCGATACCGGCGTCCTTGAAGCCGCGCAGGTTGTCGCCGCCGACGTCGAAACGGTCGTTCAGCCGGACGTCCTGGCCGAGGCCATAGATATAGCCCCCCTCGAGCGAGGCCGAGAACACCACGTCGTCCGTGATCGGGTAGTAGTAATTGGCGCCGGCCGTGTTGCGGATATAGCGCGCATCGCCGCCGAGGCCGGCGAAATCTTGCCCGACGAAGAGATAGTAGCCGTCGGTCGGCCGCTGCGGACGGTCGCGCCGGTCGTAGGCGAGGACATAGCCGATCAGCGAGGTCACGGTCTTGCCCTCGGCATCCTGGACCGCCAGCGAGGCGTAATCGCCGACGTTGCTGATCTCGTCCTGGCGCAGCGTGTAGCGCGTCGTCATGCGCAGGTGGTCGGAGATCGCGAAGCCCGCCCGAAGCGCGAAGCCGATACGATAGAGGTCGTATTCCGCCTCGTCCTGATAATCGCGCTTGATGTCGAAGACATCGACGCCGGCCGAAACATTGCGGCCCAGGAAATAGGGCTCGGTGAAGCCGAAGTCGAACTGGGTGCGCTTCTGCGACACGCTGGCGCCCAGGCGGACGTCCTGACCGCGGCCCAGGAAGTTGCGCTCGCGCACGCTGACTTCGCCGACCACGCCTTCGGACGAGGAGTAACCGGCGCCGAGCTGGAGTTCGCCGGTCGATTTTTCCGTCACGTCGACGTTCATCACCGTGCGGTCGGGCGCCGAGCCCTGGACCTGGGTGACGTCGACCTTGTCGAAGAAGCCGAGCGCCTGGAGGCGCTGCTTCGACTGTTCCTTCTTCGCCGTATTGAAGGCGTCGCCTTCCGACAGGCGGAATTCGCGCCGGATCACCTCGTCCAGGGTACGGATGTTGCCGGTGATGTTGATGCGCTCGACATAGACGCGCGGCGCCTCGTTGATCTGGAAGGTGATCGAGATCACCTTCTTCTCACGGTCACGCTTGAGCACCGGGCGGATGTCGACGAAGGCATAGCCGAGGTTGCCGGCCGCGTCGGTCAGCTTGTCGATGGTCTTTTCGATCAGCTCGGCGTTGTAGGTCTCGCCCTCGACGGTGAGCAGCTGATCCTTCAGCTCGTCCGGCACCAAGTCGCGGATGCGGCTGTCGAGATCGATCTTGCCGAATTTGTAGACCTCGCCCTCGTCCACCGTGAAGGTGATGAAGAAGGCATCGCGCTCCGCCGTCAGGTCGGCGACCGAGGAGAGCACGCGGAAGTCGGCATAGCCGTTGGTCAGGTAATATTTGCGCAGCAGTTCCCGGTCGTAGGTCATGCGATCGGGATCGAAATTGTCGGACGACGAGAAGAAGCGGTACCAGCGGGTCTCGCGCGTGGCGATCACGTCACGCAGCTCGCCGTCGGTGAACGCCTTGTTGCCGACGAAATTGATGCGCTCGACGCCGGTGCTCGGCCCTTCGTTGATTTCGAAGACGAGGTCGACCCGGTTCTGCGGCAGCTGGACGATCTTGGGTTCGACCGTGGCGGCGAAACGGCCGGCCCGGCGATAGAGTTCCAGCATGCGCTGCACGTCGGCCTGGACCTTGGCGCGGGTGAAGATGGCGCGCGCCTTGACCTGGAGTTCCTTGGTCAGCTGGTCTTCGGAGAGCTTGTGGTTACCCTCGAGCACGACCCGGTTGATGATCGGATTCTCGACCACCGTCACGACCAGGTCGTTGCCCTCGGCGTGAATCTGGACGTCGCCGAACAGCCCGGTGGCATAGAGCGCCTTCAGCGACTGGTCGACCTGCAGTGGATCGAAGCGATCGCCGGCATGGACCGTCATGTAGGACAGCACGGTCTCGGGTTCGACGCGCTGGTTGCCCTCGACCCGGATCGACCCGATCACCGGGGCTTCGCTGCGCGCACCGGCGGCGCCGCCCACCTGGGCATAAGCGAAGGGTGCCGTCGCGAGACCAACAGCCAGCGAAACCGGCCCTGCCAGCCGGCGCGCAACGCGCAACATTGAGGACACCCCGAAACTCCCTCTGCCGTCGCCCATCAGGTGAACAACCGACCGATGAACCCCAAGACCTTGAGCCGAACCAAATCGTTCAGTGTCGTGAAGATCATCAATGTCAGCACCAAGGCGAGCCCGATGCGGAAACCGATCTCCTGAATCCGGTCTCCCAACGGCCGCCCGCGCATGGCTTCAAACGCATAGAACAACAAGTGCCCGCCGTCCAGCATCGGCACTGGCAAAAGGTTGAAAAGCCCCAGGTTTATGGAGAGCGCGGCAATCAGCCAGACGAAGCTCTCGACCCCTTCGCGGGCGACACGGCCCGACAGGTCGGCGATTCGCAGCGGCCCGCCCAGTTCTTCCGTCCCCCGGCTGCCCGAAATCATCTGACCGACGGCGGTCGTGGTGACATGGACGACGGTGCCGACTTCGCGGACGGCATACCAGATCGAGTCGCCGACGCCGCGCTGCTTGAATTCGAGGCCCGAAGGGGCGACACCGAGCTGGCCGACCTTCTGTTTGCCGCCCTGGCCGTCGTCGATTTCGACGATGGTGGGGGTCACCGGCACGGTCAACGTCTCGCCCGCGCGCTGTACTTCGAGGGAGACCGGGGTGCCCTGGTTGAGGCGCATGAGCAGGCGCAGTTCCTCGAAACTCTCGACCGAACGGCCGTCGACCGAGAGCACCCGGTCGCCCTGGCGGATACCGGCCGCCTCGGCGGCGGAGCCGGGCAGCACGCGGTCCAGCACCGGCGGCGTGAAAGGCTGGCCCACGGTGACGAAGAGGCCGAAGAAGATCACCACGGCGAGCAGGAAATTGGCCGCCGGCCCGGCCGCGGCGATGGCCGCGCGCCGCCCCACCGACTGGCCCTGATAGGTGGTGCGCCGTTCCGATTCGGAAAAATCGCAGCCCTGGGCGCGGGCCGAGGTCGCATCCGCATCGCCGAAAAAGCGGACGTAGCCGCCGAGCGGAAGCATGGAGATGCGCCAGCGCGTGCCCAGCCGGTCGGTCCAGCCGAACAATTCCCGGCCGAAGCCGATCGAGAACACCTCGACCTTCACACCACAACGCCGCCCGACCCAAAAGTGGCCGAACTCATGAACCGAAACGAGGATCGAAATAGCCACCACGAAGAAGAAGATCGTGTGCAGCGACGAGCCGATGCCATCCAGGATGCCGCTCAATTAATTCGCCCTTCCGAAGTCGCCGGTCGATCCGAAACCGCCGGCAAACGGGTTCCACCCCAGACCCTTGTTGTGTCGTTCCGCTACGCCTGGGCCCGCGCGACGATGCCTTCGGCGGCGGCCCGGGCAGCACCGTCGGCCGCCATGATCGCTTCCAGGTCGCCCGCGGAGAAATGCCCGTCGCAGGCTTCCAACACCCGCTCGACGGTCGCCGCGATGTCGAGGAAGCCGATACGTTGCGCCAGAAAGGCGGCGACGGCCACTTCATTGGCCGCATTAAGGATTGTAGGGGCCGCCCCCCCGCATTTCAAGGCGTGGCGGGCCAGGGATAGCGCCGGAAACCGTTGCGAATCGGGCGGTTCGAAGGTGAGCCGGGCGATCTGCGCCAGGTCGAGCCGGGCCACCGGCGTCTCCATCCGGTCGGGCCAGGCCAGGGCATGGGCGATCGGTACCCGCATGTCGGGCGAGCCGAGCTGGGCCAGCACCGAGCCGTCGACATATTCGACCAGGCTGTGGATGACCGACTGGGGATGCACCAGGATGTCGATCCGCTCTTCCGGCATGGCGAAGAGGTGATGCGCCTCGATCAACTCGAGGCCCTTGTTCATCATGGTCGCCGAATCGACCGAGATCTTGGCCCCCATCGACCAGTTCGGATGGGCCACCGCTTCGGCCGGGGTGGCGCGCGCCATCACCTCCCGCTCGGCCGAGCGGAAGGGGCCGCCGGACGCGGTCAGGATCAGCCGCGCCACGCGCTCGCGCAGCGCCTCGTCGAAGACCTGGAAGATCGCGTTGTGCTCGGAATCGACCGGCAGCAGGGTGGCGCCATGGGCTGCCACCGCTGCGGTCACGATGTCGCCCGCACAGACCAGCGCTTCCTTGTTGGCCAGCGCCACCACGGTACCGCGGCGCACGGCCGCCAGCGTCGGCGCCAGGCCGGCGGCGCCGACGATCGCCGCCATGACGAGATCGCTCGGCCGCTCGGCCGCCTCGATCACCGCCGATGGCCCCGCGCCCACGGCGATGCCATGGGGCGCCAGTGCGTCCCTCAGGGCCGGCAAAGCGGCGGGGTCGGCGCTGGCGACGAAATCCGGACGGAAGCGCAGCGCCTGGTCGATCAGCAGATCGAGCCGCCGATGGGCGACCAGGACGGCGACGGCGAAACGTTCCGGGTTGCGGCCGACAAGGTCGAGCGTGCTGGTGCCGACCGATCCGGTCGAACCCAGCACGGTGATGCGGCGCGGCGCGCTCACGACACGGCCCCGAGCAACACGGCAGCAGCGGCCAGCGGGGCGGCGAACAGAAGCCCGTCCAGCCGATCCAGGAAACCGCCATGGCCGGGGATCAGCCGGCTCGAATCCTTGACCCCGAAATGACGTTTCACCGCACTCTCGCAAAGATCGCCCACTTGGCTCCAGACCGCGATCAGGCCGCTGATCGCCGCCGCCGCGACAGGGCTCGCCAATCCGACCGACCAGGCGGTGACGCCGCCCACCAGCACCGCCGCGACGATGCCGCCGATCAGCCCGGACCACGTCTTTTTCGGGCTGATGCGGGGCGACAGCTTGGGCCCGCCGACCGTCCGCCCCACCGCATAGGCCCCGGTGTCGGTCGCCCAGATCGAGGCGAGCAACCAATAGACCAGCGCCGCCCCTGCGCTCGCGTCGAAGCGGAGCCAGACGATGGCGAGGCACGGCAGCGCGAAATAGGGCACCGCCAGCAACGGCCACAGCCGGTTGCGCGCGGTCAATGCGGCGAAGGCGAAGGACGTGGCGGCGCCGACCGCGATCAGCATCAGGGCGATCCTGAATTCGCCGAGCGCCCCGGCGAGCAGCGCGGTGGCGACGAAGACACTGTGCAGCGCCATCATCGGCACCATGCCGGCACGATCGGTGATGCGGTTCCATTCGAAGACCAGCAGCAAGGCCAGCACCACCGCCAGGGCGACAAACCACCAGCCACCGGCATGGACCGCGGCGAGGCCGATCGCAGCCAGCACGACGCCCGAGCCGATGCGCGCCTTGAGGTCGCTTCCCATGCCTTTCGACTCGATCGGTGTCTGTACCGCCATCACGGGGATCATTCCGGCCGGGCGCCGAAACGGCGGTCGCGGGCGCGGTACTCGTCCAACGCAGCCGCCAGTTCCTGGCGGCCGAAATCGGGCCACAGCGTGTCGACGAAGATGAATTCGGCATAGGCCGCCTGCCACAGCAGGAAGTTCGACAGTCGCTTCTCGCCCGAGGTGCGGATCACCAAGTCGGGATCCGGAATACCCGCCGTCTCCAGCCGCGAGGCGAAAAGCGCCGCATCGATCTGTTCCGGCCGGATCCGGCCCGCCACGGCATCTTCCGCCAGGGCGCGCGCCGCCATCACGATTTCGTCCTGTCCGCCGTAGGAAATCGCCAGGGTCAGCGTCATACGCCGGTTGTTGCGGGTCCGCGCCTCGGCTTCGTCGACCAGGGCCAGCACGTCGCGCGGCAGGCGCCCTCGGTTGCCGATCATCCTCACGCACACGCCATTGGCATCGAGTTCACCGATCTCGCGGCGGAGATAGATGCGCAACAGGCCCATGAGGTCGCCCACCTCGTCGGCCGGCCGCTTCCAGTTCTCGGAAGAGAAGGCGTAGAGGGTCAGATATTCGACGCCGAAGTCGGCCGCAGCGCGAGTCACCTCTCGCACCGCTTCCGAACCGCGCTGATGGCCGATCGCACGCGGCAGGAAACGCGCCTTCGCCCAGCGCCCGTTGCCGTCCATGATGACAGCGACATGGCGCGGCACCGGCAGGCTTCCGATTTCGATCGCTGCTTCGGTCATCGTGCGCTGTTCAGGGCCCCCGTCCCCTTCCGTGCCGGCCCGATCAGACCTGCAGGATTTCCTTTTCCTTGGCCGCCAGGGCGCCGTCGATCTCGGCGATCGCCTTGTCCGTCATAGACTGCACTTCGTCGGCATAGATCTTGTGATCGTCTTCCGAAATTTTGCCGTCTTTTTCGAGCTTTTTCAGTTGATCCATGCCGTCGCGGCGCACGTTGCGCACGGCGACCCGGGCCTGCTCGGTATATTTGGCGGCGAGTTTGGCGATTTCCTGGCGGCGCTCCCGATTGAGTTCCGGGATCGGAATGCGGATCAGCGTGCCATCGACCACCGGATTGACGCCGAGGCCGGAATTGCGGATCGCCTTGTCGACCGCGGAGACCGTGCTGCGGTCCCAGACCGAGACCGAGAGCAGGCGCGGCTCCGGCACCGAGATCGAGCCGAGCTGGTTGATCGGCATCTGGCTGCCGTAGACGTCGACGGTGATCGGGTCGAGCAGCGAGACCGAAGCCCGGCCGGTGCGCAGGCCGGCAAATTCGTGGCGCAGGTTCTCGACGGCGCCATGCATGCGCCGCTCGATCGAATCGAGATCCGGTTCGTCGGACACGGCCTCACTCCCTTTCCCTGATGATGGTCGACTTGACCTCGCCGCTGAGGACCGAGGCCACAGGTTCTGCCAGGTTGAAAACCAGGATGGGGATGCGGTTCTCGCGTGCGAGCGCGATCGCCGAAGCATCCATGACCCGGAGGTCCTGGCTCAGCACGTCGTGATAGGTCAATTCGTCGAAGCGGACGGCATCCGGATCCCGCTTGGGGTCGGCCGAATAGACGCCGTCGACCTGAGTGCCCTTCAGCATGGCGTCGCAGCCCATTTCGGCCGCACGCAAAGTCGCCGCCGTATCGGTCGTGAAGAAGGGATTGCCGGTGCCGGCGGCGAAGATCACCACCCTGCCCTTCTCCATGTGGCGGATCGCCCGGCGGCGGATATAGGGCTCGCACACCGAAGTCATCGGAATGGCCGAGATGACGCGGGTCTGCAGGCCGAGCCGCTCCAGCGAATTCTGCAGGGCGAGGCCGTTCATCACGGTCGCCAACATACCCATGTAATCGGCGGTCGCGCGTTCCATGCCACGCGCCGCGACCGACAGGCCGCGGAAGATATTGCCGCCGCCAATCACCAGGCAGACCTCGATCCCGAGATCGTAGACACCCTTGATGTCGACCGCGATGCGGTCGACCGTGGCGAGATCGATGCCATAGGGCTGGCCGCCCATCAGGGCCTCGCCCGAGACCTTGAGCAGGATGCGGCGAAATTTCGGCAAAGTGGACATGATCAAAATATCCAGGCGCGAGCGTCACCGCCCCGCCGACTGGCCGGGCTGGTCACGGGGTATAGCATTTGGCTGCCTGCCGGCCAATCACGACGGGCCGGCGGGCACGAAAAAGGCCCGGCGCGTTTCCGCGCCGGGCCTGGATCGAAAATCGATCAGCGGCCGGCCTGGGCGGCCACTTCGGCGGCGAAGTCCGACTGCTGCTTCTCGATGCCTTCGCCGAGGGCGAAGCGCACGAAGGCGGCGACCTTGATCGAAACGCCGGCTTCCTTGGCGGCGGCTTCCACCGCCTTGCCGACGCGGGTCTCGCCGTCGATGACGAAGACCTGCTCCAGCAGCACCACTTCCTCGTAGAACTTGCGGACGCGGCCTTCGATCATCTTCTCGATGATGTTCTCGGGCTTGCCCGAGGCGCGCGCCTGTTCCGAGAGCACGTCACGCTCGCGCGCGACCAGCGCCGGATCGAGCGACGAGACGTCGAGCGAAGCGGGATTGGTCGCCGCGATATGCATCGCGATCTGCTTGCCCAGGGTCTCGAGCTTGTCCGTCGGGCCATCGGATTCGAGCGCCACCAGGACGCCGATGCGGCCGAGCCCGGGGGCCGTCGCCGAGTGGATGTAGGAGGCAACGACGCCCTTCGAGACTTCCAGCACCGCGGCACGGCGGAGATTCATGTTCTCGCCGATGGTCGCGATCAGGTGGGTCAGCTCGTCCTTCACGTTGCGGCCGGTGCCCGGATAGGCAGCGACGGCGATCGCATCGATGTCGGCGCCGACTTCGACCGCGACCTTGGCCACATTGGCCACGAAGGACTGGAAGGCCGGGTTGCGGGCGACGAAGTCGGTCTCGGAATTGACCTCGACCACCGCCGCCTTGGTGCCGGCCGAAGCGACCGCGACCAGGCCTTCCGCGGCGACGCGGTCGGCCTTCTTGGCGGCGGCCGAGAGGCCCTTCTTGCGCAGCCAGTCGATGGCCTGCTCGATGTCCCCGCCGTTTTCGGCGAGGGCCTTCTTGCAGTCCATCATGCCCGCGCCGGTCTTGGCGCGGAGATCCTTGACGAGGGCCGCAGAAACCTCAGCCATGGGTTCTACCTTTCTTAAGCGTTGCGGACGGGTGGGGCTCAGGCCTGGGCCTGAACCTCACCCTCGGTGCCTTCGGCCGCGGCCGCCTGCAGGGCCGCCTCTTCCGCTTCGACATCGACCAGGTCGGCGACTTCGCCGATGTCGACGCCGGCCGCGGTCAGTTCGGCCTGAATGCCGTCGAGAACGGCGCGGGCGACCAGGTCGGTATAGGTGGCGATGGCGCGCAGCGCGTCATCGTTGCCCGGCACCGGATAGGTGATGCCGGTCGGGTTCGAGTTGGAGTCGACGATCGCCACGACCGGAATGCCCAGCTTGTTGGCTTCCTGGACCGCGATGTCTTCCTTGTTGGTGTCGATGATGAACAGGATGTCGGGCAGGCCGCCCATTTCCTTGATACCGCCGAGCGCGCGTTCCAGCTTTTCCTTCTCGCGCGCGAGGTTCAGCTGCTCCTTCTTGGTGAGGCCGAGGGCCTCGCCCTGGAGCTGCTCGTCGAGGGCCTTCAGGCGCTTGATCGACTGGGAAATGGTCTTCCAGTTGGTCAGCATGCCGCCGAGCCAGCGGTGGTTCACATAGTACTGGCCGCAACGCGCCGCCGCTTCGGCGATCGGCTGGGCCGCCTGGCGCTTGGTGCCGACGAAGAGCACGCGGCCGCCACCGGCCACCACGTCGCGGATCGCCTGCAGCGCACGGTGCAGCATCGGCACCGTCTGGCCCAGGTCGATGATGTGGATGTTGTTGCGCACGCCGAACAGGAACGGCGCCATGCGCGGGTTCCAGCGGTGCGTCTGGTGACCGAAGTGCACGCCCGCTTCGAGGAGCTGGCGCATGGTGAAAGTCGGAACGGCCATGATATGTCTACCTTTTCCGGTTGAGCCTCCGTGGGGTGTCGTCCTGAACCCTTTTGATCGGGAACCGGACACCGGAGCGACGGCGGAACCTTCCGCAGCCGCAAACCCCACGTGTGGAATGGCGCGGCTAATACCCCTGAATGCCGTCAAAAGCAAGGCGGATGTGCCGGTGGAAGGTCGCACAGGCGACAGTCGGACGCCCGTCGATCTGGCATCATCGCCCGAATCACGAGGCGGAGGAGAGCCCATGAACGAGGAAAGTGCCGGCCGCATCGCCGTGCTGGGGGCCGGGCTGATCGGCTGCTACATCGGCGGCCGGCTGGCGGCAGCGGGGGGCGACGTCACCCTGATCGGGCGCGAACGCGTGCTCGGCCCGCTCCGCGCCGAGGGCCTCACGGTGAGCGACCTCGACGGCGCCAAGCACCACCTGCCGCCCGAAGCCCTGACGCTCGCGACCGATCCGTCCGCCCTCGCCCGTGCCGACCTGATCATCGTCGCGGTGAAGAGCCCGGCGACCGCTTCCGCCGCGGCCGACATCGCCGCCCATGCCCGGTCCGCTGTGCCCGTCCTGAGCTTCCAGAACGGCGTCACCAACCCGGAACGCCTGCGCGCCGCCCTGCCCGGCCATCCGGTGCTGGCCGGCATGGTGCCCTATAATGTCGCCGAACCGGCGCCCGGCCATTTCCACCAGGGTACCAGCGGCAAGCTGATGGTCGACGATGCCCCGGCCATCCGGCCCTGGCTCGCTCTGTTCCAGGCCGCCGGCCTGCCCCTCTCGCTGCGTTCCGACATGGCCGCCGTGCTCTGGGCCAAGCTGCTGATCAACCTGAACAATGCGATCAACGCCCTGGCCGGCGTGCCACTCGCCGAACAATTGGCGGCGCGCGATTACCGCCGCTGCTTCGCCCTCTGCCAGTCGGAGGCGCTGCGCCTGCTCGCCAGGGCCGGGATCGAGCCGGCCCAGCTCGGCCCCCTGCCCCCGAAACGCATGCCCTTCCTGCTGTCCCTGCCGAATTTCCTCTTCCGCTCGCTGAGCAAGCGCGGCGGCACGCCCAAGATCGACCGCCACGCCCGTTCCTCCATGGCCGAAGACCTCGCCGCCGGCCGCAAGACCGAGGTCGACTACATCAACGGCGCCATCGTGGATCTGGCGGCGAGCCTCGGGGCAAAGGCCCCGGTCAACGCCCGGGTGATCGAACTGATCCGGGCGGCGGAGGACGGCGCTGCGCCATGGCCGGCCAAGGCCCTGTGGAAGGAACTGCGCAACGCCGCGAAAGCAGCGCGCGCCACACCGTCCTGACGGCAAACGCCTTGCCGCCACTCCGGTGCGGGCGTAGGTTTCCAGGTCATTCGATCATGCCTGGAAACGCGCGTTGGCTCGGTAACCCTGAGGAGATTGGGGGATGGCGGCTGCAAGGGCGAGGGCGATTGCATTGGGGGCGGTCTCCCTGGGACAGCTCCTCACCACTTCCGGCTTTGCGGCGATCATTCCACAGCTCAAGACCGAGCATTGGAACCAGTTGCAACGCTACCTCGACGCTGCCGTGGTCGATCCGGCGGTGCAGAACGAGGCGAACGCCGCCTACCGCAAGGGCACCAAGGTCTACGGCCAGCTGGTCGTTACCGACCCCGCGACCACCCGCAAGGTGGACCGGATGATGCGCGACTATATCCCCCTCGGCCGGCTGGACGACACCATACGCCTCGACACCGGAAAGACGCTGTCGGCCCAGGCCCTGGCCCCGGCCACCGACAATCCGGACGAGGCCGAATATCTGGACGACGTGCGCAAGATGATCGACCGATACGGCATCTGGCTTCGCCTGGCGCAAAAGCGCGTGCGCGATCCCGAGGACCCGTCGCGCTGGATCCTCGACGGCAAGCATTTCGAGGTCTGGCTGTCGCTCGGCTCCCGCGGCGACGCCATCCCGACCAAGACCGGCATCGTCGATCGCGAAGCCCTGCTCTTGACGCAGATCATCGGCGCCAACTATTGGACCAAGGTCGACCGCGGCCCGGTGCAGTCGGCGCTCGACCGCCAGGTGGCGATCCTCCGGACCGAGATCGAGGCGGGCATGGACCTGCACATCGACATGGCCAAGATCCGGCGCCAGGCGATGGCCGGCGTGGTCGAGGTTTCCGACTTCCTGGGCGGCGCCGATTTCCCCGACATCGACATCTGGGATGGCCCGAACAAGCTTCTGATCAGCGCCATGAACACGAAGAACGCCGGGCGCGTCTGGGGCGCCCGCATGCTGCTCATTGTGGCCGCCATTGCCACCCGCAACGCGGCGTCCCTGCTGAACACCTATATCGCCAAGGCGACGACCGGCGCCGCCCGTTCGGTCAAGGTGCTGAAGGTCGCGCGCACCGCCGGCAAGGTCGCCGAAGTCGGCCTCGCCATCGCGAGCGGCGTCGCCCTGGTCACCGGCGGGGCCGGTGCCGGGGGCATCGCCGCGACCGACGCCGCGGTCGACGCTGCCGCCGAGAGGGAATTGGCCAAATATCTGGCGCGCAACCCGGGCCTGCGCAGCGAAATCGAATCGGTCCGCTATGTCCCAGGCCCCAAGGGCACCATCCTCGGCAACATGAAGGGCGGCCACAGCGCCGGCTACGGCACCGGCTTCCATAAATACTGAGGAACAAAGCGCCACCGGCTCGGCCGACATTGCCGAGGCACCAAGCCCCACCAGTGCGACCCGCCCGACGCCCGTTCGCACGAACGTGCTTGGAATCGGCCACATCGATGCAAGTGATAAACGCGCTTGAGTTTAGAGTATAAGAAACGATTCAAAGAATTTCCAAAATCGGCGAATATCCAAAATATGCAACATCCAATAATTTGGTGAATTATGTGCGAATTCCTACATTAACCGCAAATTATTCTTGTTTTGATACTGCAATATCACGTTTGCAATGTATTTTTCTTCGTGCGTCATTTCATTGTACGAAAGAAAACTTTTATTTGGCCTGTACCAAGGCTGATTTGAAAAATAATCTGACAAATCATTTCTTTTAAATATATACCCGTGCCTTGCGAAAATTTCGTTTCTCATAATATCAAGTTCCCATGCCGTCTTTCCCGCCATGTCGTTAATGAGCCTGTCCTTCACACGTCCCATCCTTTGGTCCCATTCTTCAGCGGTAGACCTCCAAATTCCCCCATTGTCGCGCTCTATTTTATTCACACAGTTGTTGCAATTCGTCACGAAAGTACGCCCAAATACATCTTTATATTGCGCGGAGAGTTTCCATCCATAACGCAACCAGCTCAAGTTGGTGGCAGCTCCGGCAGAAATAGGAAAACAATTTGTAATTTGATACTGTTCAATTTTTACTCCAGAATCTCTTATTTTTACAACAGTCGCTGGGCCATTTCCGATATTCCTCAACTCCCATTGATAAAGATCTTGCATAACGAATACTAAAACCGGCCTACTTGAGGCTCGAAGGGCGGATCTATACGTAAAATATGAGAAACCGAGAGCGCTGCCCGCAATGAGCACTGAGATTGCGGTGAGTGCGTCTGTAATGGTCATTTTTCGCTCCACTCGCGAAAATGCGCTTTTGAATTTATACAGGTGTTTTCCAATTGCGCGATGAATAATCACCTATAGATTGCGCGACCGCCCTTACTATCATTCCGACAGCGCGTTTACAATTCCACCACCCCCGCCACCCCCGGCACCGCGCGGAGGTGCTGCACCACGGTCGGGCTCACGGCGAAGCGTTCCGGCAGTTCGTATTCGAGTTCCTTGGCTTCTTCCTCGAAGCCGAGGACGACGGCGATGCGGCCCTTGCCCTTGGGGGTCTTGGCCAGGATCGCCTTCATGGCGTCGATGCCCTGGGCGCCGTTCAGATAGAGGCGGACGCCGGCGGCGGAATTGGCCACCACCTTGTCGAGGGATTGGATGGTCTGGGTGGTCAGGCGCGGCATATCGCCGTCCATCCGGCCGTCGACTTCGAGCAGCACGGGCGTGCCGGGTTCCAGCAGTTCGCGGCTCATCACCAGGACTTCCGAGAAGACGGTGAGTTCGACCACGCCGCTCTGGTCCGTCAGCTTGACGAAGGCGAAGCGGTTGCCGCTCTTGGCCACCTTCTCCTGCCGGCTCAGCACGATGCCGGCGATGCGCAGCTTGCTCTGCCCGCCGTTCGGCCCGCCATGTTGGCCTTGGCTGGGCCCACTCATGATCCGCCGTTCGACCTGGGCGAGCTTGGTGACGCCCAGGCGGTCGAGCGCCTTGCCGTAGCTGTCCATCGGATGGGCCGAGAGATAGAAGCCGATGGCGTCGAACTCCTGGGCGGAGCGATCCATGGCGTTCCAGTCCGGCACCTCGGGCAGCACCAGGCGGTCCATCGGCCCGGTGGCGCCGCCACCGAACAGGCTCTCCTGTTGCGACTGGCGCTCGCGGGTCGAGACGTCGGCATGGCGGAGGATCGCCTCCGCCCCCTGCACCACCTTGGCGCGGTTCTTGTCGAGACTGTCGAAGGCGCCGGCCTTGGCCAGATTCTCGACCTGGCGGCGGTTCAGCCATTTGGGATCGAGCCGGCCGGCGAAATCGGCCAGGTCGCGGTAGGGCCCTTCGGCCGCCCGGTCCTTCAGCAGTTTCTCGATCGCCTCGTGGCCGACGATCTTGATCGCGGCCAGCGCATAGCGGACGGCGAGCTTGCCGTCGACCGTCTCGACCGCGAAATCCGCCTCCGACTTGTTGATGTCGGGCTGCAGCAGCGGGATCTTCATGCGCGACAGTTCCTGGCGGAACACGTTCAGCTTGTCGGTGTTGGCGAGGTCGAGGGTCATCGACGCGGCCAGGAACTCGACCGGGTAATTGGCCTTCAGCCAGGCGGTGTGATAGGCGACCAGGGCATAGGCGACCGCGTGGCTCTTGTTGAAGCCATAGCCGGCGAATTTATTGACGAGGTCGAAGATCTCGTCGGCCTTGTGGCCGTCGACGCCGCGCGCCACCGCGCCTTCGACGAAGCGGACGCGCTGCTTGTCCATCTCCTCCTTGATCTTCTTGCCCATGGCGCGGCGTAAGAGATCGGCTTCGCCCAGTGAGTAACCGGCCAGGATCTGGGCGATCTGCATCACCTGTTCCTGGTAGATGATGACGCCATAGGTCTCACGCAGCACGCCTTCGAGGGAGGGGTGCAGATAGTCAGGCTCCTCCTCGCCGTGCTTGCAGGCGATATATTTCGGGATGTTGTCCATCGGGCCGGGGCGGTAGAGCGCCACCATGGCGACGATGTCCTCGAAACAGTCGGGCCGGAGCTTTTTCAGGGCGTCACGCATGCCCGACGATTCGAGCTGGAACACGCCGACCGTATCGCCCCTCGCCAGCAGCTCGTAACTCTTGTGATCATCGAGCGGCAAGGCCGAGAGGTCGATCTTGGTGGTGCGCTTGGCGATATAGTCGACCGCCTTGGCGAGCACGGTCAGCGTCTTCAGGCCCAGGAAGTCGAATTTGATCAGGCCCGCCGGCTCGACCCATTTCATGTTGTACTGGGTGACCAGCATGTCCGAGCGCGGATCGCGGTAGAGCGGCACGAGATCCACCAGCGGCCGGTCGCCGATCACCACGCCCGCGGCATGGGTCGAGGCGTGGCGGTAGAGGCCTTCGAGCTTCAGCGCGATGTCGATCAGGCGCTTCACGTTCTCGTCCTCGTCGCGCGCCTGCTGGAGCCGGGGCTCCATCTCGATCGCCTGTTCGAGGGTGACGGGATTGGCCGGATTGTTCGGCACCATCTTGGCCAGCTTGTCGACCTGGCCCAAAGGCATCTCCAGCACGCGGCCGACGTCGCGCATCACCGCGCGGGCCTGGAGCTTACCGAAGGTGATGATCTGGGCGACCTTCTCGGCGCCGTATTTTTCCACCACGTAGCGGATCACGCGGTCGCGCTTGTCCTGGCAGAAGTCGACGTCGAAGTCCGGCATCGAGACGCGCTCGGGATTGAGGAAGCGCTCGAACAGCAGGCCGAAGCGAAGCGGGTCGAGATCGGTGATCTGCAAGGCCCAGGCGACCGCCGAACCCGCGCCCGAGCCGCGCCCCGGGCCGACCGGGATGTCGTTCCGCTTGGCCCATTGGATGAAGTCCGAGACGATGAGGAAATAGCCCGGGAACTGCATCTTGATGATGATGCCGAGCTCGAATTCGAGCCGTTCCCAATAGGGCTTGGCGATCTCCTCGCGCTTGGCCGCGTCCCAGCCCTCCTGAAACACATGGCGTTCCAGTCGGCGCTGCAGGCCCTCGGTCGCCATGCGGCGGAGCTCGGTGATCTCGTCATGGCCCTCGCCGCAGGGAAAGGGCGGCAGGATCGGGGCGCGGGTCTTGGCCCGGACGGCGCAGCGCCGGGCGATCACCAGCGTGTTCGCGGTCGCTTCCGGCACGTCGGCGAAGAGTTCGATCATCTCCTCGGCCGAACGGAAGCGGTGGCCGGGGGTCAGGTGGCGGCGTTCGGTATTGCCGACCGTGGAACCCTGAGCGATGCAGAGCAGCGCGTCATGGGCGGCATAGGCACTCTCGTCCGTGAAATAGCAGTCGTTGGTGGCGACCAGCGGCACGTCATGGGCATAGGCGAGTTCGAGCAGGCCGGGCTCGGTCGCCTCCTCGTCCTCCATGCCGTGGCGTTGCAGCTCGACATAGAGGCGGCCCGGGAACATCGCCTGGAAGCGGGCGAGCAGTTCCGCCGCCGCCTCTTTCTGACCTTCGAAGAGCAGGCGGCCGATCGGCCCCTTGGCTCCGCCGGTCAGGCAGATCAGGCCGGCGGCATGTTCGGCCAGGCGCTCCAGCGTCACTTCCGGCGGACGGCCGGAATCGGGATCGATATAGGCGGCGGAGGAGAGCGCCATCAGATTGGCCCAGCCCGTCCGGTCCTGGGCCAGCAGCACGACCGGATCGGGATCCGGCCGCCGTCCCGCCCGATCGGCCGAGCCCGGCGGAGCGATCGCGAGCTGCAGGCCCATGATCGGCTGTACGCCCGACTTCACCGCCGTCTCGGCGAATTCCAGCGCCCCGAACAGATTGTTGGAATCGGTCACCGCGATCGCCGGCATGCCCGCCTTGGCGGCCATGGGCACCAGCTTCTTCACATGGATCGCCCCTTCCGAGAGGGAAAAGGCGGTATGGACGCGCAGGTGGACGAAGCCGGCGTGAGGCAAGGGCGATTCTCCCGTGGACGCCCCATTATAGCCGGTTAGATGGGCTGGCCGCAGCAAGATGGCCAGGCATTCCCGCGACTATCGCTCGAGGAAGACAGTGAGATTTTGCCTCTCTCGTCATGGCCGGGCGAAGTCCCGGCCATCCACGCCGACAAGCCGCCTCCTGCGTCGACGATCGTGGCGCGTCCAGACGTGGATGCCCGGGACGAGCCCGGGCATGACGATTGAGGGTAGTGTCCAGATGTCGCTAAACAACCCGATCTTCTCAACCGGACACCCGCGGGAGGTCGCCCCGCCCCTGGCGTCAGAGAGGATACTCAGCCCGGGATCAGGCGGCCTTCGTGGAGGGCGACCGTGCGGGTCATGCGCGCCGCCAGGGCCGGATTATGGGTGGCGATCAGGGCCGAGAGGCCGGATTGCTGCACGAGATGCAGCAGCTCGCCGAAGACGTGATCCGCCGTGCGCTCGTCGAGATTGCCGGTCGGCTCGTCGGCCAGCAGGACGCGGGGGCTGTTGGCCAGGGCGCGGACGATGGCGACACGCTGCTGCTCGCCGCCGGAGAGCTTGGCCGGGCGGTGCGCCGCGCGGTCGGTGAGGCCGACGCTGTCCAGAAGCGCGAGCGCCCTCGCCTTGGCCGCCGCCTTCGACGTACCGGCGATGAGCTGCGGCATCATCACGTTTTCGAGCGCGGTGAATTCCGGCAGCAGGTGGTGGAACTGATAGACGAAGCCCAGGTGCTCGCGCCGGAGCCGGGTCCGCTCACCGTCCGAAAGCCCGCCGGCGGAAATGCCGCCGATCATCACTTCGCCCGCGGTCGGCCGCTCCAGGAGGCCGGCGATGTGGAGCAGCGTCGATTTGCCGGTACCGGACGGCCCGACCAGGGCGACGATCTCGCCGGGATGCAATTCGAGATCGACCCCGCGCAGGACTTCGAGCCGCTCGGCCCCCTGGGCGAAGGTGCGGGTCACGCCGGAAAGGCGGAGCGAAACGTCACTCATTCCGGAGCGCCTCCACCGGATCGAGCCTTGCTGCCCGCCACGAGGGATAGAGCGTCGCCAGGAAGGTGAGCCCGAGCGCCATGAGGACGACCGTCACCGTCTCGTCGATCTCCATCTTGGCCGGGATCTTGGAGAGGAAATAGATCTCGTCCGGGAACAGGCGGGCGCCGGTCAGGCTCTGCAGGAACTGGCGGATCGCCTCGATATTGTCGCAGAAGACGACGCCGAGCACGAGGCCGCCCAGGGTGCCGATCACCCCGATCGCGGCACCCGCGATCAGGAAGACGCGCATGATCGAGCCGCGCGTCGCCCCCATGGTCCGCAAGATGGCGATGCCCCTGCCCTTGTCCTTCACCAGCATGATGAGGGACGAGATGATGTTGAAGGCGGCCACCACGATGATCAGGGTGAGGATCAGGAACATCACGTTCCGCTCGACCTCGAGCGCGCCGAAGAAGGTCGCGTTCAGCTTCTGCCAAGTGACGTTCCGCAAGGGCGTCGAGGTCAGGCCCTGGAGCTTCTTGCCGACGAGTTCGGATTCGTCCGGGTGGCGGATCATCACTTCGATCGCGGAAACCCCGTCGCCCGTGCGGAAGAAGGCCTTGGCGGCATCGATCGGCATCATCACGAAGGTCGAGTCGTATTCCTGCATGCCGAGGCTGAACAGGCCGACGATGCGATAGGCCTTCATGCGCGGCGCCGTGCCCACCACGGTCGAGGTCCCGTTGGGCGAGACGATGGTGATATTGTCGCCGACCGAAATACCGAGGCGGTCAGCCAGCCGGTTACCGATCATGACCACGTCGTCGCCCTCGAAGGCATCCAGCGTGCCCGCCACGACATTGCCGGAGACCAGCGGCAGACGGCCGAGATCGGCCTTGGACAGGCCGCGCACCAGGGCGCCGTTGGCCTGGCCGCGGGCGGTCACCATGACCTGGCCCTCGACCATGGGCATGGCCGAGAGGACGTCCGGCAGGCTCTCGAACTTCTTGGCCAGGGCTTCGTAGTCGAGCACGGGACCAACCGTCGCCTGCACGATGATATGGCCGTTGATGCCGAGGATGCGGCCCATCAACTCGGCCCGGAAACCATTCATCACCGCCATCACGATGATCAGCGTGGCGACGCCGAGCCCGATGCCCATCAGGGAGAACCAGGCGATGATCGAGATGAAGCCTTCCTGGCGGCGGGCGCGCAAATAGCGCCCGGCCAGCATCCACTCGAAGCGACCGAACATGCCGTTACTCCCTGAAGCCACGCATCAGGCGCCGAGGGCCGTGACCAATTCCTCGATCGCCACTTCTTTGCGTTCGCCGGTCTTGCGGTTCTTCACCTCGACCACGCCCTTGGCGAGGCCGCGCGGACCGACGTGGACCTGCCAGGGCAGGCCGATCAGGTCCATGGTGGCGAACTTCGAGCCGGCGCGTTCGTCGGTGTCGTCATAGAGCACGTCGATGCCGTCGGCTTCGAGTGCCGCATAGAGCTTTTCGCAGGCACCGTCGACCGCGGCGTCGCCCGGCTTCAGGTTGATCAGGCCGATCTTGAACGGGGCGACACTCTCCGGCCAGACGATGCCGGCATCGTCGTGGGAGGCTTCGATGATGGCGCCCACAAGGCGCGACACGCCGATGCCGTAGGAACCCATCTCCAGCTCGATGGTCTCGCCGGCGGGGCCGGTGACCACGGCGCCCATGGGCTTCGAATATTTGGTGCCGAAGTAGAAGATGTGGCCGACCTCGATGCCGCGCGCCGCGATCTGCTTGTCCGCCGGCACTTCGGTGGCGAAGCGGGCCGCGTCGTGCTTCTCGTCCGTCGCGGCATAGAGGCCGGTCCAGCGCTTGATGATGGGCGAAAGATCACCCTCGAAATCGACCTCGGTGCCCAGGATGTCGTAATCGACCAGGTCCTTGTGGCAGAACACCGCGCTCTCGCCGGTGTCGGCCAGGATGATGAATTCGTGGCTCATGTCGCCGCCGATCGGGCCCGTGTCGGCCGCCATCGGGATCGCCTTCAGGCCAAGGCGGGCATAGGTGCGCAGGTAAGCGACGAACATCTTCTCGTAGGCGCGGCGGGCACCTTCCTTGTCGATGTCGAAGGAATAGGCGTCCTTCATCAGGAATTCGCGCCCGCGCATCACGCCGAAGCGGGGCCGCACCTCGTCCCGGAATTTCCACTGGATGTGGTAGAGGTTGCGCGGCACATCGCGGTAGGACTTCACGCTGTCACGGAAGATCGCGGTGATCAGTTCCTCGTTGGTCGGGCCGAACAGCATCTCGCGCTCGTGGCGGTCGGTGATGCGCAGCATCTCCTTGCCATAGGCGTCGTAGCGGCCCGATTCCCGCCACAGGTCGGCCGACTGGATGGTCGGCATCAGCAGTTCGATGGCACCGGCGCGGTTCTGCTCCTCGCGCACGATCGCCTCGATCTTGCGGAGCACGGTCAGGCCCATCGGCAGCCAGGAATAGATGCCGGCAGCCGACTGGCGGATCATGCCGGCACGCAGCATCAGGCGGTGCGACACGATCTGCGCTTCGGCCGGGTTCTCGCGCAGGATGGGCAGGAAATAGCGGGACAGGCGCATGGTGGGGGTTTCTCGTTGATCAGGCGGCGAAGGTAGGGAAATCGGGGCCGCCGCGCAATCGCCGTACCGCGTCATGCGACGCCATGCCAATTGCCTCGGCTCATCCCGCGGCGAATCGCCTCGTTGTACTTTTGGACGATGCATCCTGCCGCAGGGCAGCCCGGAAGACGCCCGAAAGCCGCCGCCGAAGCCTGATTAAACGGCAATTTGCACCTTTTCGTGGCATCCATGTGGAAACCGCGTGACTCCCATGCGGCACTTGAGTAGCATCCACCCACTGAAAGAGGGGGCCGATCGGCTCACCCAGGTTTAGGGAGGAAGCGCTTCCGGGGAACCAAGGCCGAACCATACGGCTGCCGGTTGTGCAAAATGTGCAGCGTTGCGCAAGGCCCCACGGGGCCTTGTGTCATTTGTGGGTCAGAACATCCCCGAAGTCGCCGTGGCCCTGCAGGCTTCGGCATCATCCAATCCGGCAAAATTTGTATGCAATGTGGCGGAGCTCATAGCCACCGCCCGCCCCTTGGTGGCAGCATGATCGCGTGCACTGATCGCACGGCCGGGGTCCATGGAACGAGGCCCCGGCTTCCTTCATGGAGGGAACCCTCAAGATGCGCATCCAATTCTGGCTTCAGGGCGGGCTGGCCCTGTTCGCCGTGTCGGTCTCCGCAGCGCCTGCGCTCGCCGAAGACCTGACCTTCAAACTCTTGAACTCGACCAGCGTCGCGGTGACCGAATTCTATCTCTCCCCCACCAACGTCAACGACTGGGAAGAGAATCTGCTCGGCGACGACACGCTCTCTGCCGGCACGAGCACCTCGGTGACGGTGGCCGACGGGCGCAAGACCTGCACCTACGACATCAAGTCGGTGTTCAAGGATGGTGACGTGGTCGAGGATCGCGGCGTCAACCTGTGCGAACTCGGCAGCTATACCCTGCATCAGTGACAGGGCGGCGGGCAGGCCGCCGACGCCTGCCCGCCTTCACTGCTGTTCCATGAAGGCCCGGTAGCCGAACAAGTCGTAATCGACCACGACCCAGAACACGGCGAGCAGAACCAACGCGATCCCGGTGGTGATCGTAACCTTGAGCCAGAGCCGCGGCTGGTGCGGCACGCCGGCGGGAATGCCTGACTGACGGTCCACCCCCACCTCTTCCCGGCTGCGCACGCCCCAGGGCAGCACGGCGAAGAAGACCAGCCACCAGGTGATGGCGAAAAAGACGACGCCGCCGATAGGTGTCATCGGATTCGGGCGAGGCGGCTCACGCCGCCTTCTTCGCCACTTCCTCGATCTCGACCAGGGTGCCCAGGAAATCCTTCGGGTGCAGGAACAGCACCGGCAGGCCATGGGCGCCGATCTTGGGATTGCCGTCGCCCAGCACGCGGGCGCCTTCGGCCTTCAGCTTGTCGCGCGCGGCCAGGATGTCCTCGACCTCGTAGCAGACATGGTGGATGCCGCCGCCCGGATTGCGCTCCAGGAAATTGGCGATCGGCGACTTTTCGCCGAGCGGATAGAGCAGCTCGATCTTGGTGTTCGGCAGCTCGACGAAGACCACGGTCACGCCATGGTCCGGCTGCTCGATCGGCGCCGAAACCTTGGCGCCCAACGTGTCGCGATAGAGGGCGGTGGCGGCCGGCAGGTCCGGCACGGCGAGAGCGATATGGTTCAGGCGTCCGATCATGGCGTCCACTTCACGGGATTGATCTTGGAAAACTAGGGATCTTGCGGCCCTGCTGCAAGCGCTCAGCCGCGCAGCCGAATGACCTGCACGTCGGTCACCGGCTTTCGCCCGGTCGCCCGGTTGGCCGCCCGGCGCGCCGCCTGGCGGGCCGCTTCGGCCATGGTGTCGGCATCGGCCGCCCTGCCCCGCGGCAGCGCGGCTTCGACCGCCTCGGCGATTTCGGCCGCGAGGTCGCTCTCGCCGTCTTCGGCGAGGCCGGCCAGCACCACCTCGGGATCGGCGGCGAGCCTTCCCTTGGCGTCCAGCACCAGGGTGACCACGACATGGCCGGCGAAGCCGATCTTGCGCCGCGCGACGATCGCCGGATCGTCGATCGACACCAGCACCTCGCCGTCGAGCGCCAGCCGGCCCGACTCCACTTCGCCGATGATGCGCGGCGCATCGGGCGCCAGGCGCAGCACGTCGCCGTTCTTGATCACCGGCGCGTGGCGCACCTGCATGGTCTTGGCGAAGGCGGCGTGCTCGAGCAGGTGGCGCGCCTCGCCATGCACCGGCACGGCGATCTGCGGCCGCACCCAGGCATACATCTGGGCCAGTTCGTCCCGGTTCGGATGGCCCGAGACATGGATGAAATTGCCCTTCTCGGTGACCACCTGCACGCGGGCACTGGCCAGCAGGTTATGCACTTCGCCGAGCGACACTTCGTTGCCCGGGATGATCTTCGAGGAAAAGATCGCGGTATCGCCGGCACCGAGGGAGATATGGCGGTGCTCGCCCCGGGCGATCCGGGCCATGGCACCGCGCGGCTCGCCCTGGCTGCCGGTGCAGAGGTAGAGCACCTTGTCCTTGGGCAGATAGCCGGCCTCGTCCTCGTCGAGGACGGGCGGCAGGTCCTGGAGATAGCCGGTCTCCCGTGCCGCCTCGACGACGCGATGCATCGAGCGGCCGACCAGCACCAGGTGGCGGTCCGCCGCCTGGGCCGCGACCGCGATCGAGGCGATGCGCGCCACATTCGAGGCGAAGGTGGTGACCGCCACCCGACCGGTCAGCGGCGCCACCATTTCGATCAGCTTCTCCCGCACCTCGGCCTCGGAACCCGAGGTGCCAGGCGAGAAGACATTGGTCGAATCGCAGACCATGGCGAGCACGCCGGCCGAGCCCAGTTCGTCGAGCCGCCGCGAATCCGCGACCGTGCCGACCAGCGGCTCCGGGTCCAGCTTCCAGTCGCCGGTGTGGAGCACGACGCCGAGCGGGGTCTCGATCACCACCGCATTGGGTTCCGGGATCGAATGCGTCAGCGTGACCAGCTCGCAGGCGAAGGGGCCGAGCTCGACCCGCCCGTTCATGGGCAGGATGTGCAGCGGCGCCTCCCGCTCCAGCCCCACTTCCTTCAGCTTCCGGCGCACCAGGGCAGCGGTGAAGGGAGTGGCATAGATCGGGCATCGCAGCCGGTCCCAGAGATAGGGCACCGCGCCGATATGGTCTTCGTGGGCATGGGTCAGTACCAGGGCGACCAGGTCGTCCTTGCGCTCCTCGATGAAGCCGGGATCGGGCATCACCAGGTCGACGCCGGGCAGGCGTTCGTCGGCGAAGGTGACCCCGAGATCGACCATCAGCCATTTTCCGGCATGGCCGTACAGATTGAGGTTCATGCCGATCTCGCCCGAGCCGCCGAGCGGCACGAAGAGAAGCTCGTCCGCCCTGGGCCTGCGCGTGAAACGCCCTGCCGGCGCCTTGGTTTGGCTCACCGGAGCGTTCCTTCCGCGGGGAAGACATCACCCGCCGTCACGGCCCGAAGACCGCCGCCGTCCAGGCGGAGTTCCAGGGCGCCGTCGGTCCGGAGCCCTTCGAAAGTACCTTCCAGCGTCTCATGGGCGAGACGCACCACGAGGCGGCTGCCGAGTCCCGCCGCCCGCGCCAGCCAAGCGTCGCGGATACCGGCGAAACCCTGGCGTTCCCAGATCGTGACCCAATGGGAGAGCCGCGGCAGGAAGGCCGCCAGCATCTGCGCCTGCGTGACGGCGAGGCCGGTCGCCGCCAGCACGGAAGTCGCGGGATAGGGTGTCTCGGCCGGGAAGCTGGCCAGATTGACGCCGAGGCCGATGACCAGGAATTCGAGGCCGCCGTCCGCCCCGGTCGCGGATTCGAGCAGGATGCCCACCGTCTTGGCCCCCTCGAAGAGGACGTCGTTCGGCCATTTCAGGGCGAAACCCACATCGCGCCCGGTGACCGCGACCAGCGCGTCATGCAACGCCAGCGCCGTGGCGAAGGACAACTCGGCCGCACGCGCCGGGCCGGCCGCGGGCTTCAGGAGAACACTGCAATAGAGATTGCCGGGGTCGGAGACCCAGGTCCGGCCGCGCCGGCCGCGCCCTGCCGTCTGCCGGTCGGCGATCAGCACCAGTTCGCCGGGATCGCCGGCCGCCGAGCGGCGGCGCGCCTCCTCGTTCGTCGAGTCGATCTCGTCGAAGTGGAGAACGCGCCAACCGGCGATGGAAGTCTCTTCCGGCGCCGTCCTGTCCTGATCCGTCATCCGTCAGGGCACGAGCGTCTTGGCGGCGGCGCCGGCCATTGCCACCAGCGGCCCCGGCACGACGAAATAGAGCAGCGTGATCGCGCCCGAAACCGTCACCACGACACGCGGGGCGAGCGGGAACGGGGTTTCGATCTGGCCCGCCGGGGCGTCGAAATACATCACCTTCACGACCCGCAGATAGTAGAAGGCGCTCACCACGCTCGCCAGCATGCCGATGACCGAGAGGGTGTAGAGCCCCTGCTCGATCGCCGAGATGAAGACGTAGAACTTGGCGAAGAAGCCGGCCAGCGGCGGCACGCCCGCGAGCGAGAACATGAAGCCCGCCGTGACGAAGGCGAGCCACGGGTGGGTGCGGCCGAGGCCGGCGAAATCGGCGATGCTCTCGACCGGCTTGCCATCCTTCCGCATGACCAGCAGCACGCCGAAGATGCCGAGCGTCATGATCAGATAGATGGTCATATAGATCAGCACGCCGCGGATCCCCTGCGCGCCCCCGGCGGCCAGCCCGACCAGGGCATAGCCGACATGGCCGATCGAGGAATAGGCCAGCAGCCGCTTCATGTTGCTCTGCCCGATCGCCGCGAAGGCGCCGAGCAGCATGGAAGCGAGCGAGACGAAGATGATGATCTGCTGCCACTGGGCCGTGGCCGCCGCGAAGGGCGAGACCATGACGCGCAGGAACAGCGCCATCGCCGCCACCTTGGGCGCCGCCGCGAAGAAGGCGGTGACCGGGGTGGGCGAACCCTCGTAGACGTCCGGCGTCCACATGTGGAAGGGCACGGCCGAGACCTTGAAGGCGAGGCCGGCGATCATGAAGACGATGCCGACGATCAGCCCGATGCTGGAACCGACGCCGCCCGCCCTGGCGATCCCCTCGGCGAGGACGGTGAAATTGGTCGTGCCGGAGAAGCCGTAGATCAGCGAAGCACCGTAGAGCAGCATGCCCGACGACAGCGCACCGAGGACGAAATACTTCAGCCCCGCCTCGGTCGAACGAAGATCGTCACGCAGGAAGGCGGCGAGGACATAGAGCGCCAGCGACTGCAGTTCGAGCCCGACGTAGAGCGTGATCAGGTCGTTGGCCGAGATCATCAGCATCATGCCGACGGTCGCCAGCATGATCAGGATCGGATACTCGAAGCGCTCGCTGTCGGCCCGGCGGAAGAAATCGCCGGACATCGGAATAGCCGCGGCCGCACCGATCAGTACCAGGACCTTCATGAAGCGGCCGAAGCCGTCCATCACCACCATGCCGTGGAAGCCGAGGGCCTTGGCATCGCCTGTCGTGCAGGCGACCAGATAGAGCGCCACCACGAGGATGCCGACCGCCCCGATACCGACCAGCCGGGCGCTGCCCTCGCCCCGATAGGCGCCGACCAGCAGCAGCGCGAGCGCGCCGACTGCGACGATCAGTTCGGGCAGGATCAGCAGGAGATCCGTGGAGAGTTGCGACGTCATTGCGCGTTCCCCTCGATGGGCGCAGCCGCCGGCGCCGCATTGGCCGCGATCTTGGCGCGGGCATGGGTGATCAGGTTCTGCACCGAGACATCGGTCGCCCCGGTGAAATAGCTCGGATAGATGCCGATCCAGAGCGCCGTGACCATAAGCGGCAGGAAGGTGACCTTCTCGCGGAAATTGAGGTCCGGCATGGTCATCAGATCGGCATGGACCAATTCGCCGAACATCACCCGGCGATAGAGGTAGAGCGAATAGGCCGCCCCCAGGATGAGCCCGGTCGAGGCCAGGGTTGCCGCCACCGTATCGGCCCGGAAGGTGCCGCTCAGGATCATGAATTCACCGACGAAGCCGGAGGTACCGGGCAGGCCCACCGTCGCCATGGTGAAGAGCATGAAGACGAAGGCATAGACCGGCATCCGGTTCACCAGGCCGCCGTAGCGCGCGATCTCGCGGGTGTGCAGCCGGTCGTAGACGACGCCGACGCAGAGGAACAAGGCGCCAGAGACGATGCCGTGGCTGATCATCTGGATGATCGCACCCTGCAGCCCCTGCTCCGTGAAGGTGAAGGTGCCGAGGGTGATGAAGCCCATATGCGCGATCGACGAATAGGCGATCAGCTTCTTCATGTCCTCCTGCACCAGGGCGACGAGGGACGTGTAGATGATCGCGACGACCGAGAGCGTATAGATCAGCGGCGTGAAATAGACCGAGGCATCCGGGAACATCGGCAGCGAGAACCGGATGAAGCCATAGCCGCCCATCTTCAGC
>NZ_JBAZKR010000057.1:0-28971 GCF_041650655.1 Zavarzinia sp.
GGGACCAGGGCATCCGCCTCGTCATCGGTGAAGACGCGGCTCCGCGTCAGGAAGCGGACGCCTTCCGGCGCCTCCAGCGAGAAGCCCGAACCGCGGCCGGGCACCACGTCGATGATGAGCTGGGTATGGGACCAATAGTCGAATTGGGCGGCGCCGATGAAGAAGGGCGTATCGGCGATCTGGCCCAGATAGACGTCGCTGGCGCCGACCTTGAATTCGCGCCGCGGATAGCACATGGGGGCGCTGCCGTCACAGCAGCCGCCCGATTGATGAAACAGCAAGGGCCCGTGCATTCCTTTCAGACGCTCGATCACCGCACTCGCGGCATCGGTCACTTCCACTCTGGCGACCATGGAATTTCCTCTCGTCGCTGGCAGAGACGTGGATGCCCGGGACAAGCCCGGGCATGACGTTTTCTGGCTTCGTCATGGCCGGGCACAGGCCCGGCCATCCCTTACTCGCGGCTCAGAAGAAGCCCAGCGCCTTCGGGCTGTAGCTGACCAGCATGTTCTTGGTCTGCTGATAGTGGTCGAGCATCATCTTGTGGGTCTCGCGGCCGATGCCCGACTGCTTGTAACCGCCGAAGGCCGCATGGGCCGGATAGAGGTGGTAGCAGTTGGTCCAGACGCGGCCGGCCTGGATGCCGCGGCCGAAGCGATAGGCGCGGCTGCCGTCGCGGGTCCAGACACCGGCGCCGAGGCCGTAGAGCGTGTCGTTGGCGAGCGCCAGCGCATCCGCCTCGTCCTTGAAGGTGGTCACGGACACCACCGGCCCGAAGATCTCCTCCTGGAAGATGCGCATCTTGTTGTGGCCGCGGAACACAGTCGGCTTCACATAGTAGCCGCCGGCCAGTTCGCCGCCCAGCATGTTGCGCTCGCCGCCGATCAGCAGCTCGGCGCCTTCCGCCTTGCCGATGTCGATATAGGACAGGATCTTCTCGAGCTGGTCGTTCGAGGCCTGGGCGCCCAGCATGGTCGAGCCGTCGAGCGGGTCACCCTGCTTGATGGCGGCGACGCGGGCCAGCGCCCGTTCCATGAACTTGTCGTAGACGCTCTCCTGGACCAGGGCGCGGCTGGGGCAGGTGCAGACTTCGCCCTGGTTGAGCGCGAAGAGCACGAAACCTTCGATCGCCTTGTCGAAGAAATCGTCGTCCTCGGCGGCGACGTCCGAGAAGAAGATGTTGGGCGACTTGCCGCCCAGTTCCAGCGTCACCGGGATCAGGTTCTCGGAGGCATACTGCATGATCAGCCGGCCGGTGGTGGTCTCCCCGGTGAAGGCGATCTTGGAGATGCGCTTGTTCGAGGCGAGCGGCTTGCCCGCTTCGACGCCGAAGCCGTTGACGATGTTGAGCACGCCGGCCGGCAGGATGTCGCCGATCAGCTCGGCCCAGACCATGATCGAGAGCGGGGTCTGCTCGGCCGGCTTCAGCACCACGCAGTTGCCGGCCGCCAGCGCGGGCGCCAGCTTCCAGCAGGCCATGAGCAGCGGGAAGTTCCACGGGATGATTTGGCCGACCACGCCCAGGGGCTCGTGGAAGTGATAGGCGATGGTGTCGTGGTCGATCTCGCTGAGCGAGCCTTCCTGGGCCCGCACGCAGGCGGCGAAATAGCGGAAATGCTCGATCGCCAGCGGCAGGTCGGCGGCGCGCGTCTCGCGGATCGGCTTGCCGTTGTCGATCGTCTCGACCGTGGCCAGAAGCTCCAGCTTCCCTTCCATGCGGTCGGCGATCTTTTCGAGCAGACGGGCGCGCTCGGCCGCCGGGGTCTTGCCCCAGGCGTCCTTGGCGGCATGGGCGGCGTCGAGCGCCAGCTCGATGTCTTCGGCCGTGGAGCGGGCGATCTGGGCCACCGGCAGGCCGGTGATCGGCGTCACATTATCGAAATACTGGCCGCGCACCGGCGCCACCCATTTGCCGCCGATGAAATTGTCGTAGCGCGAACGGAACGCGATGGATTTCGAAATTTCTTCGATCGTCTGGTGGATCATTTTTCGCTCCCTGGGCTCAGCCGGTGTCTTGTGGCCACGTTGTCGTCTTGGGGCCGCGGCTAAAGGGTTAGCCGAAAGGGCCCGGAGGCAGTATAGCACTATGGTACTAATCCTTCCGTCCCATTTCCTGGTGACGGAAAATCATCTTTCCGCAACTGCGAAATACTTCCTCGCTACTGCAAAAGTATTACTGCAGCCGCTGTGACCGCCGTCACCGCGACAGGGCCGGGGGACTGCGCTTTAATGCCGGCACGGAAATGGGGAGACGGAACGATGAGCGAAAGCACCGGCGCCGAAGCCGCGGATGAGATTTTTAACGTTACGCCGGAGCGCGACCCGGTGGAGGCCGCGGCGGCCCGCGTCGCCCGCCTGATGGCGCAGCCCGGCCTGGCCCAGGCCCAGGGCTTCGAGGTGGTGCAAGCGGCCCCCGGGGAAGTAACTCTTGCCGTATCGGCACGGCCGACCCTGATGGCGTCGCGGGTGCAGTTCCACGGCGGTGCCCTGTCGGCGCTGGCCGAGCAGGCGGCGGCCATGGCGGCGGCGACCGTGCTGCCGGAAGACAAGGGCGCCGCCACCGTTTCCGTGATCGTCAACCATCACCGCGCCGCGGTCGGCCAGCGCATCTACGCGCTCGCCCGCGTCGTCTCGGCGGCGCCGGTCATGACCGTGGTCGAGGTCCGGCTGGAAGCGGAGAGTTTCGGCGGCCGCGGCCCCTGCGGCAGCGCCCAGGTCAAGCTGCGCACGGTGCCCGCCGGCCACGTCTGATCAATCGCCCGCCAGCGGCAGGGCGAGCACGAGGCGCGCCCCGCCGCCCGGCCGGTCGCCCAACTGCAATTCACCGCCGAGGCCGCTCGCGATCTCCCGCGCGATGGCGAGACCGAGGCCGGCACCGCCCCCGGCCCCACGCGTCCGCGCCTGGTCACCCTGCTGGAACGGCTGGGCCAGGAGGTGGCGCAAGTCGGCCGGCAGGCCCGGGCCGCGATCCTCGATCGCAAGCAGGGCGCGGCCCTTTTCGACCGTCAGGGTGATTTCGGCCGAGCCCCCGTATTTCACGGCATTGTCGACCAGATTGGCGAGCGCCCGGGCCAAGGCCGTCTCGCTGCCCGCCACCATCACCGGCGCGGAAGGCAGGGTACCCCGCACGTCCGCGCCCAGGGCGGCGCGTTCCTCGATCTCGCGCCGGGCCAGGCGGGCGAGGTCGGTGCGGGCCGCGCGATCGGCCCCGAAGCTCACCTTGGCGAAGGTCAGCGTATCCTCGACCAATTGCTGCATGGCGTCGAGATTGCGGACCCAGGCCGCCTTCTCGCCCTCGTCGGCGATGAATTCGGCGCGCAGGCGCAGCCGGGTCAGATAGGTGCGGAGGTCGTGGGCCATGGCACCCAGCACGAAAGCGCGGTTGGCGATCAACCCGGCCAGGCGCTGCTGCATCTCGTTGAAGGCACGGATCAGTACCCGCACCTCGGCGGCGCCGGCCTCGCGCTCGGGCTTCGGCGTGGCGTCGCGGCCGAAGGCCTGCACCGCCTTGGACAGGCGGCGGATCGGCCGCGCCTCCCAAGTGAAGAAGGCGATCGTCAGGATCGCCACCAGCAGCCCGAAGATGCCGGCGAAGAAGCCGGGTTGCAGGCCGAACAGGCGGGGCATCAATTCACCGTTGGTTTCGGCGATCAGGAAGCCGCCGCCCGCGAGCCCGATCGAGGCGACCACCCGCCCGTCGACGAAACGGCTGAGCAGGCGCGGCCGGTGCAGGGCGCCCCGCTCGCCCGCGATGAGCTGGACGCTGACCTGGCGCGGCGCGGGCATCGCCGGCAGGGCGTCGCGGATCATCCGTTCCATGGCCGGCATGGCGCGGCCCTCGGCCGCGTCCGGCGCCGCCTCGACCGTGACTTCGAGTTCCGGGCTGTTGAAGGCGCGGAGCAGCAGCGGGCGCCGCTCCGCCGGGGCGTCGTCGACCAGCGTGACCATGGCGGTCACCTGGTCGGCCAGGGGCGAGAACAGGCCGTTCTCCGAAGCCCGCTCGCGCCGCCACAGATAGACGCCGGTGGTGACGAGCTGGACGACGATCAGGGCGGCGAGCAGGATCAGGCCGAGCCGCCAGACGATGCCGAGCCTGGCCATCACGTCAGCACCTCGACCTCGCCGGAGAACAGATAGCCGCCGTTCCGGACCGTGGTGATCAGGGTCGGCGCCGCGGGATCGGCGGCGTCGAGCTTGCGGCGCAGCCGGCTGACGCCGACGTCGATCGTGCGGTCGAAGGGATCGGCGCTGCGCCCCCTTGTCCAGTCCAGCAACTGGTCGCGGCTCAAGACCCGGCGCGGGTGGTCGACGAAACAGGCGAGCAGATCGAATTCGGCCGAGGTGAGCGGCACCCGCTCGCCCGAAGCCGTCTCGACCGTGCGGCCGTCGAGGTCGATCGTGAGCGAGGCGACGCGCACCCGCCGGGTCTCCGCCACCGGCTTCGGCCGCTCCGCCCGGCGCAGCACGGCGCGGATCCGGGCCAGCAGTTCGCGCGGGTTGAACGGCTTCGGCAAATAGTCGTCCGCCCCCATCTCGAGCCCGACGATACGGTCGATATCGTCGCCCTTGGCGGTCAGCATCAGGATCGGCAGCCGGCCCTGGGGGGCGATGCGCCGGCAGATCGAGAGCCCGTCTTCCCCCGGCAGCATGAGGTCGAGGATCAGCAGGGCGGGCGTCGTCCGCGCCAAGACGGCATCCATCGCCCTCGCGTCCCCCACCGCCTCGACCGCGAAGCCCTCGCGCGTCAGAAAGCCGGTCAGGAGGTCGCGGATCTCGGCATCGTCTTCGACCAGGAGAAGGGTTTTCGTCGTCATGCGGCGGATCTTCCGACAAGCCGGCGCCGCCGCCAATGGCCGTTACAAATCGTTACAAATCCCCGGTTTCCCGCAATAGAGCGGCAAAGAGCGGGGGCGATGATCCGACCGTGCCCCGATGAGATCCCCGATGAGATCCCGAGCCCGGGGCGACGAATTCGCAGACAGGAGTTCCACTATGAACCGTACCCTTCTGGCCGCCCTGGTCGCCACCCTCGCCCTCGGCGCCGTGGCCACCGATGCCTTCGCCCGTTCCCGCTCGGTCAACGGCACCGGTGCCGGCGGCCATTCCTATTCCCGCCAGCTCCAGAGCGGTTGCGCCGACCAGACCTGCAGCCGGAGCCGCAGCGGCACGACCCGGGCCGGCAATAGCTGGGGCCACAGCGGCAGCGTGACCAACAACGGCAACGGCACCTGGTCGACCCAGCGGAGCGGCAGCGGCACCCATGGCGGCAGCTACAGCAGCCAGGGCGGCGTCACCAACAACGGCGACGGCTCCTATACCTACAACGGCACCGGCACCGCGACCGGCCCGAACGGCGGCAGCGTGAGCCGCGACAAGACCGTGACCGTCACCCCGGCCAACTGAGCCCGCAAGATCGAGGACCCTGTCCGATGTCCCGCTTCGCCTTCGCCGCCACGGCCCTGATCGCATTGGCCGCCGCCGCGCCCGCCCTGGCCCAGGGTGCCGGCGGCCAGGTCCGCACCGCCTGCGCCAATGACGCCAAGACCCTGTGCGCCGGCGTGAAGCCCGGCGGCGGCCGCATCCTGCAATGCTTCAAGGAACACCAGGACCAGCTCTCCAAGGAATGCCAGTCGGCGCTGGAAGCCGCCCAGGCGGCCCGCGCCGGCAATGCCGGCACGGCGCAGTAACCGAGGCGGAGGGAGCCTGGCTGTCCAGTCGAGAAGGGCGGCCGGCAAGGCCACCGCCTCGACTGGGATTTCTGCCCTTACCACCCCAACGCGTCATGGCCGGGCGCAGGCCCGGCCATCCACGCCGGCAAGCCGCATCTGACGTCGACGATTGTATCTCGTCCCGACATGGATGCCCGGGACGCGCCCGGGCATGACGATCGATAACGGTATAATTATACCGCGAGGAAGGACCGGTCATGACGTGGCTGAACATCCAGGACCTGGACGGTCCCCGGCCCCTCGCCCTGCTCGTGCTGGCGCTTCTGCTGGTCGAGGCGGGTGCCGCCTGGTGGCGCGGTCGCGGCGCCTACGACTGGGGCGAGACCGGGGCGACCCTGGTGATCGCACTCGGCCAGCGGCTGATCAATGTGGCGGCGGCCCCGCTGGTCGCCCTGCCCTTCCTGACCCTCTATCCATACCGGCTGTTCGATCTCGGGCCGCTGGGTGGCGCGAGCCTCGTCCTGCTCTTCCTCGGGGTCGACTTCTGCTATTACTGGCATCACCGTGCAATGCACCGGCTGCGCCTGTTCTGGGCCACCCACGGGGTTCATCATTCGACCACGAAGCTCAATCTCTCCGCGGCCTTCCGGCTCGGCTGGGGCGGCGCGGTGACGGGCGGCTTCCTGTTCTATCTGCCGCTCGTGCTGATCGGCTTCCCGCCCCTCGCGGTGTTCCTGATGCTGGGCGCCGATCTGACCTATCAGCTCTTCCTGCATTCGACCTGGGTGCCACGGCTCGGCCCCCTGGAATGGGTGCTGAACACGCCGCGCCATCACCATGTCCATCACGCCGCCAATGCGGAATGCCGGGATCGCAATTTCGGCGGCGTGCTGATCGTCTTCGACCGGCTGTTCGGCACTTTCTCGCCGGTACCGGCGGCGGACCTCCGCTTCGGACTCGACGGCGTCGCCCCCAGCCGCAACCCCTTCAAGGTGGCACTGCGCGGCTGGGCCGATGTCGGCCGCCGGCTCGCCCGGGCGCGGAGCTTGGCCCAGGGGGCCGACGCCCTGTTCGGGCGGCCCTAGCTGCCGGGAACCGGAACCGCGCCTTTGCGGTTCCGGCCCTGCCTGTCAGAGCGCGCGCGCCCTTTCGCGGAGCAGGAACTTCTGCACCTTGCCGGTCGAGGTCTTGGGCAGTTCCTCGAAGACGACGGTGCGCGGCACCTTGTAGCCGGCCAGATGTTCCTTGCAGAAGGCGATCAGCTCCTGCTCGGTCAGGTTCTCGCCCGGCTTCAGGGCGACGAAGGCGCAGGGCGTTTCGCCCCATTTCTCGTCGGGACGCGCCACCACGGCGGCTTCCTGGATCTTGGGGTGCTTGTAGAGCACGTCCTCGACTTCGATGGTCGAGATGTTCTCGCCGCCCGAGATGATGATGTCCTTCGAGCGGTCGCGGAGCTGGATGTAACCGTCCGGATGCATGACGCCGAGATCGCCCGAATGGAACCAGCCGCCGGCGAAGGCCTCGTCCGAGGCGGCCTTGTTCTTGAGATAGCCCTTCATGACGAGGTTGCCGCGGAACATCACTTCGCCCATGGTCTTGCCGTCGCGCGGCACGGGCGTCATGGTCATCGGGTCCATCACGTCGAGCCCGGCCATCAGGGGCGACTTCACGCCCTGGCGCGCCTTCAGCACGGCCTTCTCGTCGATCGGGAGTTCGTCCCATTCGTCCTTCCAGACGCAGAGCACGGAAGGCCCATAGGTTTCGGTCAAGCCGTAGAGATGGGTGATCTTGAAGCCGGCCTGCTCCATCGCGGCGATCACCGCGGCGGGCGGCGGGGCGGCGGCGGTGAAGAGTTCCACCGGGCCCGGCAGCGGGCGCTTCAGCTCGTCCGGCGCATTGATCAACATGCCCATGACGATGGGCGCGCCGCACAGGTGGGTGACCTTGTATTTCTCGATCGCGGCATAGATGGCGCCGGCCTCGACCCGGCGCAGGCAGACATGGGTGCCGCCCACCACGGCGAGCGACCAGGTGAAGCACCAGCCGTTGCAGTGGAACATGGGCAGGGTCCAGAGATAGACCGAATGCCCCGTCATCCCGGCCGAGACGATATTGTCGACCGCGTTCAGATAGGCGCCGCGGTGGTGATAGACGACGCCCTTCGGATTGCCCGTGGTGCCCGAGGTGTAGTTCAGGCTGATCGACTGCCATTCGTCGGCGGGCGGCTGCCAGGCATAATTCTCGTCGCCGGCGGCGATGAAAGCCTCGTATTCGATTTCGCCGATACGCTCGCCCTTGCCGGTGTAGAGCGGATCGTCGATGTCGATCACCAGCGGCTTCACGGCGCATTGCTCCAGCGCCGCCTTGATCACATGGGAGAATTCCCGGTCGGTGATCAGAATCTTGGTATTGGCGTGGTCGAGCGTGAAGGCGATGTTGGCGGCATCGAGACGGATGTTCAGCGTGTTCAGCACCGCGCCGGTCATCGGCACGCCGAAATGGGCGTCGAGCACGGCCGGCACGTTGGGCGCCATCACCGAAACGGTGTCGCCGAGGCCGATGCCACGGGCCGCCAGGGCGGAGGCCAGGCGGCGGGCGCGGGCATAGGCTTCGCGGTAATTGATCTGCCAATCGCCGTGGATGATCGCCGTCTTGTCCGGAAACACCGAGGCCGCCCGCTCGAGCAGGCTGATCGGAGTCAGGGGCACATAGTTGGCGGGATTCTTGTCGAGATCGATTTCGTAGGGATTCTGCGTCGTCATCTGGCCCCTCCCGGCGAGGGTTCTATCGTTGAAACTGGCGGCCCTCAGAGGCGCGCGACGGCGAACAGTGAAGGGCCGTCGCGCCCCGTTCCTTGATCTGGCGCAGCTTCCGCCGGCGAAGCATCGGCGCTTCGTCGAGGGTCACCTGCGGCAATGTCGTGCGGCCTTTTTCAGCTGGCCGCTTCGACGACCTGTAGCGTCCCGCGATAGATCATGTCCAGCGCGACATAGGCGACGACAGCGAGGCCGACATAGGCGATCCAGTGATAGCGCTTGAGCAGCGAGGCGACCAGCGTCGCCGCCGCCCCCATCAGCGCGATCGAGAGCATCAGGCCGACGGCCAACACCCACATGTGCTCGCGGGCGATGCCGGCGACCGCCAGCACATTGTCGAGCGACATCGAAAGATCGGCCAGGATGATCTGCACGATGGCGCCGCCCACGCTGCGGGGCGCCTTCTCGCCGGGCAGGAATTCCTCCTCGGCGTCGGGATCGCGGTGGCTCTTGTCCGCCTTGCGCTGGGCCTCGGTCTCGCGCCACATCTTCCAGGCGACCCAGAGCAGCAGCAGGCCGCCGGCCAGCGTCAGGCCGATCAGGCCGAGCAATTCGGTGGTCACCGCGGCGAAGGCGATGCGCAGCACCATGGCGCCGACCAGGCCCCAGAAGATTACACGGCGCCGGCTCTCCCGCGCCACGGCGGAGGCCGCGAGGCCGATGACGATCGCGTTGTCGCCGGCCATTACGAGGTCGACCAGCACGATGCCGCCGAGGGCGAGCAGTTGGTCGGCGATCAAATTCCAATCCACGGAAGCACCTTTGCAGAACCCGTCGGCGTCAGATGCCGCCGGGGTCGATCGGGTTGCGGCTGACCAGGACCTTGTCGACGCGCCGCCCGTCCATGTCCATCACTTCGATACGGAAATCGCCCAGGGCGAATTTGTCGCCGGCCGAAGGGATCCGCTTCAGCCGGTGCATGACGAAACCGCCCACCGTGTTGAAATCAGCATCCTCGTCGCTGGGTTCGGCGATGCCGAGCAGGTCCCACAGCCGGTCGAGGGAATAACCGCCGTCGATCAGATAGGATCCGTCGTCGCGCTGCACGACCGAGCGTTCCTCGACCGGCGTATCGGCTTCCTCGAGTTCGCCGACCAGGGCTTCCAGAAGGTCGGTCAGGGTGACCAGGCCTTGGATGTCGCCATATTCGTCGACGATCAGGGCGATCGGGCTGCCCTGGGCGCGGAACACTTCGAGCGCCTTCAGGGCCGGCGTGGTCTCGGGAATGTAGAGGGCCGGATGAACCGCGGTGGCGAGATCGAGCGGCTTGCCCGGGTTGGCGGCGATCTGGGCGAAGAGATCCTTCACCTGGACGAAGCCGAGCACGGTCTTGGTCGTGCCCTTCTTGACCGGGAAGCGGGTGCAATGGCTCTCGGCGATCTTGTCGACCGTGATCTTGGGCGGGTCCAGCACGTCCAGCCATTCGATCTGGGTGCGCGGCGTCATCAGGGCGTCGACATTGCGATCACCGAGGCGCAGCGTCATTTCGACGATGGCCCGCTCCGTCTCCTGGAAATGGCCGGACGCGGCGCCTTCCTGCATCAGGACGCGGACTTCCTCGTCCGAGACGTCGGGCTGGGCGGTCCCCTTCGGCATCAGCGCCAGGATCAGGTTGGTCGAGGTGTTGATCAGCGCCACCAGCGGCGCGCTCGCGGTGGCCAGGGCGCGGAGCGGCCGGGCGACGAAGGAAGCGATCGGCTCGGCCCGGGCCAGCGCCAGGCGCTTCGGCACCAGTTCGCCCAGGATCAGCGTCACATAGGTGAGGCCGACGACGATGAGGCCGATCGCGATCGTGTCCGCATAGGCCTTCAGGCTCTCGAAGTGCGACAGCCATTCGGCCAGCGGCCCGGCCAGGGCCTGGCCGCCGAAGGCGCCGGACAGGGTGCCGATGGCGGTGATGCCGATCTGTACGGTCGAGAGGAAGCGGCCGGGATCGGCGGCGAGGTCGAGGGCGGCCTGGGCGGAAGCGCTGCCGGCCTGTGCGGATCGTTTCAGTCGCGCGCGCTTGGCTGCGACCACGGCCAGTTCCGCCATCACCAGGAAGGCGTTCAGCAGAACCAGCAGGAGCAGGATTGTAAGGTCTAAAATCATGGGGCTGTGTACTTGCGGCGCGGACTATACCACGGCCGTGCGGTTGCGCACTGCCGTATTCGCCGGGCTGCCCTGCTTTGACGAAAGTACGGTATCCATCGGCTGATTGGACGTTGCAAAGCCCGCCCGCTTCTTGCTGAATCCGCCGCAATGAAGTCGAAACGAACGGGGGGATCGCCGTGGGCGCCTATTCCGAGATGTATGCACGCTGGCAGGCGGATCCGCAGGGCTTCTGGGCCGAGGCGGCCAAGGCCATCGACTGGATCAAGGCGCCGACGGCCATTCTCGACGAGAGCAACAAGCCGCTCTACCGCTGGTTTCCGGACGCCGTCGCCAATACCGCCTGGAACTGCCTGGACCGCCACGTCGACGGCGGCCGCGCCGACCAGGACGCCCTGATCTACGACAGCCCGGTGACCGGCACCAAGAGCCGCTACAGCTACCGGAGCCTGCGCGACAAGGTGGCCGAACTGGCCGGCGCGCTGAAGGCCAAGGGCGTCGAAAAGGGCGACCGCGTCATCGTCTACATGCCGATGGTGCCGGAAGCGGTCTTCGCCATGCTGGCCTGCGCCCGTCTCGGCGCCATCCATTCCGTGGTGTTCGGCGGTTTCGCCGCCAAGGAACTGGCGACAAGGATCGATGACGCCAAGCCGAAGGCGATCCTCTCCGCCTCCTGCGGCGTCGAACCGGGCCGGACCGTCGCCTATAAGCCGCTGCTGGACGAAGCGATCGAACTCGCCGCGAGCAAGCCGGAATTCACCCTGATCTTGCAGCGCCCGATGCTGGAAGCCTCGCTCGTCCCCGGCCGCGACTTCGACTGGGTCTCGACCGTGAGCGGGGCGGCGCCCGCCGACTGCGTGCCGGTCGCCGCGACCGATCCCCTCTATGTCCTCTATACCTCGGGCACCACGGGCATTCCGAAGGGCGTCGTGCGCGACAACGGCGGCCATATGGTGGCGCTCGCCTGGAGCATGAAGAACATCTACGGGGTCGCCCCCGGCGAAGTCTTCTGGGCGGCTTCGGACGTCGGCTGGGTGGTGGGCCATTCCTATATCACCTATGCCCCGCTGCTGATCGGCGCGACCACCATCCTCTACGAGGGCAAGCCGGTCGGCACCCCCGATGCCGGCGCCTTCTGGCGCGTGATCCAGGAATATGGCGTCTCGGTGCAGTTCTGCGCCCCGACCGCCTTCCGCGCGATCAAGAAGGAAGATCCGGACGGCAAGCTCCTGTCGACCTACGACATCACCTGCCTGCGGACCCTGTTCCTGGCCGGCGAGCGCGCCGACCCGGATACCGTGCAATGGGCGGAGCGGATGGTGAAGGTCCCTGTGATCGACCATTGGTGGCAGACCGAATCGGGCTGGCCGATGTGCGCCAACCTGGTCGGTGTCGAACTGCTGCCGGTCAAATACGGTTCGCCCACCTGCGCCGTACCGGGTTACGACATCCGCGTGGTCGACAACGACAACCACGAAGTGAAGCGCGGCGACATCGGCTCGATCGTCGTCAAGCTGCCGCTGGCGCCGGGCGCCCTGCCCACCCTGTGGCAGAACGACGAAGGCTATATCCGCTCCTACCTCAAGGATTTCCCCGGCTACTACAAGACCGGCGACGCCGGCTATATCGACGCCGACGGCTATCTCTTCGTCATGAGCCGGACCGACGACATCATCAATGTCGCCGGCCATCGCCTGTCGACCGGCGGCATGGAGGAAGTCCTCGCCTATCACCGCGACGTCGCCGAATGCGCCGTGATCGGCGTCGCCGACCAGCTCAAGGGCCAGGTCCCGGTCGGCTTCGTCGTGCTGAAGGCCGGCGTCAACCGGCCGGATGCCGAGATCGAGAAGGAACTGGTCGCCCTGGTGCGCGACAAGATCGGCCCGGTCGCCGCTTTCAAGACCGTGACGGTGGTGAAGCGCCTGCCCAAGACCCGTTCGGGCAAGATCCTGCGCGGTACCATGCGCAAGATCGCCGACGGCGAGACCTGGTCGATGCCGGCGACGATCGACGATCCGGTGATCCTGGACGAAATCACCGATTCGCTGCACGCGATCGGCTATGCCAAGGGCGAGAAGGGCGCGGCCTGAGCCGCGCCCCCTTTCAACCGCACTTCGAATAGCCGCAGGAGAAGCAGGCGTCGCAGCCTTCCTGGCGGATCAGGCTGGGCTGGCCGCAGCGCGGGCAAGGGCGCAAGCCCTTGCGCGGGCTGGTGCTGACCGCCGGCCCCTCTGCCGTGCCGGCTTCGGCCTGGCGCTGGAACTTCTCGGGCAGTTCGACCGATTTCGGCTGGATGAAGCCGATGTCGATCATGTGCTGCTCGATCACCTCGCCGATCGCCGCGAGCAGCGAGGGGACGTAACGCCCGCGCACCCATTGGCCGCCGCGCGGATCGAACACCGCCTTCAGTTCCTCGACCACGAAGGCGACGTCACCGCCCCTGCGGAACACGGCCGAGATCATGCGCGTCAGCGCCACGGTCCAGGCGTAATGCTCCATGTTCTTCGAGTTGATGAAGACCTCGAAGGGCCGCCGCCGGCCGTCCTGCACCACGTCGTTCACGGTGATGTAGAGGGCGTGTTCCGATTCGGGCCAGCGCACCTTGTAGGTCTTGCCCGGCAGCACTTCCGGCCGGTCGAGCGGCCGCGTCATATAGACGACGCCGCCCGCCTCGTAGACATCCTCGTGGCGGAACGAGGCCACCGCGGGTTCCAGCGGCAGTTCGAGTTCGGCCGACGGCGCCTCTTCCTTCTTCGGCTCGACCGAGAGCACGGAGCCGGTGATCTCGTTCGGGCGATAGGTAGTGCAGCCCTTGCACCCCTCGGCCCAGGCCATCAGATAGACGTCTTTGAAGGCTTCGAAGGAAATATCCTCCGGGCAGTTGATCGTCTTCGAGATCGAACTGTCGACATATTTCTGCACGGCCGCCTGGACCCGGACATGGTCGGCCGGGCTCAGCACCTGGGCATCGACGAAATAGTCGGGCAGCGGGGCCGAGCCCTTCAGGCGGCGCCACAGGCGATAGGCGTAATCCGTCACTTCCTCTTCGCGGCGGCTGCCGTCGGGCATCAGCACCTTCCGCGTATAGGTGAAGGAGAACACCGGCTCGAGCCCGGAGGAGACATTGTCGGCGAAGAGCGAGATGGTGCCGGTCGGCGCGATCGAGGTGAGCAGGGCATTGCGGATGCCATGCTCGGCGATCGCCGCCTGGACGTCGGCGTCGAGCGAGCGGATGGTTTCGCCAGCCAGATATTTCTCCCGGTCGTAGAGCGGAAAGGCGCCCTTCTCCTTGGCCAGATCGACCGAGGCGAGATAGGCGGCGCGCTGGATCGCGTGCAGCCACTGCTCGATCAGGCGCATCGCCTGCGGCCCGCCATAGCGCGCCCGGCACAGGATCAGGGCGTCGGCAAGGCCGGTGACGCCAAGGCCGATGCGCCGCTTGGCCTTGGCCTCCGCCGCCTGCTCCGGCAGCGGGAAATTGGAGGCGTCGACGACATTGTCCATCATGCGGACGGCGAGCCGGACGACCCGGTCGAGCTCTTCGAGATCGAGGGCGGCATCCTCCTCGAACGGCCGTTCGACGAAACGGGCCAGATTGATCGAGCCGAGCAGGCAGGCGCCATAAGGCGGCAGCGGCTGTTCGCCACATGGATTAGTTGCGGATATCTTCTCCGCATACCAAAGATTGTTGAGCCGGTTCACCCGGTCGATGAAGATCACGCCCGGCTCGGCATAGGCATAGGTCGCCTGCATGATCTGGTCCCACAGGTCCCGGGCCTGCAGGGTCTTGAAGACGACGCCGTCGAAGACGAGGTCCCAGGGTTCGCCCGCCTCGACCGCCTTCATGAAAGCGTCGGTCACCAGAACCGAAAGGTTGAACATGCGCAGCCGGCCGGGATCGCGCTTGGCCGCGATGAAGGCTTCGATGTCCGGGTGGTCGCAACGCAGCGTCGCCATCATGGCGCCCCGGCGCGAGCCGGCCGACATGATGGTGCGGCACATCGAATCCCAGACGTCCATGAAAGGCAGCGGGCCCGAAGCGTCGGCCCCGACGCCCTTCACCGGCGCTCCCTTGGGGCGGAGCGTCGAGAAATCATAGCCGATGCCGCCGCCCTGCTGCATGGTCAGGGCGGCTTCCCGCAGCTGCTCGAAAATGCCCGACATGTCGTCGGGGATCGTGCCCATGACGAAGCAGTTGAACAGGGTGACGCGCCGCCCGGTTCCGGCACCGGCGATGATCCGTCCCGCCGGCAGAAAGCGGAAATCGGCCAGCGCCGTCGCGAAGTCCGCGCTCCAGCGCCCCCGCTCCGCTTCGGGCTCGACGGCGGCCAGGGATTTCGCGACCCGCGCCCAGGTATCCTCGATCGTGGCGTCGACGGCCGTGCCCTCCGCCTCCTTCAGGCGGTATTTCATGTCCCAGATCTGCTGGCTGATCGGCGCGATCGCTACCATGACTTCGATCCCCTGCTGCTCTAAAAACACACTCACCAGAACGACGGCCACTGGCCATTGTTCCCAATTTGTTCCAAGTCGTCAAGTAACACAAGATGCTGATTTCATTTGGAAATCAGCAACGCCACGAGATTCAACAGGTCGTGGTCCCCGGGTTATCCACAACCGAGATATGGACGGCCCGCCCCACGTTCCCGATTCGTATCGGCCCCCATATCTAGGCCGCCGGACCGCTCACCGGGCCACCGCCACGAGCGCGTCGGAGGCCGCTTCGATCTGCGCCTCCAGGGTGGTCATGAAGGGTTCGCGACGCAGGCCCGGCGGAATCGGGGGCAGGATTTCGACAGTAATCGTTCCGGGCCGGCGCAGGAAGCTCCGCCGCGGCCAGGCCAGGCCGGAGTTGAGTGCCACCGGCACGCAGGGCAGGCCGAGCTGGCCGTAGAGGGCGGCGACACCCGGCTGATAGGGCAGCCTGGCGCCGGGCGCCACCCGCGTGCCCTGGGGGAAGATCAGGATCGGAATGCCGCGCGCCGCCTGCTGCTTCGCGCGGCGCACCATGTCCTTCAGGGCCTTGGCGCCGGCCGAACGGTCGATCGGGATCATGCCGGTGGCCCAGAGGTACCAGCCATAGAGCGGAATCCAGGTCAGTTCGCGCTTCAGAACGACGGCGGGCATGCCGAAGATCGTCAGAAGCTCGATCGTGTCCCAGGCCGACTGGTGCTTGGCCGCGATCAGCACGGGACCGTCGGGCAGCCGGTCGCGCCCCCGGACCTCGACCGTGACGCCGCAGATCAGGCGGAGCGCCAAGTTGATGCCGCCGGCCCAGAAGCGCCCGGCAAAGGCCGCCGCCCCCCGTGGCAGCGCCATCGTCGGCAGCATCACGATCGCGACCGCCACCGTCCAGACGTAGAAGAACAAGTTGAACAGCGCCGACCGGAGCCAGAGGAGCAGGATCATTTCGGAGGTTCCGGCGCAGCGGGAAGGACGGAGGACGGGGCGGATGGCTGCACCGGCGGGGATGCCGCGGGCGCCAGTGGTGCCACTACCTCGCGCTGGCTCTCCGGCTCGAGCTCGGAGAGGCGCAGGCGAATCAGGGCGGCGACGAATTTGGCGAATTCGAGGGGCGCCGTCACCGGCGGCAGGCTGCCGCTCTGAAACACGCGCTCGGGAAACACCGGATGGGCGACCAGCTCGACCCCCGGCAGGGCACGGCGCAACTCGACCAGGCTGCGCGGCATGTGATAGGCGGCGGTGACCACGCGGAGCGAGGTCATGCCGTGGCTGCGGGCCCAAGCCGCCGCTTCATCCGCATTGCCGACCGTGTTGCGGGCGCGGTAACCGAGGTCGACGCAGCATTGGAACAGGGCGTCGGGCACCCCTGCCATCCGCTCGCGGATGTCGACCGGCTGGGTATCGGTGGAAACGCCCGAGACCAGCAGCCGCCCGGCCCGCCCGTCGGCCAGCAAGGCCGCCGCCTCGTCGAGCCTGAGCGCGCCGCCGGTCAGCACCACGATGCCGTCGGTACGCCGCTCGGGTTCCGCCACCTCGGTCGGGATGCGGCCGAGGAACCAGAGATAGGCCCCGAGCAGGAAGCACAGGATCAGGAACAGCAGGCGCAGGCTGCGCATGGCCCTAGACCATCCGGCGCATCGCCCGGCCGACCGTGATCCCCGCGGTCACCGTGGTCAGGGCGGCGACCGCGGCGGGAATCAGGGCGAGCGGCACGAGGCCGAGCAGGAAATCGTCGAGCGCCGGCAGGAAAGGCGAATCGAGACTGCCGGCGAAAAGGATCAGGCCATAGATCACGAGCCCGGCGACGGCGACGCCGGCCAAGCCGCCGAGCCCACCGAGGACCAGGAAATGGCGCTGGAATTCGCGCGCCACCACCTGCTCGCGGGCGCCGATCTGATGCACGATCTCGATAATCGGATGATGGGTCGCGAGGCCCGCCCGGGTCGCGAAGACGACCACGGCAACCAGGCAGAAGGCGACCAGGCCGACCACCGAATAGGCACCCAGTTCGACCGCAGCGGCGACATCGGCGATCTCGTCCATACTGTCGACCGCGGCCTCGACCCGGGCGCCCTTGACCAGGTCCTGGAGCTTGGCCGCCAGGGCCGCCGCGTCGAGCCTGGTGCCCGGGGTCGCCACGATGTCGATCAGCACCGGCAGGGGCAGGTCGCCGACCGAGGTGCCGCGGCCGAGCCAGGGCTCGAGCAGGCGCTGCAGGGTCGGCGCCGGCACCTCTTCGGCGGCGATCACGCCTTCCGTCTCGGCCAGGAGGTCGACCACCTTGGCCACCGTCTCGTCGTCGACGGCGCCGGCCTCGGCGGTCGGCAGCTCGACCGTGTAGCGCCCGGCCAGTTCGGTCTGGAAACTGTCGAGCGAGCGGTCGATGCCGATCGCGGCCGCCGCGGCCAGCGTCAGCAGCATCACCATGACCGCGATGATGGCCGGCACCAGGCGGTTGGACAGTGCCCCTTCGGGCAGCAGGCGGAGACGGCCGGAACGCATCACGAAGCAGACCTCAGAACAGACCGCCGGGGCGGTTGACCACCAGTTCGCCGCGCAGCAGGCGCATCACGGGCGCACGGTGGCGCTCCATCATGGCGACGTCGTGGGTCGCGATCAGAATGGTGGTGCCGATCCGGTTGAGCTCGAGAAAGAGATGCATCAGGCGGTCGCCCATGTCGGGATCGACGCTGCCGGTCGGCTCGTCGGCGAGCAGCAGGCGGGGCCTGGCGATCACGGCACGGGCGATCGCGACGCGCTGCTGCTCCCCGCCCGAGAGTTCGGGCGGAGTCGCCGCGATCTTGTCGGCCAGGCCGACCCAGCTCAGCAATTCCTCGACATGGGCGTCGACCTCGTCCGGCGGGCTGCCGGCGATGCGCATCGGCAGGGCCACATTGTCGAACACGGACATGTGATCGATCAGGCGGAAATCCTGGTAGACCACGCCGATCTGGCGGCGCAGCTCGGGCAGGCCCGGGCGCGGCAGGCGCGAAATATCCTTGCCCAGCAGTTCGACCATGCCGCGCGAGGGCCGATGGGCCAAGAACATCAGCTTCAAGAGCGAGGACTTGCCGGCGCCGCTCGCCCCGGTCAGATAGGTGAAGGAGCCGCGGGGCAATTCAAACGAGATGTCGCGCAGCACTTCCTGGCCGATGCCATAGCGCATGCCGACGTTATCGAAGCGAACCATGCCTGCCGCCTGCCATGCCTGCCCCTGATCGTGGGAACGGGCACCATGGCACGAAGCGTGCCGCCAGGCCAACCCCCTCGACAGCGCGGCCGGAAGCGCCGATCCTGCTGCGCATCGCGCCAATTGTTGGCACCATGGGTCGAGGTCGCCTATAAACGCCGCTGACCCTTTCGGTGAACCCCCCGGTATGATCCTCACCTGCCCCTCCTGCAACACGCGCTATCTGCTTCCGCCTGCCGCCTTGACGACGGCCGGACGCGACGTGCGCTGTGCCCGGTGCGGTCATGTCTGGTTCCAGGCGCCGCCGGCCGACCTGCCCCGCACCCTGGACCTGACCGAACCGGCCCCGGACGACAGTGCCGGCGCGGCCGAACCGATCGCCCCGGTGCGCAACCTGCCCGCCCCGACCAAGCCGCCGCGGCGGAGCGGCCCGTTCGGCTGGCTGATCTTCCTCTTGCTGCTGGCGGGCGGGCTCGGCGCGGCCGGCCTCTACCGCGACCAGATCGTCGAAGCCTGGCCGCCGGCGGGCAAGCTCTACGAACTGGTCGGCCTGCCGGTCGCCGCCTATGGCCTGTCCCTCTCCGCCCCGGCGAGCGAACGCTCGAACGAGGGCGGGGCCGAGATCCTGACCGTCTCCGGCACGATCCACTCGACCCTCGACGGCGAGCGGCCGGTGCCGCCGCTCTGGGTCGCATTGGTCGACAACCAGGGCCGCGTGCTGCGCCGGGAACGGGCGAATGCCGAACCCAACGTGATCCCGGCCGGGGGCGAAGCCGGCTACAAGGTGCGCTTCGCCGCCCCACCCACCGAGGCGACCCGCGTCGCCGTGACCTTCGGGGAGAATCCATGACCAGGCCCATCCTGCCCGGGAAGTCCGTGCGCGTCCTGCTCGATGCCGAAACGATCGACGCCCGCACCAAGGAATTGGCGCGCGAGATCGTCGCGGCGCTGGGCACCGAGTTCGTCTGCGTGCCCGTCCTGAAGGGCAGCTTCATGTTCGCCGCCGACCTTCTGCGGGCGCTGCACGCCGAAGGCGCGCAGGTCGAGGTCGACTTCGTCATCCTGTCGTCCTACGGCAACAACACGATCAGCTCCGGCCAGGTCACCGTCCAGCGCGACATCTCGATCATCGTGCGCGACAAGAAGGTGCTGATCATCGACGACATCCTGGAATCGGGCCGCACGCTCTCCTTCGCCAAGGACCTGATGGCGGCACGCGGCGCCTCGGTGACGCTCTGCGTCCTCCTGGACAAGCCGAAGCGGCGCGAGAACAACCTCTCGGCCGATTTCGTCGGCTTCGAATGCCCGGAGCGTTTCGTGGTCGGCTACGGCATGGACGTCGCCAACTGCTTCCGCGAACTGCCCTTCATCGGCGTCGTCGACGACTGAGCGGGACGGGGCGGCGGCAATGGCCCGGATCCTGGTCGCCGAGGACGAGCCGGCCGTCGCCCAATTCATCCAGCGCGCACTCCGCGGTGCCGGCCACGAGGTCACCCTGGCGGCCGACGGCGCCATCGCCTACATGGAAGCGCAGCGCGGGCGCTTCGATCTCCTGCTGGCCGACATCCAGATGCCGGTGATGGACGGCATCGCCCTGGCTCTCGCCATCGGCGCCGAACAACCCGCCCTGCCGATCCTGCTCATGACCGGCTATGCCGCCGAATACGAAAGGGCGGCGGATTTCGCCGATTTCGTCGCCGGCCTGCTGCTCAAGCCCTTCTCCCTTGCCGACCTGCTCGCTGCCATCGACAAGGCGCTGCTGCACTGAGGGCGCGGCCTGCGCACCATCCCGACCCTGTGGTAGTCTGGTCCGTCCCCTGGCGGGCGGCGGGTGATCGCGATGTTGGAAACGGACAGGATGTTCGCCGGCTCGATCCCGGAAAACTACGACCGCTACATGGTGCCGTTGATTTTCGAGCCCTTCGCCGCCGATGTCGCGGAACGGGCGGCCGGCCTGTCGCCCCGGGCGGTGCTGGAAACCGCCGCGGGCACCGGGGTGGTCACCCGCGCCCTGGCGCCCCGGCTGGCCTCCGACGCCCGCTATACCGTGACCGACCTCAACCAGCCGATGCTGGACTATGCCGCTGCCCGGCAGGCCCCGGACGGCCGCCTCGACTGGCGCCAGGCCGATGCCCTGGCGCTGCCCTTCGAGCCCGCGGCCTTCGACCTCGTCTGCTGTCAGTTCGGCGCCATGTTCTTCCCCGACCGCATCGCCGCCTACCGCGAGGCCAGGCGCGTCCTGAAGCGCGGCGGGCATTTCCTGCTCAGCGTCTGGGACCGGATCGAGGAAAACATCTTCGCGCATGACGTGACCAGCGCCCTCGCCCGGCTTTTCCCCCATGACCCGCCGCGCTTCCTGGCGCGCACGCCGCACGGTTATCACGACGCGGCGCAGATCCGCGACGACCTGGCGGCAGCCGGCTTCTCCCGCGTGACGATCGGGCACCTCTAAAAACCCGAGCCACCTGACGGGTTTCGTGATTCCATTGGCTTGATGTCACGACGGGGGGCGTCATGGGTCAGCCTGGGTTCTTCGATCTGGATGAGCGGTATCGTCGGCTGTCGGAGACGGGCGATCCCCTGGTGAAGCTGGCGAGCCTGGTGGACTTCGAGGTCTTCCGGCCCCGGCTGGTGGTGGCGCTGAAGCGCTCCGACGGCGCAAAGGGCGGGCGACCGCCCTATGACCCGGTGCTGATGTTCAAGATCCTGATCCTGCAGACGCTCTACACGCTGTCGGACGACGCCACCGAATTCCAGATCCGGGATCGCCTGTCCTTCATGCGCTTCCTGCGCCTCGGGCTCGAGGACGCGGTGCCCGATGCCAAGACGATCTGGCTGTTCCGCGAGCAACTGACCAGGGCCGGCGCGATCAGGGACCTGTTCGCCGACTTCGACGGCTGGCTGAAGGGCCGGGGCTACCTCGCCATGTCGGGCCAGATCGTCGATGCCTCGATCATCGCGGCGCCGCGCCAGCGCAACACCGACGCGGAGAAGGCCGCGCTGAAGGACGGCCGGATCCCGGAGGACTGGCGCGCCAAGCCGGCCAAACTGGCCCAGAAGGACCGGGATGCCCGCTGGACGCTGAAGCGGGCCAAGGCCCGGAAGGCCAAGGAGGACGGCACGAAGGCAAAGGTCGAGATCGCCATCCCGGTGTTCGGCTACAAGAACCACATCGGCATCGACAGGGCGCATCGCCTGATCCGGAGCTTCAGCGTCACCTCGGCCGCCGCCCATGACGGTGCCCAACTGCCGGCGGTGATCACCCGCAACACGGCCAGCGACGTCTGGGCCGATACCGCCTACCGGACCAAGGCCAACGAGGCCTTCCTGGCCGCCAAGGGTCTCCACTCCAAGATCCACTTCCGCCGCCGGCCCGGCCAGGATTTGACCCTGCCCCAGCGCAAGGCCAACCGGGCAAGGTCGAAGGTGCGTTCCGCCGTGGAGGGCGTCTTCGCCCACCAGAAATATGCCTTCGGCCTCATCGTCCGGACCATCGGCATCGCCAGGGCCACCACGAAGATTGCCCTGGCCAACCTCGCCTATAACGTCAGGCGCTATATCTGGCTGGCGGAGCACCAGCCAGCGGCCTGAAGGGCTCCAAGGGGCGGGGTTGCCCCCTGACCGCAGCCCCCTCAAGTATCGTGTGACAGCCGCCCTCCAGCCACGCCGGCGCCCGATTCACCGCCAGCGGCGACCAACAGCCAGTTCTTCGAGGCGTCCGATCGAGACGCGGGCCGAGCAGAGCCGCGCCATGTCGCCCCGCCTGCCCGCCGTCGCCTATTGCCAGGGGACCCTGCTGCGGAACGAGATCGAGGCCCGCAAGCCCGGCAGCCTGCAAGCCGCGACCGACCATGCCGAAGCCGCCATCACGGCGCGCCACGGCAGCGGCGCGGTGGCCGCCAAGATCCAGGCCCACGTGATCCTGGCAGCGGTCTAGCGGCGCATACGCCGGCCTACGGCTCCGCGAACGCGCTACGACGCACCACAATCAAAGCGCGGTTAGGGGCCAGTACACATCTCGGATTGAGAATTCCCGGGTCGCCCCACTGTGCTCTCTAAATCCCCCTCAAGTTTCCAATTGGTTTTTCGGTAACAGGGTCTATTTCCCCTGTGACTTCGTCAAATAATTTTGAACTCCATGGACACCAGAAGAAATTCGGCAATGTACTTCCGCCAATTTCATCCAAATGATCTTCAACATATGTGACATTTGAGTCACATACTTCTATTTGAATAGAGAAAAAACCTATTGAATTTGGATCAAGATGAAATGACCATTCTGGATTGTAGGGAGCGATTGAGCGAATTATTTTGCCCTGCACATGATTTCCGAGGACATCCCCATTTTCGATTTTAGATCTCGCTTCCGAGATTTTTTTCTCGTCCACCAATTTGAATGTAAAAAATTTGACGTCTCCCGCCGGGGTTTCTTGCTGAAATCGAAAATAGGCAGCCATAGTCTCCCCCATCATCAGATTACACAACCCAGAATATATAATTAAACACATATCGCAACAAAATATTCATTAACCATATTCATAACAACTATACCGCATCGTAAAAATAATAATGCCTTGCAGGGCAGTGTCGAGGGATACCTTCATCCCCGGATTACTGCATCGCTCTGAATTACCGCGTTCTGGGTAGCTCACCGGATTCCTCCGGCTGGATGCCCAAACCGGCACAGGCGCTACTCGCAGGGCGTCAGGGTCACCGCCCCTTCCGGCGGCAGGCCGGCGATCTCGCCGAGGGTCCGGCACCCACCTGCGACGCACAGGCGGTAGTCCGGCACCAGGCCGGAACGGGCCAGGGTCAGGTGCTGCTGGGGCGCCAGGGCGGGGACATATTCCCACCAATCGCCCCGGCGCACCGCATCCGCCGGCGGGTCCATGCCGGCGCCGGAGCCCTGCACCCGGGCGGCGATCAGGTGCAGCCCATCCGCCTCGATGCGCCAATCCTCCTGCCATTCGATCTTCTCGATCGAATGGCGCCAGGCCAGGGTGAAATCCTTGGCCTCCAAGCGCTGCACGAGCTGGCTGCCGAGCAGCAGGCAGAGGGCGAGGCTCATGCCGCCGCCGCCCGGCGTGCCGCCCTGAGCTGGAGTGCCACGAAGACGGCGCCGAGGGCGAAGCCGATCTCGTCCGAGAAGGGCGTCGAGAGGACGAGGCCGATGGCGCCGCCGATCGCGATCGGCATCTGCCAGAGCGGCACCGGGGCGAAGCCATAGCCGATCGCGACCATGCCCCAGAGGGCGATGGCGGCCAGCGCCCGGAAAGCCGCATAGGCGATCGCCAGGAGATCGCCGGTCTGCGCCAGCAAAGCCGGATCATAGACCGCCATGAAGGGCACGACATAGCCGGCCAAGGCGATCCTGGTGGCGATCCAGCCGATCTCCATATGCCCTGCCCGGGCGATCGAGGAGGCGGCGAGGGCCGCCAGGGCGACCGGTGGCGTCAGGTCCGCCATGATGCCGAAATAGAAGCAGAACATGTGGGAGGCGAGCGGCGGCACCCCCATCTTCAGCAGGGCCGGCGCCGCGATCGAACTGGTGATGATATAGTTCGGGATGGTCGGCAGGCCGGTGCCGAGCACCAGGCAGGCGACCATGGTGAGCACCAAGGCGGCCAGCAGATTGCCGCCCGAGAGGGCGACGATCGAGCCGGCCAGGCTCGAGGCGATGCCGGTCAGGGTGGTGACGCCGATCAGCACGCCGACCAGGGCGCAGGCGATGCCGACACCGAGGGCGTTGCGCGCCCCGTCCGCCAGGCTGCCGATGACGAGGCCGACCGCGGAGCGTGCACTGCGCAGGCTCAGCGCCGCAAAGCCCAGCACCAGCGTGAAGCCGACCGCCACCGTCTCGGTCGCGATACCGAGCCTGAGCACGAGGGCGAGCAGCAGGCCGAGCGAGACCCAGAACACCGCCCGCTGGGCATTGCTGCCCAGGGCCACCCGCGCCACCGCCTGGCCCAGGATCAGCGAGACCGTGGCGAAGAGCCCCACCACACCGGCAAAGAGCGGCGTATAGCCGGAGAACAGCAGGGCGACCAGGGCGGCCAGCGGCAGCAGCAGGTACCAGCCCTGGCGCAGCGCCCGCGTCGTGCTCGGGCATTCGTCGGCGTCGAGACCGCGCAGGTTCCGCTTGCCGGCCTCGAGATGAACCATCCAGAAGACCGAAGCGTAATAGAGCAGGGCCGGCACGATCGCCGCCTTGGCGATCTCGGCGTAAGCGACGCCCAGCGTCTCGGCCATGATGAAGGCGACCGCCCCCATCACCGGCGGCATGATCTGCCCGCCCATGGAGGCGGTCGCCTCCACCGCACCGGCGAAGGCCGGGCGGTAGCCGAAGCGCGCCATCAGGGGAATGGTGAACTGGCCGGTGGTCAGCACATTGGCGACGCCGGAGCCGTTGATCGTGCCCATCAGGCCCGACGAGATCACCGCGACCTTGGCCGGCCCGCCCTTGGCCCGCCCGACCAGGCCGAGCGCCATGTCGTTGAACAGCCGCACCATGCCGGCATGTTCGAGAAAGGCGCCGAACAGCACGAAGAGGAAGATATAGGTGGCCGAAACGAAAGTAGGCGTGCCGTAGATCCCCTCGGTGCCGAGATAGAGTTGGTCGATCACCTGGTCGAAGCCGAAGCCCCGGTGTGCCAGGCCGAAGGGCAGCCAGGGCCCGAGCAGGGCATAGGGAATGAAGGCGCCGCAGAGAATCGGCAGGGCGAGGCCCATGACCCGCCGCGACGCCTCGAAGATCAGGGCGATGGTCAGGCAGCCGGCGACGATGTCGACCGTGTCCGGCTCGCCCGCGCGGAGGATCAGGTCGCGTTCGAACACCAGGTGATAGAGGCCGAGCACGAGGCCCGAGCCGGCGAGACACCAGTCGTACCACGGAATGCGCCGCGTCTCGCCCGGACGCGGCCGCAGGCCGAACAGCAGGAAGATCATGGCGAGCAGGAAGCCGACATGGATCGAGCGCTGCGACAGGCTGGAAATCGGGCTCGCCGTCGCGGTCCAGACCTGGAACAGCGAGAAGGCGATGCCGATGAGGCTGACCGCGCGGGCCGCGAAGGGTGCCAGGGCGACAGCGCTCGCGGCCGGATTCTCGCGGTCGACGACGGCGGCCTGGCTCACGCCAGGCCCTTTTCCTTGAAGAAGCGCAAGGCGCCGGGATGGAGCGGCATCGGCCCCTTGGCCGCACTCGCCTCGAGCTTGATGCCCTTGGCCGCGGCATGGGCGGCGACCAGGGCATCGAGATTGTCGTAGAGCGCCTTGGTCATGCCATAGGCGAGGTCGTCGGCGACATCGGCATGGCTCACCAGGAGGTTGCGGATCGAGGCGGTGGGCACCGCCGCGTCCTGGCCGGTATAGGTGCCGGCCGGGATCTCGCCCGGCTGATAGGCGGCGTCGCCGACCTTGGCCACGATGTCGGCCGGCACGGGCACCACGGTGATGGCGATCGAGGCCGCCAAGTCCTTGATCGAGCCGACGCCGAGCCCGGCCGATTGCAGGGTGACATCGATCTGGCGGTTCTTCATCAGGTCGACGGATTCGGCGAAGGCCAGATATTCGACCTTGGCGAAATCGCCGTAGGTCAGGCCGGCGGCGCCCAGGATGGCGCGGGCGTTGAGTTCGGTACCCGACTTCGGCGCACCGACCGAGATCCGCTTGCCCTTCAGGTCGGCCAGGGTCTTGACGCCGGATTCGGCGCTGGCGACGATCTGGACATAGTTGCTGTAGATGGCGGCGATCAGGCGGAGCTTGTCGAGCTTGACCTTGAAGCCTGCGTCCTCGACCCCGGCGACCGCCTGGCTGGCAGCATCGGCGAGGGTGAAGCCGATCTCGCCCTGGCCCTTCTGCAGAAGGTTCAGATTCTCGACCGAAGCCTTGGTCGCCTGGACGCTGGTCTTGACGCCGGCGACCGTCTTCTCGATCGCGGCCGCCAGGGCGACGCCGATCGGGTAATAGGCGCCGGAGGTGCCGCCGGTCAGAACGTTGACGAAAGTCTCGGCCTTGAGCCGCGGCGCCCCCATCAGGCCGAAGGCGGCGAGCCCCGCGCCTGCCGCCAGAATGTCCCGCCGGTCGATCAGAATCGGGCGTGCCATCGCGAACCTCCCTTTGCCGGCACGTCTGTCGGTGCCGGTCCCCTGGTTGCCGGGTCCTGCGGCAAGCTGCCGCAGCCCGCATCAGGGTGCGGCGCAGGCGAGGTCCTGTCCAGCCTTCAGAAGCGTTCGAGCAGGCGGCGGATATAGTCCAGTTCTTCCGGGGTCCGGCTGCGGTCACCGGCGCGACGCTGCAATTCGTCGAGGATCTCGCGCACGCGCTTGGCCTCCGCCTCGGTCGGCACCTTGACCTCGTCGCCCGAACCGAAATCGCGCCCGGGCTTGGGCCGGCCGAGGGGATCGCGCTCGCCGCCCGGCTCGTTGCCGGCCGCCCCCTGGCCACGCCTCGTACCCAATTGCTGGGCCATCTGTTCGCCCAGGTTCTGCAAGCCTTCGCGCAAGGCCGACAGGGCCTCGCCCTGGGCCTGGGCTGCAGCACCGGGATCGTCGCCTTCGAGCGCCTGGCGGGCGCGGTCCATGGCCCGCTCCGCCTGGGTCAGCGATTCCGGCAGGGGCAGGCCGGCATCGCCGAGCTGGCGCAACAGATCGCCCAATTGACGGCGCAGATCTTCCTGTTCCTGGGCCTGGCCACCGAGACCGCCCGGCTGGCCCTGCTGCCCCGCCTGGCCCTGGCCCGGGCGCTGCTGGCCCTGGGCGCCCGGCTGGCGGGCGCCGCCGTCCTGGCGGCGCTGTTGTTCGGCGAAGGACTGGTCGCGCAGCCGGCCCTGGTCGCGCAGCATGCCGCCGAGCTGGTTCATGCCCTGGTTCAGGGCCTGGGTGGCGCCGTCCTGTGCCTGGCCGGGCATGGCCTGGAGGTTTTCCAGCATGTCGCGGAGTTCGGACAGCATCTTGCGCGCCGCCTCACGCGAGCCGCCTTCGGCCGCCTTCTGCGCCTCGTCGATCATGCGCTGGAGGTCTTCCGGGGTGAGCACGCGGCCGTCCGGCGTCGCCTGCTGGGCCTGCATCTCGCCGCCGTTCCGCATCGCTTCCTCGGTCAGGGCCTGGAGATAATCGGCCATGGCTTGGCGCAGCTCGTCCATCAGGCGGGCGACTTCGGCATCCGAGGCACCGTTCTGCAAGGCCTGTTCGAGAGCGTCCTGTGCCGCGCGCAGCGCCGCCTCGGCACTGGGCACCCGGCCCTGGTCGAGGTCGAGCGCGATTTCCCACAGGAGGTCGACCACGCTGGCATCGGCCGACCCGTCGCCGTGGCGGATCAGGGCCGTCACCGCGAGGTCGAGGCCCAGGAAGACCGAGACGCGGCCTTCATAGGCATCGGTCTGGTCGGCGATCGCGGCGAGCACGGTGGCGACCTTGCGGCGTTCGTCGGGATGCTGCACCAGCGCCTTGCGCGCGGCGACGATGGCGCGGGCGACGGGATGTCGGAAGCTCCGCTCCGGCAGGGCGAAAGTCATGCTGTCCGAACGGCCGGTCTGGCCGAGGGCATCGGTCGCCACCAGTTCGGCAGCGACGTCGAGCCCGGCCCAAGGATGCGCGGTCAAGTCCTTGAAGGCGGTGCCCTTGGCTTCCGGCCGGCCAGTGGCACCGCCGAGCGGCACGGTCAGCGGCTCCGGATTGCCGGGCAGACGGATGACCAGGGCGACACCCGAGACGCCGTAATCGTCGCGGGCGTCGAAGGCGATGCGCAGCGCCCGCCGCTCGGTCGCCACCGGGGGCGAGGCGAAAGCCACCACCGGCGGCGCATCGGGCACGATCTCGAGCGGCCAGGCGGCCCATTCCGACTCGCCATCCAGGAGGCGGAGCGTGGGTGCCGCCGTGACCGGCACTTCACCCGCGAAAGTGCCCGCCTCGACCGTGTCGAGCACGGTCACCTGATCGCCGAAGGCAACAGTGCCGGCCCCGGCGCCATAGATCCGCGCCATCAGCTTGGAACCGGCCGCGACCCGCAGGTGCTGGCCCGGCGGGATGCCCTGCCCGCCCAGATAGACCGGCGGCAGGCGGGTATAGGCGGGCGGCGTGATCCAGGCGGTGTAACCGCTGGTGCTACCGGCGGGCGCGCCGCCGGCCGGCGCGAAGCGCGGCACCAGGGCTTCGGCCAGGCGCTCCGGCCCGGCACTGCCGGCGGCGATGCCGGCCACCACCAGGGCCAGGATCACCGCGGCGCGAAGGGCATGGGGATCGTGCCGCACCAGGCCGGCATGGGGCCCGCCGACCCGGAGCCCCTGCACGCGGGCGGCGACCCGGGCCAGATGGGCCTGCCACAGGGCCTGCGAGGCGGGATCACCCGCCCCTGCGGCCAGGCGATCGTCCAGGGTTTCCAGGGCGCGGTGCGGCAGCGCATTGTCGCGTTCCAGCCTTCGCCGCGCCCGTGCCGTATCGGGCAGGCGCAGCGCCGCCGGCACGCGCCGCCAGCCGACGACCAGGGCTAGGCCGAACAGGCCGAGCAGGATGGCATGAACGACCGGCGACACATGTTCGAACACCCCGGCCAGGGCGAGCGCCGCGAATGTGCCGATGACGCCGAGCCCGGGCCAGAGCGCCGGCCACAGGGCTTCGAAGGCGAGGACGAGGCGGGCCGCCAGCAGGCGCCGCGCGAGCCGACCGTCCCCGCCCGTCATCTCAGGCGTCCCCGCCGAGCCAAGAGGGCAAACGATCGAGGCCGATGATCCGCTCGACCGGCACAC
>NZ_JBAZKR010000058.1:0-28887 GCF_041650655.1 Zavarzinia sp.
ACCATCAGAAGGGGAGCGGTCCAGAACAGCCCGCTGCCGGCTAAGCGGTCGAACCAGCGGCCGAGGAAGAGGCCGCCCAGGGCCGGCGTCACGATCATCCAGCCGAGCACGCCGACCTGCGCCAAGCGACGCAGCACGGTGGGGCCGCCCTCCGCGTCGAAGCGCCGCCGCCGCTCGCCGTGCAGGCGCACCTTCTTGAGCAGCGGGTCCTGCTCGCTCGGCTCGATCGGCGGCGGGGCGTTCACGACATCCCTCCGGTCACACCCGGGCCGGGGCCGCGCAGGTGGCGCATGATCTGGCGGATGGCGTTCAGGTGCAGGCGCGTGCTCTCCACATGTTCCATGCGCTCGTTTTCGAAATCGGTGCGGAAGCGGGCCAGCACGGTCTGGTCCAGGGTGGCGAGATCGTCGCCCTCGACCGCCTCGCGCGAGGCGACCGAGACGTGGTCTCCACCCTCGACCGTCAGCACGCCCCGGCGCACGGCGCAATAATGCCAGCGGCCGTCGGCCCGCTTCCAGGCGACGACGCCGAGCGAGAGCGCGGTCAGGAAATCGGCATGGCCCGGCAGGACGCCGAAGCTGCCGGTGGCATCCTCCGCCCGGACAGCGGTGACCGCATCGGTCTCGACCACGACGGACAAGGGGGTGGCGATGGTCAACCTCATGCCGCCACGCCGCCCGCCTGGGCAGCCTCCTTGGCCCGTGCCTCCTCGATCGTGCCGACCATGTAGAGCGAGGCTTCGGCCCAATTGTCGGTCTCGCCGTCCAGGATGGCGCGCACCCCGGCCAGCGTGTCGGTCCGGGCCACACTCCGCCCCGGCGTTCCGGTGAAGGCTTCGGTCACCATGAAGGGCTGGGACAGGAAGCGTTGCAGGCGGCGCGCCCGCTTGACCACCAGGCGGTCGGCGGCGCCCAGTTCCTCGACGCCGAGGAGGGCGATGATGTCCTGGAGGTCCTTGAAGCGGGCCAGGACTTCGCGCGCCCGTTCGGCGATCCGATAGTGTTCCTCGCCCACCGCCTCGGGGTCGAGCAGTACGGAAGACGAGGCGAGCGGGTCGACCGCCGGATAGAAGCCTTCGGCGGCGAGGTTGCGCGACAGCATGATGATGCTGTCGGTATGGCTCGAAATGGCGGTCACCGCAGGGTCGGTGAAGTCGTCGGCCGGGACATAGACCGCCTGGATCGCGGTCACCGAGGCCCCGGCGACCGAGGCGATCCGTTCCTGCAGGCCGGCCACTTCGGTCGCCAGGGTCGGCTGATAGCCGACGCGGGACGGCAGGCGCCCCAGCAGGCTCGAAACCTCGGCGCCCGCCTGGACGAAGCGGAAGATGTTGTCCATCAGCAGGAGCACGTTCTGGTGCTTCTTGTCGCGGAAATATTCGGCCACGGTCAGCGCCGTCATGGGCAGGCGCCAACGCGCCCCTGGCGGTTCGTTCATCTGGCCGTAGACCAGGACGGTGCGCTCGAGGACGCCCGAATCCCGCATTTCGGTCAGCAGCTCGTGACCTTCGCGCGAACGTTCGCCGATGCCGGCGAAGACGGAAATGCCCTGGTACTTCTCGACCATGGCGTGGATCAGTTCCATCACCAGCACGGTCTTGCCGACGCCGGCGCCGCCGAACATGGCCGCCTTGCCGCCCTGGGCGAGGGGGGCCAGGAGGTCGATCACCTTGATCCCGGTCTCGAACACGGCAGTGGTCGAGGTCTCGTCTTCGAGCGCGGGCGGCGGGTTGTGAATGCCGCGGCGGGGCACGTCGGAGCCGAGCGGCGCGCCATTGTCCCGCGCCTGGCCGAGGACGTCGAGCAGGCGGCCCAGCACGGCGTCGCCCACGGGAACCTCGATGGCACCGCCGGTCGCTACGACGGGCGTGCCGCGTGCGAGGCCGGCCGTCGCCTGAAGGGCGATGCCGCGCACGGTCTTGGCATCGATATGGGCATGGACTTCGAGCACCAGCGACTCGGGCCGGTCCCATTGCACGTTCAGCGCGCTGTTGATCGGCGGCAGGGCCGCCCCCTCGAACCGGACATCGATCACGGCCCCGCGAACGGAGACCACAAAGCCCTTGTACGTCGTGTCTTCCATGTCGAGTCCGGCGGACCTCCAGCAGAAACGGTCGGCGTGACCCGGGCAGGAGGTCACGAGCCGAAGTGTTCACCACTTCGGGCGCGGCGGGAAGACCGTGATGTCTCGTGGGATGTCTCGCCCGTCGCGTCTCCCAGTGGAACCGATGATCGGTAACGAAAGGGTTTATGGCCGGGCGGTTGCGGCAAAATGCCGTCGCCGCAGCAGCCTCAGCCGCGCTTGTAGATATTCTCGTAACGAATGATGTCGTCTTCGCCGAGGTAAGAGCCGGTCTGCACCTCGATCAGCTCGAGCTGGATGCGGCCGGGATTTTCCAGCCGGTGGTGCGATCCCAGCGGAATGTAGATCGATTGGTTCTCGGTCAGGATGCGAACCTTGTCATCAAGCACCACCTGAGCGGTGCCCTTCACGATGATCCAGTGCTCCGATCGGTGCAGATGGCTCTGCAGCGAGATCTTGGCGCCTGGCTTCAGGGTGATGCGCTTCACCTGGTGGCGTTCGCCGCTGTCGATGCCCTCATAAGTGCCCCAGGGACGATGCACCAGGCGATGCTCGGTCGCCTCGGAGCGCCGGCTCGATTCGAGGCCGCTGACCACCTGCTTCAGCTTCTCGGCATAACTGCGGGACATCACCAGGGTGGCGTCCCGCGTATGGGCCACGACGACGTCGTCGAGGCCCGCGACCACTGTCAGATGGTTCGGGGAATAGACCAGGCTGTCCTTGGCGTCCGCAAAGACGCCGTCGCCGATCGCGGCGCAGCCGTTCTCGTCCTTGGCCATGGCTTGGTGCAGGGCAGCCCAGGTGCCGACGTCCGACCAGTCGAAGCGGGCGGGCAGCACGACTGCCATGTCGGTCCGCTCCAGCACCGCATAATCGACGGAAATCTTGGGCGCGGCCTTAAAGCTCTCCCCGTCGAGCGCAATGAAGCCGAGGTCTTCGGTCGAGGTTGCCGTGGCCTTCTCGACCTGTTCGACGACGGCCGGCTCGAATTTCGCCAGTTCCGCCAGGAAGGTGCTGGCCCGGAAGGCGAAATTGCCGGAATTCCACAGCAGCCCGTCGGTGACGTAGCGCTCGGCTGTTTCGCGATCCGGCTTCTCGACGAAGGCGTCGACCTTGAGGACCGTGCCGCAGGCCATGGGCGCGCCGGGCCGGATATAGCCATAGCCGGTAGCCAGCTCGGTCGGCTTCAGGCCGAAGCAGACGATGAAATCCTGGCGCGCGGCCTCGGCGGCGGTCAGCACGTCGGCGCTGAAGGTGGCGCTGTCGGTGATGGCATGGTCGGCGGCGACCACCATCAGCACCGGGTCCTCATGGTCGCTCAACGCCTTGAAGGCGGCGGCGGCGATCGCCGGGCAGGAATCCCGGGCCGCGGGCTCGAGCAGGATGTCGGCCTCGACCGCGACCTGGCGCAACTGGTCGGCGATCACGAACCGATACGCACTGTTGGCGACGACGATCGGCTTGCCGAGGCCGGCCACCCGGGCGACGGCCTGCTGAAACATGCTGCGGTTGTTGCCCAGGTCGAGAAACTGCTTCGGATAGGAGCTGCGCGACGCCGGCCACAGCCTCGAACCGGAACCACCACATAGCACGACTGGAACTAGAACGGACATCGCCCCTCCGTTTGCCAGACTGTTGCTGGGACGAGCCCACTACTTTAGATGTTTGTAGCACGAACTCTGGCGAGATCCAGTGCCGGGCGGTCAGGTTCCCTGGGCTCGGTCCACGGCGGGCCGGTCAGGCGTCATCCCCGAACCGCCTCGGCGACGCTCTCGACAAAGGCGTCCCGCGTCCTGAAAGGGCGGGCCGCGCCGAGGTCGAAAATACTAGCGCGCCTCGGACTCAATCTTCGGCTGGTCGCCTGAACCCGCGGTGTCCTCTCCGGTCAATTTATCGAGCCAAATCCGGTAGACTCGGGCAGTCGGGTGCAGTTCCACCGCCTTGCGGGCGAATTCGGTGGCCTTGGCCGTGTCACCTGTTGCGACAAAAAGCTTGCTTCCTCGAAAATGAAAATCGGCGCTCTCGGCGAACATCGCCGCGCGGTCCAGGAATACAGCCTCGGCCGACCGGCTGAGCCCTTCTTTGAGGTAAGCCGTTGCCACTTCGCTAAAGTCGTGGAGGCTCGTTCCCAACAGTTTTTCAGCGCGGCCGATGAGCTCGCGGGCATGTTCCGACTTCAGGCGGTGCGCCAGCGTGACGTAATAGTGCGGCAGCTGGCGGCTCTTTTCCCGCACCAGTTCGATCAACGAACGACGGTCGAGCTCTCCCGCCATGAAGCGCCGAAACAACTCGGGCAGAGCGCCCATCCGATTCAGCCACATGATGGTGCTGTGCCCGACATTGGGCACCGGAATCCGCATGACGTTGTCGGGCAAGCGCTCCACGTGCTTCCGATCCAATTCGAATCGGGGATCGTAGGTCACCACCGCCCGGGCCGCCGAGGCGCAGTGACGCGCCGCATCGGCGAAATCGCCGTTCCAATCGCGCCTCTGCCCGGCCTCGACCCAACGGGTTTCCCAGGGCACCAGACGCGGATCAAGGGTGCTCTGGGGACTGAGCGCCAGGACCTCCGCATTGGGGACCAGCGCCGAGAAGGAGAGCGCGGCATACCCTCCCATGCTACCACCGTAGAGAACGACGCGCTCGAAACTCTGCAAGAACTCGATAAATCGAGGCGAGCGCAAGAACTGATGCAACTCACGACACCGGAACCAATCGGGCTGCGCCGGTTTGAAACCAAGAAGGGAGTAACCGCGCCGGGTAATAAAACTGGCGCCCCAAGCGGGAGAATTCTGGACCGCGCTGCCCCTCGCCTGCCCGAAAGGCGGAAAGACCATTACCAGTGTGGAGCCGCTCTCCACGAAATCGAGAAAATATGCGTCGTTCACGACCGACTGTCGCGCCCGGCTTCCATCACGGAGAAGCAATTCGTGGGGGAAGAGATCGGGGAATTGAGCCGCTCGAATTATTTCCGATTGCATACTCGCTAGACCAAAATCTTGAACCGTTTCCGCCTCGGGGCCGTGGACGTTCGACGGCGACTAGAAATGACAATCGCAAATTAGATATCGTTGCATTTTGACACACGGAAAAATCTGTAGCGGCAGCTTGTGCCCTATCGCCCAACGAGGGCGATCTTCGTTGTAGTATCTGGGGCAAGTTTCCATCTTTTCCGCCGCGCCGGCAAGCGCCAGGAACCAGTGCGCGTTCAGGCGCTCGCTCCGAAGCTGCCCATTGAGCGCCGCGATGACGGCGCTGCCAGCAGGCTTACTTGGACGCGAGATGAATTTCGAGCTCAGGCCGCCCCGGCAGCATCCCTTTCCAACATCACCACCACGCCTGCCGGTCGATCGCGGAACCGTGGATCGACCATCGCAATACGCGGATCTTACAGCCCGTCGCTGATTGGCCATGGTCACAGCGTCAGCGCTAACTCACGTATCCAAAATGCTGTTCTGGCAGAAATGTCCCCCCGCTTCTTCGCATCCATTTGGCCCTCGATCGCCGTCTCGCGGATGATGGACGGGTTTCGGACGAGCAATTGCAGGATATCGAACCAGCGATGCGGACAGTTCTCGACCAGGAAGCCATTCCGCCCGTCCCGCACCACATCGGTATAGGGCTCAACCTTGGAGAACACACCGACAGCCCCGAGGGAGGCCGCATCGTAGAACTTGATGATCGATTTTCCCCGGTTGTAGGCAGTGTCGAGTACAGGCGCGAGGCTGATGTGCGCGGGGTTTTCCCTGGTATATTGAACATACTCGGGCCATGGCATCGGCCTGATGGTCCTGATCGCTCGCTTGCCGTTTTCTGAATGTATTCTGAATCGCGTTATGATGGATATCTCGATATTCTCGTTGCGCTCGCCAAGCTTCTGCAGTTCCGGCATAATAAAACCTATGTCGTCCTTATGCGTATCAGTACCATGATACACAATTTTTATTTTATCTGTTTTAAGAAGATGATCGAGAGATTTCGGCTCCCTGAAATATGGTGGCTCCAAGAAACGGGTTTTCGAGGAGGAGTATTTCCGCATCAAGAAGGGTGACGTGGTAACGAAGACATCGCATAGCCGCAACATGAACTGAAAATCGAACAGCGCCGCCTCGGTCATGCGACGGCGGTAAGCTGCGGGCAGGCCGACGGTGTCGATCGCCGCGGCGACGTCGTCATCCATGATATAAATGATTTTGATGCCGTTTTTGGCATCGATCAGCCTCTTTGCCCATTTCGCCGTTATATAACGAGAGATGATTACGGCATCTCCAGACCTCAGCTCTATATTTCGGTCTATGCCATCGATTTCTTCGTCGTTTGTATCGATCAAAATGAAATTAATTACCTTCTTTTCGACGAGGCTTCTCAGCGGAGCCGTGACATAGAGCTCATCTGTTGGATGATTTTCGGGACGAACGAGAATGACCCGCCCATTGAACTTCCAGGGCCGTTGGGCAGCGGACGGCAGGACAATGTGCCGGTCGATCAATTTGTCGCTTGCGGTCTCATCCGACCTGATCTGCTGCTGGACCAGCCGGGCCGCGAGAGCGATCGTGTCGTGCGACAGCGGCGGCGCAGCTCTCCCCTCGGCCAAGTCGTCGAGGGCGCTCATCTGCAGGGAATCGATTTCGCCGTTGGCGCAAGCGCAGACCATTGTCCAGTCGCCATTCAACGGTTCGCATCTGATCGGCACAACTTCGCGGGTCTTGCCCCCGATTGTTGCGAGCATGGTCCTCTTCGCGCGCATCGCGGTACCGATCAGGCGCCTGAATCCCGTTGAATCATTGGCGAATTCACCGCGCGCGTAATCATGTCCCGCGACAATCTCAAGGGTCAGGTCGTCGGGCAGACCGCTGCCGCGGAAGGACATCGAGTCAGCGCCCGCCTTATTCATCGAGCGATGAAACTCGTGCGGCAGCCCATTGACATAGGCAGAAACCTCCTGCGCGGCCATGCGCCCCGGCAGGTCGAGCGACAAACCGCCGAGGCTGACCTGGGTGATTGCCAGCTCGTCGGTGGCATCATCCCCGGCGAGATTGTAGGTGGCTATGAATTCCCTTCGGGTTTCGGCCGGATTGGTCAGCCACAGGTGATACAGGCCAGGGCCGTGAGACCGGGGCACTTCAAGATCGAAGCGGCCGTCAGCGGTGATGGGCACTGCGCCCACTACTTCGCCGCGTCTCCACAACTGAGCGTGCCATGTCTTCGGAGCGCCTCTCACTTGCCCCTTGATCGCGCTAAAGGTCGAACAAACGGAGATATTCGACTCGACAACGATCAGCGGCAGCCTGGGTACGGCGGGGACATCGGAAGGCCGCCATACGCGATACGTCCGCCAGGGAACGACTTGCCCGTCGGCCAATTGGATCCCGATGTCCATTTGCGAGCGGCAAGGCACCCGCTCCAGCGGGATATTGCACTCGAAACCGACGATCTCGTATTGGCGAGAGGGCGCGGACACGCCCGTCCGAAGAATGTCTAGACGAGCCACATGCATCCGGCCGGCTATCCGAATGCTGACAGCCTTCGCCTCGGGGCAGCTCGACTGCAGGATCCAACCGCGTACCCGCATCGACGCCGAGGTCTGCACGGCTGAATCGGCGGGTTCCTCGATTTCACCGATGACTTTGGGGGGGGCCGTTCCCCCGCCCGAATTCCCTGCAAATTCGGCGATCTTCAGATGGCGCGCGATAGCACCTCTTTCCGAGAATGGAACAACGCCCCGGCCGCGCCTGTCGTCCAGCCCGATATCACATCCGTCAGCACCAACATTTTGTCGGATGATATAGCGCCTTGTCTTGTTGAGCCCGAATCCGGAGTAGCCACCTATTCCGTTCGATTCGCTGGACAGCGTTTCATCTTGCATGAAGACATGTGGTTTATAATTTTCCAGGAAACTTCTAACTATATTATCATTGAGGGCCCTGGTTACGCGGAAGCCCGGCCCAGAATTGAGGTCGGCAAGACACAATTTATAGACGAGAATGCCCTTCGCCTGGAGATCCCGCTCCACGGCGGCCCTGACGTCATCTGACAGATGGTTTCCCGTGGCAATGGATGGGTCTTCCAAGACCCAGACGTTGCCGCCGCCTTCATGGATCGATAACGCCAGGTCGCTGATTTTCCGGGCGGCAATATCGTTCGAGAAACTCGTGTGAATTACATATCTCATGACTGTGCTGAGAGGGTAATGACCTGACGGAAGGAGCCACACCGCCCCGTGCGGGGGCGGTGTGGCCATGCCGCCTCTCGGCGGGTTTGATGGAGTTGCGAGCAACATCGAACCCCGACCGGAGACGAACACGACCACGGAGAAGAAGGTAGCACGTCGCAAGCTCAGCCTGCTCGAATTGGCGGCCGATCTTGGCAATGGGTCCCCGGCCCGGGACCGGGCCAAGCTCCACTCCGCCAATCCGATTGAGCGCCGGAACGGCGAAATACAGCCTGCCTCTCACGGCAAAATGATCGAGGAGTCCCTGCCGGCTATCGTTACCGACAACCGCCACCTACACCACTCCACGGCACACGATCAACGCCGCCCAGTTTTCTGGGCTCACATCACGGCCTTCACCTTCACACCGTCCTCAGCAAGCTGGCACAATGATGTCGGAGGCTTCGGTGCGGCACTTGCCGGCAGGTTGTCGACCGGCAATCCGCCACCAAGTGGAGGATTGCCTCCATTAGTGGGCCAAGCTAACGCTGGTATCATGAATTGTCCCCTCGTGCGCGCCACTGCAGGATAGAGAACGTGCCTAACCCAAAACAGCTTCCGCCGCGCCGTCGTCGCACAACAGCTGCTCTGCCTCAGAATCAGGCCGGCCTGGACCGCATGGCGACTGAAGCCGAAAGTGACGCATCGCCTCGAGGCCAAGCCGGTAGTGGATCGCTGCGGGACCAGATGGTGGCGCTCACATCGCTGAATGAAGAGCTGATGATCGAGCTCAAATCAAAAGACGCGATCATTCGCCATCTTGAGGAATCCGTCTGCAGAAAGGACGAGGAAATCGAGACCTGCAGGAAAACGATCGATACTCTAAAGCAAATATTCGATGATATCGTCAAGAGTAACGAAGAGACAATAAGGGAGTTTGTTTCCAATCGCTCGGAGAAACCCGACGCTGCGGAAAATAGTATTGTGCAGAGGGAGGGTATTTCGATTCCGGATGGCCAATTGATTATGGAGTTGGCGCAAGTTAAATTCACAGTTAATAGCGATTGCAGAATCGAATCGACGGTGGACGGCACGATTCGTGCTCTCATGCTCGGCCGGCGGGGGCGTGCTCGGTGCCTGGTTCGGTGGCCGGATTGTAATAAAATCTTTATATACCTAAAGATAAACTCCAAAATAAACTCTGATATTCATCTTTATTATCGGATGGCCAAAACGATACGAGAGAAAAATCACACTGAGAGTGCGTCAAGTTTAAGGGGAAGAGTATTCTCGCTTATTCCGGGGGAAAATAAAATATCATTTGAATTAGAGCGGAGTCGCCTGCTAAATCATATTGATTTATCATTTGGTGAAATTAATTGTGAATATCTCATAGAGGATATCAGATTTATTTCTTTATATTAGAAAGCGGAATCTATATTCCATAATTTCGTCGGCAGTGTGTGGCCGTGAGATTTGGTCCTGATGTACAGGAACGGTAATTGGCTGACAGTGCCGCCTTGATGGGCAGGTTTTCGGGCTGCTTTCCGGGGCTTTGATGTTGGTGCTTTCGTCTCCTTCGGCAGACCATGGATGAAGGCCTTTTCAGGGGTTCTGCCGTTCATGCCCAGGCCTTCGTGAGGTCGCCTGGCGTTGTAGGCGACGAGGTATTCGTCGAGCGCGCCTTGCATCTCTTCGATGGTCTCGAACCAGGTCCGGCGGCCCTCGACGATGCCATTGGACTGCGGGCGTTTCACGCGGGTGCGCTGGTACTCGATGCTTTCGAGCTGGAGGAACAGTTCGAAGGGGGTGAACCGCCCCGGGTTTGCCGGAGGCTCCTACTCCTGAGAGGATGGAGCCATGACGAGCAAAACGACGAACAAGTTTTCCCCTGAGGAGCGCGAGCGAGCGGTCCGGCTGGTGTGGATCACGCGCACGAGCATCCGTCGCGCTGGCAGGCGATCGTGTCGATATCAGCGAAAATCGGCCGCTCGGCGCATTCGTTGAATGAGTGGGTCCGGAAGGCCGAGGTCACGCCGGCAAGAGGGCCGGCGTGACGTCGGATATGTCGGCGAGGCTGAGGGCCCTCGAACGCGAGAACCGCGAGCTGCGCCAGGCGAACGAGATCCTGCGCAAGGCATCGGCATATTTCGCTCTGGCGGAGCTCGACCGCCGGTCGAAGACATGATCGCTTTCATCGATGATCATCGCGCGGCGTATGGGGGCGAGCCGATCTGCAGGGGCCTGCCGATTGCCCCGTCGACGTATCATGCGCATGTCGCCCAACGACTTGACGCGTCTACGCAATCGATGCGGACAAGGCGAGACGCGGCCTTGAGGCCGGAGGTGGCTCGTGTCTTTGCCGAGAACTTCGAGGTCTATGGAGCGCGCAAGGTCTGGCGACAGATGGTACGCGAGGGTTTCGATGTCGCCCGCTGCACCGTCGAGCGACTGATGCAGGGTATGGGCCTACACGGCGAGATCCGCGGCAAGCCGATCCGGATCACCGTATCGCCGGGCGCCACCGTCACCACTTCGGGCGTGAAGGTGAAATTGGAGATCGAGACCGTCACCTCCGCCGCCTGGGCGGCGACGGGGGCCATGAGACAGAGCGAGAGGAGGGCAGCCGGTCGTCGCCGCGGTGCAGTTCGACGGTGGCGATGCCGAGGTACTTCCGCAGTTCCTCCGCCGGAACTTTCAGCGGCCCGGGAGCGGGCGCTTTGCCGGGCTTCGGCTGGGGGAAGGCGGTCGAGCGGGCGGTGTGGAAGGCGATATTGCCCTCGACCTCGGTCATCACCTGGTGGATACGGCCGTTCAGCACGGTAACCGAGCCGAAGCGGCACAGCGCGGCAAGCGCCTGGGCGGCGTCGGAGGTGCCCCGGCCCCCGGCCTCGTTCACCGTCCAGAGCGGGATGTGGCCCAGCACCACGACCGGGGTCGAGGACGACAGGCCGGCGAGATCGCCCTCCAGCCAGGCGAGCTGCTCGTCGCCCAAGTTGCCGAGGCCCCCGGCCTTCAAGTCGGCGACATTGTTGAGGCCGACGAAATGGATGCCGTTCTGTTCGAAACTGAACCAGCCGTTGCTCTTGGTACCCTTGCCGAAGCGGCTGAGATAGGCCTTGTCCTGGCCTTCGTCGATGAAATCATGATCGCCGGGGATGAAGAAGATGGGCAGGCCGATCTCGCCCAGGACCTGCGATGCGAGGTCGAATTCGGCGTCCTTGGAGAGATGGCTGACGTCGCCGGTGTGGACGACGAAGGCCGGCTTGACCGGCAGCGTCGCGATCCGCGCCACCGCCTCGCGCAGCGTGCCGAGGGAATCCGGATTGGCCGGCTTGTCGAAGCCGACATGGGTGTCGCTGATCTGGAGGAAGCTGAAGTCCTGCGCGGTGGTGGCGCCGGCGGCGGCGGAATGCAGGCCGACGGCGGTCGGAACGCCGGCTTGCAGGCTTCACAACAGGCCGGTGCCGGCCCGGCCCACGCATTCGAGGAGGCGGCGCCGGGGCGGGCCGGTGGGGTCTTGATCGGGTCGCGTCATGTCTCGCACCGGTTTGGCGCTGGCGGCATTGGCCGCACAGGGAGCGAGACCGGAGGCGGCGGCGACTTATTCCAGGCCGACGCGGAGATTTTTCGGAGGCGGCGCCGGGGCGGCCTTGCGCTGCCGCCCCGTCTTGTCGTTTCGTCCGTTCAGGTCGCGATGCGGAAGGCGAGGACCGGCAGGTCATCCATCTGCAGCATTTCCGCCTTGGCGGGGACGGGGCCGCGCGCGAAGAGGCGGCCGAGGTCTTCCGGCGTCGCCTTGGCGCCGAGGATGATCGCCTGGACGATCGGCCCCTCCTTCAGGCGGAGGTGGCCGTAGACATAGGGCGCGATCTTCTCGAAGCGCGGGTGGCAGGCGGGCGAGATGTTGTGGGTCGCGAAGAGGAGCGTGGCCTCCCCGCTCACCTCGGCTGGTGCCACGTTCCAACTGCCGCAATGCTCGCAGCAGCCGGTCGGCGGGAAGGTGTAACGCCCGCAGTCCTTGCAGGTGATCGCCCGGAAGACGCCCTTGGCGAGACCTTCATAATAAGAGCGCAGGGTGCTCGGCTGTTCGGCGATGTCGGGCATGTCAGACTCCCTCCAGCACGACCACGGTGCCGATCATGGCGTAGCCGTGGGTATGAATGACCGAGATTTCCGGCACCTTGGGGATCTGCCGGGCGCCTGCCTGGCCGCGCATCTGGAGCACGGCCTCGTAGGTGTCGGTGCCGGCGCTGGCACCCCAGGCGTGTCCGAAGGCGTGGCGTCCGCCGTGGGTCGACATCGGCCGGTCGCCGTCGAAGCGCAGACGCCCCTCCCGCGCCGCCTGGAGTCCCTTGCCGTGTTCGAGATAGCCGAGCGTCTCGGCGGTGCAGATGCTCGAGATATGCGAGCAGTCGTGGGTGTGCAGATAGCCGATGTCGGCGGCCTTGATGCCCGCCATGTCGAAGGCGGTATCGATCGCCCGCTTGTCGAATTCCCAATAGGTCGGGTCTTCGCCGTACCAGGGCAGGTCGCTGTAGCTGATGCCGAAGCCCTTCAAGCCCACGGGCTTCGACTTGCCGCCCTTGGCCAGGTCGGCGCGCGTGATGACCATGGCCGAGGCGCCGTCGGCGGTCGTCACCAGGCTGAGCAGCCGCGACGGCCAGGAGACGAAGGGGTTGTGCTTGTCGGACCGCCAGTAGTCGTAAGGATCGGCGAAGCCTTCCTTGCTGGCGCGGTCCTCCAGTTTCTCCTGGATGTTGGCCTTGGGATTCATCGAGCCGTGCAGGCGCCGCGTGCGGCAGAGCTCGAACATGCCGCGATCGAATTCTTCGATCGAGAGGCCGTATTTGCGGCAGTAGCCGAGCGCCACGAGGCCGTTGTAGGTCGAAAAGATGTCGTAGCCCTGCGGCACGCTATAGGCCTGGTTGACCGCCATGTCGGTCCACAGCCAAGTCTGCTGGTGGGAGATCGGCTCGCGCTCGTAGGGGCTGAAGCCCTTCACTTTCGTCCGCGTGGTCTCCAGCCCGTAGACCAGCGCCGTGTCGTAGACGCCGGCCGCGACCGACATCGCCGCCAGCACCGCGCCGACATTGGTGGTCGAACATTGCGCTTCGAAATGGACGCCGGCCTTGAACTGCGTGCCGGTCCACTTCGACAGTTGCGAATAGGTCCCCGGGATCTGCGAGCTGTGGACCATGGCGTTGCCGGCAAAGACGGCGTCGACGTCCTGCCCGCACAGGCCGGCGTCGTCGAGTGCTTCCTTGACGGCGCGGGCCGTCAATTCCTGGATGCTCAGTCCCTTGAGTTCCGGCGTCTCGAGAAGATCGCCGAAGCGCGAGCATCCGACGCCCGATATGACAATATTTTCCTTCAATCGATTTCGCATGAGCGTGCCTCCGTTATCGTTATGCCTCGCCGGGTGCGGGACTTGGGCGTCCGCGGAGGGCGAGGATCTTTCTTGGGCGACGTGCTTAGTCGTGGCGGCAGAGCCCAGCGATCGGCCTGCCACGGGCCACTGAAGCACAATGCGGCATGCGGGCCATATGACCTGCGTCAATGCGCGGTGCATCGCCAAGGGGTAGCGGGCCGGTGAGCAATGCTCTTCCGCGAGTGCGAAATCCGCAGTCGTTCGGGATTTCGGCGCTGGCGATGATGGGGCGGCATTCGACCGGAGGCCCGCCCATGATCATCAAGACCCGCCGCACCCTCGACTGGCGCGAACCCACGTGGCGGGTGCCGGCACCCGCCTTTTCGCCCTTGTCGTTCGGACGCCTGCGGCCGGATGCGGCGCTCGACGATTTCGCGGCGGCGCTGACGCGGGAGGATGTCTGGGGCCGCTTCGGGCGGCTGGTCGTGCCGGAACGGATCGCTCCGATGTTGGCGCCGGCCGGACCCGGGTTCCAGCCGATCGGGGCTTGGCGCGGCGGGGTGCTGGCCGGGGCGGCCCTGCTCGCCGATCTGGGCGGCGGCGCCTGTGAATATGCGGTCGTGGTGCGCTCCGACTTGCAGCGCCGCGGGATCGGCCTCGCCCTGACGCGGCGGGCGGCCGGGCGGGCCGTGGCGGCGGGGCAGGGCCGGCTGCTCGCCCATGTGCGGGCGGACAACGGACGTGCGCTCAGCCTGCTGCGCCGTTGCGGCTTCGCCCGGGACGGGGCGACGGGGGCGGAAATGACTTTCGTGCTGGGGCTGGAGGTGGGGCTGCACGGGTGAGCGGTGCTCAACCGCGCACGAAACTTCCCCGTTTGTCGCCGGCTCGCGTCCCCGCTCCGATGGGGCATGCGGCGCAGCGCCCGCAGGAGATCTCACATGTCGCCATCCGCCCTTCCGAAGCCGGCGTCCCGCCGCGGCCCGGCGCCGCTTCTCGTCATCGGGGCGGCGGCGGCGATCCTTTCGGTCAGCATGGGGATCCGCCAGAGCCTCGGCCTGTTCCTGCCGCCGATCGCGGCGGAGGGCGGTGCCACGGCGGGCGAATTCGGCTTTGCCCTCGCCGTGCAGAGCCTGGTCTGGGGCCTGGCGCAGCCGGTCGTCGGCGCGTTGGGCGACCGTTTCGGGGCGCGGCCGGTGGTGATCGGCTGCGCCCTCGTCTATGCCCTCGGCCTCGGTTTCCTCGCCTATGGGCCGCCGCTGGCCGGGCTCGGGGCAGGGGCCGGGCTGATGGTCGGCATCGGCATTGCGGGGACGGGTTTCGGCGTTCTCTTCGGTGCGGTCGCCCGGATCGTCTCGCCGGCCCGGCGGGTGCCGGTGCTGGGCGTCGTTTCAGCCGCAGGATCGCTGGCGACCCTGCTGATCGCCCCGCTCGGCCAGTACCTGATCGCAGGTCCGGGCTGGCGCACGGCGGCTGCCGTCTTCGCCCTCGTCGCCCTCGCCATGGTGGTGCTGGGCGTTCTCCTCGGCGGGCGGGGGGCGGCGGAAGCGGCGCCGGTGCGGGCCGTCCCGGTCCAGGGCATCGGCGCCGCCGTGGCCGAAGCGCTCCGCCATCCGGGCTTCCTCGCCATGACGGCGGCCTATTTCGCCTGCGGCTTCCAGCTCATGTATATCACCGTGCATCTGCCGGCTTTTCTCGCCTTCTGCGGCATCGCCCCCGTGGTCGGCGCCGATGCCCTCGGCCTGATCGGCCTCGGCAATGCCGTGGGTTCGCTGGTGGCCGGCTGGCTCGGCGCGCGCTTCAGCCAGAAGCGCCTGCTCGCCCTCGCCTATCTGCTCCGCACGCTGGCGATCGCCGGCTTCGTCGCTACGCCGGTGACGCCGCAGTCGGCCCTGGTCTTCGCCGCCGCCATGGGGCTGCTCTGGCTCGGCGTGGTGCCTCTGGTCAGCGGGCTGATCGTGCGCATGTTCGGCCTCGGCCATTTCAACACGCTGTTCGGCGTCGCCTTCCTCAGCCACCAATTGGGTGCCTTCGCCGGTTCCTGGGCGGGCGGTCTCAGCGTCGGCCTGACCGGGTCCTATGGCGCCGCCTGGGGCGCCATGCTGGCGATCGGCGCCGCCGCCTTCCTGCTGCAATGGACCATGGACGATCGTCCGCGGCCGGCGCATCAGGAGGCCGGCGGGGCGCTGCCCGCCCCCCTGTAACCTCAGGCGTCGGCGCCGAGCTCGGCCAGGAGCCAGGCGCGGAAGCGCTTGGCCTCCGGCCGCTCGAAGACATGTTCGGCGCCGGCCAGCCAATAGGCTTCGGCGATCGGCAGGGCCGGCCCCTCGACCGGCGCGAGGCGGCCGTCGGCCAGGAAATCGCTCAGCACCGGCAGCCGCCCCATGGCGACGCCGAGACCATGCGCCGCCGCGTCGGCGGCGAGCTGGATGGTGTCGACCCGCATCACCCGGACGTTGTCCGGCATGGCCTCGCCCCGGGCGGCGAACCAGGGACCCCAGTCGTCCCGGATCGAGGTCACCAGGATCAGCGGCAGGTGCTGTAGCAAGGCCCCCAGCGAGGCTGCGGGATGCGCCGCCAGCACGGCGGGAGCGGCGACCGGCTGCACCCTTTCCTGCACCAGGCGGATCCAGTTCTCGCCCGCGCGGGCGGCGGTGCCGCGGCGGATCGCCAGATCGACGCCCTCGAGCGGGAAATCGACATAGTGCTTGGCCGTGTCGAGATGGACCGCGATCTCGGGATGGGCTTCGGCGAAGCGGGGCAGGCGGGGCAGCAGCCAGCAATTGGCGAAACTGGGGGCGGCGCTGATCGCCAGGCTGCCGGTGGCGCGCCGGCCCGGCAGGCGCTCGGTCGCGGTCGCGATCAGGGCGAGGGCGGCGCGGATCTCCTCGCCATAGGCTTTGCCGGCGGGCCCCAGGATCAGGCCGCGTGCCGTCCGCTGGAAAAGCTCGGTACCGAGCCAGTCTTCCAGCGTCTGCACGGCGTGGCTGACCGCACTCGGCGTGACATTGGCTTCCTGCGCCGCTTCCTTGAAACTGCCGAGCCGCGCCGCCGCCTCGAACAGGCGGAGCGTGTTCAGCGGAGGAAGCCGGAAGGCCATGGGGGCGGCAGCCTCAGTCCGAACCGAAGAGGTCGCGGCTGAACACCTTGGCGTCGACGTCGGCGAGGTCCTTGGTCTTGCGGTTGGCGATGATCACGTCCGCCTCCGCCTTGAAGGCGGCGAGGTCGCGCACCACGCGGGAGCCGAAGAAGCGGTCCTCGTGCATCGCCGGCTCGTAGACGATCACCTCGATGCCCTTGGCCTTCACCCGCTTCATCACGCCCTGGACCGAGCTCTGGCGGAAATTGTCCGAGCCCGACTTCATGACCAGGCGGTAGATGCCGATCACCCTGGGCCGCCGGGCCAGGATCGCGTCGGCGATGAAATCCTTGCGCGTCCGGTTGGCGTCGACGATCGCCTGGATCAGGGTCTGCGGCACGTCCTTGTAGTTGGCCAGGAGCTGCTTGGTGTCCTTGGGCAGGCAATAGCCGCCGTAGCCGAAGGAGGGGTTGTTGTAGTGGCTGCCGATGCGGGGATCGAGGCCGACGCCGTCGATGATCTGGCGGGCATCGAGCCCGCGCGACAGGGCATAGGTGTCGAGCTCGTTGAAGAAGGCGACCCGCATGGCGAGATAGGTATTGGCGAAGAGCTTGATCGCCTCGGCCTCCGCACTGTCGGTGAACAGGGTCGGCACGTCCTTGGTGATGGCGCCTTGCTTCAGGAGCTCGGCGAAACGCTCCGCCCGGGCCGAGCGCTCGCCGACCACGATCCGGCTGGGGTGCAGGTTGTCGTAGAGCGCCTTGCCCTCGCGCAGGAATTCCGGCGAGAAGATCAGGTTCTGCGTGCCCATGGCGGCCGCCGTCGCCTTGGTGTAGCCGACCGGGATGGTCGACTTGATCACCATCACGGCCTCGGGCGCCACCGCCTTCACCTTCTCGATCACCGCCTCGACCGAGCGCGTGTCGAAGCGGTTGGTGTCGGGATCGTAATTGGTCGGCGTCGAGATGATCACATAGTCGGCGCCGCGATAGGCTTCCTCGGGCACCGTGGTGGCGCGGAAGTTCAGGTCTTTCCGCTTCAGGAAGGCTTCGCATTCGGGATCGGCGATGGGCGAGACGCCGGCATTCACCTGGGCCACTTTCTCGGCCACCACATCGAGCGCCACCACCTCGTTGTGCTGCGCCAGGAGCAGCGCATTCGACAGCCCGACATAGCCGAGACCCGCAACCGCGATCTTCATCTCACCCTCGCTCCACCCTCTGGCCCCACGGCCGCGCCTGTCCTCGCATATGCCGGGGGTCGTGCCAAGTGCGATGGGCGCGGGTGTGTTCTGCCGGCGACTTCGTTGCCCGCAACTTCGTTGATTGTCTCGAAAACCCGAAAAACATTATTGCCCTGCACGACGGTTGTCTTGGTGCACTGCCATATGCTGCACTGGCGTTACAGGGGCTTGGACGGGATCGGGGTGGCAGATGGAGCCGGTTGAGGAGGTCGTCAAGCAGCATCCGCGGCTCGAATTGCGCGGCATCACGAAATCCTTTCCGGGCGTCAAAGCCAATTCGGACGTCTCCTTCAAGGTGCAGCCGGGCGAGATCCACGCCCTGCTGGGCGAGAACGGCGCCGGCAAGAGCACGCTGGTCAAGCAGATCTACGGCATCCTGAAGCCGGATGCGGGCGACATTTCCTGGGACGGGCGCGAGGTCGACGTGCCCAGCCCCCATGCCGCCCGGGCACTCGGCATCGGCATGGTGTTCCAGCATTTCTCGCTTTTCGAGGCGATGACGGTGCTCGAGAACGTCGCCCTCGGCATGGACGATCCGGGCAGCGACCGGGCGGCCCTGGCGGCGCGGATCCGCCTCGTTTCCGACTCCTACGGCCTGCCGCTCGATCCTGCGCGGGAAGTCCATACGCTCTCGGTCGGCGAGCGGCAGCGGATCGAGATCGTGCGCTGCCTGCTGCAATCGCCGCGCCTTCTGGTGATGGACGAGCCGACCTCCGTGCTGACCCCGCAGGAAGTCAATCGCCTGTTCGAGACCCTGCGCAAGCTGAGCGCCGAGGGCTGCTCGATCCTCTACATTTCGCACAAGCTGAACGAGATCAAGGAACTCTGCGACCACGCCACCATCCTCCGGGGCGGCAAGGTGGTGGCCGAATGCACGCCGGCGGAAGAAACCGCGCGCAGCATGGCGCAGCTCATGATCGGTGCCGAATTCCGCAGCGTCGCCAGGCGCGAGGCGGTCGAGAACACGGGGCCGCTCCGGCTCGAGCTGAAGACTCTCTCCATGGCGCCGGAAGTTGCCCATGGCGTGCCGCTGAAATCGATCAATCTCGCCCTCAAGGCGGGCGAGATCCTGGGCATCGCGGGCGTCGCCGGCAACGGCCAGGGCGACCTCCTGGCCGCCATCGCGGGCGAGCGCCGGGCGGTCGACGCCGGCGCCGTCATGATCGACGGCAAGCCGGTCGGCAAGCTCGGCCCCGCCGGCCGGCGCAAGCTCGGCCTCTGTACCGTGCCGGAGGAACGCAACGGCCATGGTGCCGTGCCGGACATGTCGCTGACCGACAATGCCATGCTGTCCGGTCACAAGCGCATGGGCTTCCTCAAGGGCGGCTTCCTCGACACGGCCAAGGCGCGCAGTTTCGCCGCCGAGGTGATCAAGCGTTTCGACGTGCGCACCCCGGGCACCGAGACGACGGCGGGCAGCCTCTCCGGCGGCAACCTGCAGAAATTCATCGTCGGGCGCGAAATCCTCCAGAAGCCGGAAATCCTGGTGGTGGCGCAGCCGACCTGGGGCGTCGATGCCGCCGCGGCGGCGACCATCCAGCAGGCCCTGGTCGACCTCGCCGCGACCGGCAGCGCCATCCTGGTGATCTCCCAGGATCTCGACGAGCTATTGACGCTCAGCGACCGCATCGCCGTCATCAATGCCGGCAGCCTGTCCGAGGCCATGCCGACCGCCACCGTCTCGGTCGAGGAAATCGGCCTCCTGATGGGCGGCATCCACGGCACGCCGGAAAAGGGAGCTGCGTAATGGCCCTGAAGATCGAGGCGCGCCGACAGATTTCGACGCGCATGCTCTATCTGACCCCCTTCATCGCCGTGGGCGCCACGGTGGTGGCGGGCTTCTTCCTGTTCCTCGCCCTCGGCGTCGATCCGCTCGACTCGCTCTATTATTTCTTCGTCTCGCCGGTCGAGACGCTGAACGGGCTCGCGGAACTCGGGGTCAAAGCGGCGCCGCTGATCATGATCGCGGTCGGCCTCGCCCTCGGCTACCGGGCCAATATCTGGAACATCGGGGCGGAGGGGCAGCTCACCGTCGGTGCCGTCTGCGGCGGCGCGGTGGCGCTCGCCTTCTGGAACGACGAGGGGATCTACATCCTGCCCCTGATGGCCTTCGCCGGCATCCTCGGCGGGGCCGCCTATGCCGCGATCCCGGCCTTCCTGAAGACCCGCTTCAACGTGAACGAGATCCTGACCAGCCTGATGCTGACCTATGTCGCCACGCTGTTCCTGGCCGTGCTCGTGTTCGGACCGCTCAAAGATCCGGAAGGTTACAACTTCCCGCAGTCCCGCATGTTCTCGGACTCGGCCATCCTGCCGATCATCCTCGAAGAGACGCGGCTGCATCTGGGCTTCCTGGTGGCGCTTGCGATCGCGGTGGCGGGCTGGGTGCTGCTGTCCCGATCGATCATCGGCTTCCAGATCCGGACGCTGGGCTCCGCCCCGGCGGCGGCGCGCTATGCCGGCTTCGACCGGACCCGGCTCACCTGGTTCTGCCTGCTGCTGACCGGCGGTCTCGCCGGTCTCGCCGGCACCTTCGAGGTGGCGGGGCCGATCGGCCAGCTCGTGCCCAATATCTCGCCCGGCTATGGCTTCACCGCGATCATCGTCGCTTTTCTCGGCCGGCTGCATCCGCTCGGCATCATCGCCTCGGGCTTCCTGATGGCGCTGTCCTATCTGGGCGGCGAGAACGCGCAGATTACGGTCGGCCTGCCCCAGGCGGTGACCGGCGTGTTCCAGGGCCTGCTGCTGTTCTTCCTGCTCGCCTCGGACTTCCTGGTGCGCTACCGCGTGCGCTCGGTGAAACCTCTCGCGGAAGGGGTGTGAGCCATGACCTTCGACGCTCTCCTGCCCATGCTGCTGACCGTCATCACGGCGGCGACACCGCTGCTGCTGGCCTCGATCGGCGAGCTGGTGACCGAGAAATCCGGCGTCCTCAACCTCGGGGTCGAGGGCATGATGCTGGCGGGCGCCGTGATCGGCTTCGCCACCACTGTCGGCACCGGCTCGGCCTTCCTCGGCATCGTCGCGGCGGGCATCGCGGGCATGGTGATGGCCTTCGCCTTCGGCGTGCTGACGCTCACCCTGATGGCCAATCAGGTGGCGACGGGCCTGGCGCTCACCATCTTTGGCATCGGCCTCTCCTCCCTGATCGGCGCGTCCTATGTCGGCGTGCCGGTCGAGAAACTGGCCAAGATCGAGATCCCGGGCCTCTCCGCCATTCCGGTGCTCGGCCCGCTCCTGTTCGATCACGACCCCTTGGTCTATCTCTCGGTCGCCATCACGGTCGCGGTCGCCTGGTTCATGAAGCGGACGCGGGGCGGGCTCATTCTCCGCGCGGTCGGCGAATCCGATCTCTCGGCCCATTCGATCGGCTATGACGTGATCAAGGTCCGCTATATGGCGGTCCTGTTCGGCGGCTTCACCTCGGGGCTGGCCGGCGCCTATCTGTCGCTCTCCTATACGCCGATGTGGGTCGAGGGCATGACGGCGGGGCGCGGCTGGATCGCGCTCGCCCTGGTCGCCTTCGCCTCGTGGCGGCCGTGGCGTGTCTTCGGCGGCGCCTATATCTTCGGCGGCGTGACCATCCTGCAGCTCTATCTCCAGGGCGCCGGCGGCATCGGGATCCCGGCCCAGGTGATGAACATGCTGCCCTATCTCGCCACCATCATCGTGCTCACCGTGATCTCGGCCGGCCCCTGGCGGGGGCGGCTGGATGCCCCGGCCTGCCTCGGCAAGCCGTTCCGGCCGGCGAGCTGACCCTTTTCACCCTCCGATCCATGCGCTGGAGTTCGAGATGATCAGACCAATCGACCGCCGTACCTTCCTCGCCGGCAGCGCCGCCGCCGGCCTGACCCTGGCGTCCGGGCCGTTCCGCGGGGCGAGTGCCGCCGACCCCCTGAAGATCGGCTTCATCTATGTCGGCCCGGTCGGCGACTTCGGCTGGACCCATGGCCACGACATGGGCCGCAAGGCGGTCGAAGCCAAGTTCGGCGACGCGGTGAAGACCACCTATGTCGAGAACGTGGCGGAAGGCCCCGATGCCGAGCGCGTGATCCGCAAGCTGGCGGCCGACGGCAACAAGATGATCTTCACCACGTCCTTCGGCTACATGGAGGCGACGCTGAAGGTTGCCAAGCAGTTCCCGAAGGTCTATTTCGAGCATGCGACCGGCTTCAAGACCGCGCCCAACGTCTCGGTCTACAATTCGCGCTTCTACCAGGGCCGCGCCGTCGTCGGCCATATCGCCGGTTCGCTGACCAAGACCGGCAAGATCGGCTATATCGCCTCGGTGCCGATCCCCGAGGTGGTGATGGGCATCAACGCGACCGCGATCGCCGCCCGCAAGGTGCGCCCCGACGCCGAAGTGAAGGTGGTGTGGATCAATTCCTGGTACGACCCGGGCAAGGAAGGCGATGCCGCCAAGGCCCTGATCGACCAGGGCGTCGACATCATGACCCAGCACACCGACAGCCCGGCGCCGCTCCAGATCGCCGAACAGCGCGGCATCCTCGGCTTCGGCCAGGCCTCCGACATGAAGGCCTATGCCCCCAAGGCCCAGCTCTCCGCCATCGTCGACGTCTGGGCGCCCTATTATATCCAGCGCGTCCAGGACGTGATCGACGGCAAGTGGACCTCGAAGGACACCTGGGACGGGCTGAAGGAAGGCACCCTCGAAATGGCGCCTTACGGCGATGCCGTGCCGGAAGCGCTGCGTGCCGAAGCCGACAAGATCAAGGCCGGCATCATCGACGGCACCTACGACTGTTTCGCCGGCCCGATCAAGGACCAGGCGGGCGAGCTCAAGGTGGCCGAGGGCAAGAGCCTGGCCGACGGCGACCTGCTCGGCATGAAGTGGTACGTCGAGGGCGTCTCGGCGTAATTCCGCCCGTCCCTCGCCCCGGCTCTTCCCCCCTCGCGGGGGGACGACGGGGCGAGGCGGCGGCTCCGACCTCGGGAAATCCATCATGACCGACAAACGCGCCCTGCGCGGTCGCCTGCTCGACTTCATTGCCGATCCGGCCGTGGCCGGCCAGGAAGCCGTGCGTTACATCGAGGACGGCATCCTGGTGATGGAAGGCGGCCACATCGTGGCGCGCGGCACGGCGGCCGAACTGCTGCCGGCGCTGGGCGGCGTGCCGCTCGACGATTGGGGCGGCCGGCTGATCGTGCCGGGCTTCATCGATCTCCACATCCACTATCCCCAGAGCCGGGTGATCGCCGCCTTCGGCACCCAGCTCATGGACTGGCTGGAACGCTATACATTCCCCGAGGAATCGCGCCTGGCCGATCCCGCGGTGGCGACGGCGATGGCTTCCTTCTTCCTCGACGAGCTGCTCTCCAACGGCACCACCACGGCGGTGGTCTATGGCACCGTCCATGCAGCCGCGACCGATGCCTTCTTCGCCGAGAGCGAGCGGCGCAACACCCGCATGATCGCCGGCAAGTCGATGATGGACCGGAACGCGCCGCCCTGGCTGATGGACACGGCCCAGGGCTCCTACGACGCGGTGACAGACCTGATCGGGCGCTGGCACGGGCGCGGGCGTCAGCTCTATGCCGTCACGCCGCGCTTTGCCGTCACCTCGACCGACGAACAGCTCGAGGCCGCCGCCGCCCTGCTGGCCGAGCATCCGAGCGTCTTCCTGCAGACCCATCTGTCGGAGAACGACAAGGAGATCGCCCTCGTCCGCGAAATCTACCCCTGGGCGCGCAACTATGCCGATGTCTACCGGCATTTCGGCCTGATGGGGCCGCGTTCGCTGTTCGGCCATTCGATCCATCTCGACGACGAAGAGATCGAAATGCTGGCCGAGAGCGGTTCGGCCGCCGTGTTCTGCCCGACCTCGAACACTTTCCTCGGCTCCGGCCTGTTCGACCGCGAGCGGCTGGCGGCGGGCGGGGTTTCGATCGGCCTCGCCACCGATGTCGGCGGCGGCACTTCCTATTCCATGCTGGAGACCGCGGGCGAGGCCTATAAGGTGCTGCAACTGCGGCGCCAGACCTTGCGCCCCTTCGACGCCTTCCACATGCTGACCCGGGGCAATGCCGGGGTGCTGGGCCTCGGCCATCTGATCGGCTCCTTCGACGTCGGCTCGGAAGCCGACGTCGCAGTGCTGGACGCCCGCGCCACCCCGGCCATGGCACACCGCATGACCGCGGTCGAGGGCGATCTCGAGCAGGAACTTTTCGTCCTGATGATCATGGGCGACGACCGTTCGGTCGCCGCCACCTATGTCGCGGGCGAGCCCGCCCGACGCCTCGGCCTGGCCTGAGCGGCGGGGGCACATCCGCTTTATCCCGCTGCTGAACGGGGTTATCCTTTCCGCGTGTGCCGGTGAATGATCTTCCCGCATGTGGGGGTGGTGGTCGCCTCGGCGCCAACCGAAGGAGAAGGGCCATGAGCCTGGTTGCCTTGGGGCGGGAACATGCCGCCAGTCGGCTGCCTCCGCCGAATTTCAACTTCACCACCCTGGTCACCAAGGGGCTGCCGGGCGTCCCGCCGCCGCCGCCGCCCGCCGCCGCGACGGTGCCGGGGGCGGACAGCGCGCTCGACGCGCTGACCAAATATATCCCGGTCGAGACGGTGACCCTCTATGTCGCCGCCGTCTCGGCCCAGCCGGCGCTGCAGAGCATGGTCTCCTGGGCCACGGCCGGCCTGCTCTATGTGATCTTCGGGGTGTTGACGCCGGTCATCCTGTGGCTGGTGGCGGCCAGGGCGCAGCGCGCCGCCGGCCTGACGCCGACGCTGCCCCTGTGGCGCATGTTCGCGGCGACCGTCGCCTATTTCGTCTGGGGCCTGTCGGTACCGGGCCTCATCGAAGGCGACGCCGCCCGGGTCGTCGCCGCCTTCGGCGCGGTGCTGGTCTCCACTCTTCTGTCGCTGGTCGAAGGGGTGTTGCCTAAGCCGCAATGAGTTCGAAACGGTCGACGTCGACCAGTCCGTGGTCGGTGATCTTCAGGTGGGGGATCACCGGCAGCGGCAGGAAGGCGAGCTGGAGGAAAGGCTCCGGCAGCGGGCAGCCCAGCTCGCGGATGACGGCGCGAAGGGCGACCAGATCGGAACGCACGCCCTCGAAGGGCTTCAGCGAGATGAGACCGGCCATGGGCAGGGCCAGTTCGCCCACCACGCGGCCGTCCGCCACCGCGACGAAACCGCCACCGATTTCGATCAGGCGATTGACCGCCAGGGCCATTTCGGCGTCGTCCTTGCCGACCACGCAGACGTTGTGGCTGTCGTGGCCGACCGAGGAGGCGAGCGCGCCGCGCGCCAGGCCGAAGCCCTTCACGAAACCGCGGCCGATGTTGCGGTTCTTGCCGTGGCGGGCGACGACGCAGACCTTGAGCACGTCGTTGGCGGGATCGGGCAGGCGTTCGCCGTTACGGTAGGGCAGGGTCATGGTCAGGTGCTCGGTCACCACGCTGCCGACCGAAATGCCGATCACCGGGCCTGTCGGCGCACTCGCCTTGACCACGAAATCGCCGGCCGAAACCGGCGCCAGCTTCATCGAATCGAGGCCGATCGGCGCCGGCAGGCGGCGGTTCTCGAACAGCGCCGGGGTGACGATGCGGCCGGCCGAGATCACGCCGTGCACGGCGCAGGTCTCGAGATCGTCGAGCAGCACGATGTCGGCCCGGCGGCCGGGCGCGATGATGCCGCGGTCGCGCAGCCCGAAGCTCTGCGCCGCCGACCAGGAAGCGGCGCGATAGGCATGCGCCAGCGGCACGCCCTGGGCGATCGCCGTGCGCACCAGATGGTCGACATGGCCTTCCTCGTGGATGTCGAGGGGGTTGCGGTCGTCGGTGCAGAAGGAGACGAAGGAGGACGTATCGGCCGTGATCAGCGGGCTCAGGGTCTTCACGTCCTTGCACACGGTGCCTTCGCGCACCAGCACCTGCATGCCCTTGCGCAGCTTCTCGAGCCCTTCCGGCAGGGAGGTGGTCTCGTGGCAGTTGCGGATGCCACAGGAGAGATAGGCATTGAGGTCACGGCCGGAGACCATGGGCGCGTGACCGTCGATGTGGCAGCCCTCGAAGGCGGCGAGCTTGGCCAGCACGTCCGGATCCTTGTAGAGGATGCCGGGCACATTCATGAATTCGGCAAGCCCGATCGAATGTTTGTGCCCCTTGTAACGCACCAGATCATCGGCGGTCAGGGTGGCGCCCGCGGTCTCCAGTTTGGTCGCCGGCACGCAGGAGGAGAGCTGGACCTTGAGGTCGAGCACGGTACCGGCGGCCGCCTCCAGGAAATAGTCGAGGCCCTGGGTGCCCAGCACGTTGCAGATCTCGTGCGGGTCGCAGATCGCCGTGGTGGTGCCGCGCGGCAGCACGCAGCGGTCGAATTCGCCGGGGCTGACCAGGCTGCTCTCGACATGGACGTGGGTGTCGATGAAGCCGGGCACGCAGGTCAGGTTCCGCCCGTCGATCTCCACCTTGCCACGGTAGCCTTCGTAGGTGCCGACGATGCGGTCGCCGCAGATGGCGATGTCGCCCTCCGCCACTTCGGCGGTGGCGACATTGAGGAAGCGGGTGTTGCGGATGACGATATCCGCCTCCATCCGGCCGAGCGCCTGGTCGATCATCCGTTCGAGGAAGCTCGTATCGTAGTTCGCCATGGCCTTGTCCTCGAAACCGCTACTGAAGCCCCAGTCTACGCGCTTACCCGCGCGCCGTCATTTCGTGCCGAACAGGCGGTCGCCGGCATCGCCGAGGCCGGGCACGATATAGCCGTGGTCGTTCAGGCATTCGTCGATCGCGGCGGTATAGACCGGCACGTCCGGATGGGCCGCGCGCAGATGGGCGACGCCCTCGGGGGCGGAGAGCAGGCTGACGAATTTGATCGAGGTGCAGCCGGCGTCCTTCACCTTCTGCACCGCGGCCACGGCGGAATTGCCGGTCGCCAGCATGGGGTCGAGCACGATCGCCAGGCGCTCGCCGATGTCGCGCGGCAGCTTCATGAAATATTCGACCGCCTGCAGCGTTTTCGGGTCGCGGTAGAGGCCGACATGGCCGACGCGGGCGGCCGGCAGGATGTCCAACATGCCCGAGAGCAGGCCCTCGCCCGCGCGCAGCACCGAGACTAGGCAGAGCTTCTTGCCCGCGAGCTGCGGCATCATGCAGGTCTTGATCGGGGTTTCGATTTCGACCAGTTCGGTCGGCACGTCGCGCACCACCTCATAGGCGAGCAACATGCCGATCTCGCCCAGCAGGCGGCGAAAGCCGAGGGTCGACGTCTCGCGCCGGCGCATGATCGTCAGCTTGTGCTGGACCAGCGGATGGTCGACCACGATCACACCCGGATCGCCCTTGAAACCCGTCATCAGAACCCTCGGCATCGTCGATAGTGAGTCGGCATTACAGCACTCGGCCATATCTTCGCCAAGTTCGCGCCGCCAGCTTCGTGCCCGTGCATCGCGGGCGGGGTGGGGGACTCCGTCCCATGTGACGGGGAAATCGCCGATGCGGTCGGCGAGGCGCAGAAGAACCTGCGGAAGGACATCTACCGCGGCCCGAAATAATGAGGGGCGGCCGGGTGTCCCCGCCGCCCCTCAAATCATGTGCGCCCGATTACGAGGCGGCGGCGAGCTGGGCGCCGGCGCGTTCTTCCTTGATCTCCTCGGCGAGGAGGAAGGCGAGTTCCAGCGCCTGCGAGGCGTTGAGGCGCGGGTCGCAGGCGGTCCGGTAGTAGTCGGCCAGCTGGTCGTCCGCGATCTCGACGGCGCCGCCAATGCATTCGGTGACGTTCTGGCCGGTCATTTCCAGGTGGATGCCGCCGGCATAGGTGCCTTCGGCCTCATGCACCGCGAAGAAGCCGCGCACTTCGGCCAGGATGCGGTCGAAGGGACGGGTCTTGTAGCCGCTCGCCGACTTGATCGTGTTGCCGTGCATGGGATCGCAGGACCACACGACCTTGCGGCCCTCGCGCTTCACCGCGCGCACCAGGGCGGGCAGCTTGCGCTCGATCTGATCGTGGCCCATGCGGGTGATCAGGGTGAGCCGGCCCGGCTCGTCCGCCGGGTTCAGGGCGTCGATCAGCTTCAGAAGGTCGGCCGGCTCCATGCCCGGGCCGACCTTGCAGCCGATCGGGTTGCGGATGCCGCGCATGAATTCGACATGGGCGCCGTCGAGGTCGCGCGTCCGCTCGCCGATCCACAGCATATGGGCCGAGGTGTCGTACCAGCCGCCCTGCACCGAATCCTCGCGCGTCATCGCCTGCTCGTAGCCGAGCAGCAGCGCCTCGTGGCTGGTGTAGAAATCGGTCTGGCGCAGCGCCGGCGTAGTCTCGCCGGTGACGCCGCAGGCGCGCATGAAGTTGAGCGATTCCTCGATCCGCTGGGCGATGTCGCGGTAACGCTCCATCGCCGGGCCGGAGACGAAGCCCATGTTCCAGCGGTTCACCTGGCTCAGCTCGGCATAGCCGCCCTGGGCGAAGGCGCGCAGCAGATTGAGCGTCGCCGCCGACTGGCCATAGGCCTGCAACAGGCGGGACGGATCGGGCACGCGCGCTTCGGCGGTGAATTCGGGTCCGTTGATGTTGTCGCCCCGGTAGGACGGCAGCTCGACGCCGCCGATGGTCTCGGTCGGGGCCGAACGCGGCTTGGCGAACTGGCCGGCGATGCGGCCGACCTTCACCACCGGGCAGGAGGCGGCATAGGTCAGCACCACGGCCATCTGCAGGATGACGCGGAACATGTCGCGGATATTGTTCGGGTGGAATTCCGAGAAGCTCTCGGCGCAGTCACCGCCCTGGAGCAGGAAAGCCCGCCCCTGCGCAACCTCGCCCAGCGACTTCTTCAGGTTCCGTGCCTCGCCCGCAAAGACCAGCGGCGGATAGGAGCGCAGCTTCTCCTCGACCGCGGCGATCGCTGCGGGATCGGGATATTCCGGCACCTGCTTGATCGGCAGGTTGCGCCAGCTGTCGGGGCTCCAAGGTTTGCCCATGGCTCTGTTCCACACCTAGGGGGTCA
>NZ_JBAZKR010000059.1:0-28670 GCF_041650655.1 Zavarzinia sp.
GAACCGGCGCCGGTCGTGGAACCCCCGGCGGCCCCACCCCCGCCGCCTCCGCCGCCGCGCCCGGTGGTGGACGCGACGACGCCGCGCATGCTGGCGATGACCGAGCTGGGCACCCGGCTGGGCGAGCCCGCCGTGCCGCCGGCTGCCCCGCCCGCGCCGCCACCGCCGCCACCACCGCCACCAGCGCCGCCCCCGCCTCCTCCTCCGCCTGCGGTGGAGACGGCGCCGGAACCCGGCAGGCCGACCGATCTGACCAGCGCCCTACCGCCGGCGCCGGAACCCGAGCCTGCGCCGGCCCCCGCTGTCGCGCCTGAACCAGCGCCAGCACCTGCCCCGGCCCCCGTGGCGGCGCTGCCCGCCGCACCCGGCCCGGTCCCGGCCGGTACCGGCGGCCTGCCCGCGGTGGCCAAGCCGGTGGGCAAGGTCTCCTTCGCCACCACCAGCGACGTGCTGGACGACGCCGCCAAGGCGGCGCTCGATACAGCGGTCCAGCAGTTGCAGACGCCGGAGGGGCGCATCCTGCTGCGCGGTTTCGCCAGCGGCGCCAACGACACGGCGACGGGCGCCCGCCGTCTGGCCCGCCAGCGTGTGCTGGCGGTGCGCACCTATCTGATCGAACATGGCGTGGCCGCCAACCGGATCGACCTGCGTGCGGTCGGCATGGCGCCGGATGCGCCGGTGGCCGACGGGGTGGACATCGCCCTGATGCCTTGATGCCGGGGCCGCGCAGGCGCCCGGCATCGGAAAGTCTTGAGCCGAAACGGCCGCAGGTATCGTTTGTGCTGCGGGCCGGGGGACGAGGACCATGAATCCCGATCGCTACCTGTTGCGCATGACCTTGTTCCTGCTGGTGATCGTCGCCGTCGCGGTGGTCCTGCTCGGCCCGGCCAGCCGCTTCTTCGCCACCAATGTGCCGCTGAATTCGGTGATCCTGGCGGTCTTGCTGCTCGGCATCGTCTACATGCTGCGGGAAGTGCTGGCGCTCCGCCCGGAAGCGCGCTGGTTCGAGCGCCTGACCCGCCAGGACCCGGCGCTGAATTCGGCCCCCATGCCCGACCTGCTCGGCCCGATCGCGGCCACCATGGGCGAGAGGCGCGGCAGCCGCTGGCAGCTCGGCCCGACCGCATCGCGCGCCCTGGTCGACGGTCTGGCTGCCCGGCTGGACGAGAAGCGTGAGATCGGCCGCTATCTCGTTTCCCTGCTGATCTTCCTCGGCCTGCTCGGCACCTTCTGGGGCCTGCTCTCGACGGTGTCGTCGATCGGTGATGCCATCCGCAACCTGAACATCACCGGCGGCGGCGATTTCCCCGCCATGTTCGGGGAACTTAAGCGCGGTCTCGAGGCGCCGCTGTCGGGCATGGGGACGTCCTTCTCGTCCTCGCTGTTCGGCCTTTCGGGCTCGCTCGTGCTCGGCTTCCTGGAGCTTCAGGCGGGCCAGGCCCAGGGCCGCTTCCTGGGCGAGGTCGAGGATTACCTGACCGCCAATACCCGCCTCGGCTCCTCCGGCCCGGTGGGCGAGGGCGAGGGTGGCGCCGGCGTGCCTGCCTATGTCTCCGCCCTGCTCGAATCGACGGCCGAGAGCCTTGACCGGCTCCAGCGCACCATGGCCCATGCCGAAGAGAACCGCGCCACGGCGAACGAGGCCCTGGTCTCGCTGACGGAACGGCTGGCCACGCTCGCTTCCCAGATGCGGGCCGAGCAGGAGCTGATGGTGCGCATCGCCGAAGCCCAGATGGAGCTGAAGCCCGCCCTGCAACGCCTGGCCCAGGCCCAGGCGACTCCGGCGCTCGACGATGCCGCCAAGGCCCATCTGCGCAGCATCGACACCGGCATCACCCGGCTCACGGAGGGCCAGCGCAGCGGCCTCGACGAAGTGGCGGCCCAGGTCAAGATCCTGACCCGGACGATCGCCGCCATGGCGGCCGAGGAGCGCTGACGTGGCCTCGCGCAGCCGGCGTTTCCGCGACCAGGGGCCGGTCAATATCTGGCCCGGCTTCGTCGATGCGCTGACCACGCTGCTCTTGGCGATTTCCTTCCTGCTCTCGGTCTTCATGCTGGCGCAATTCTTTCTCAGCCAGGCACTGTCCGGCCGGGACGAGGCGCTGGTTCGGCTCAACCGCCAGATCGCCGATCTGACCGATCTCTTGGCGCTCGAACGTCAGGCCAATGCGGAACTTCGCCTCTCGGTCTCCAGTCTCTCGGCCGGGGTCGAGAAGGCGAACGGCGAGCGCGACACGCTCCGCGCCCAGCTCGCGGAGCAGGGCGAGAATGCCGAGGGCCTGCAAGGCGAGGTCGGCGCGCTGACCGCCGAGCTCGACCGCGAAAAGGCGCTCAGCGCCGATGCCCAGGCCCAGGTCGATCTCCTCAACCGCCAGCTCGCCGAACTCCGCGAGCAGTTGAAGGAGATCGCCGCCATGCTCGACCAGTCCGACACCAAGGACCGGGAATCCCAGGCGGTGATCGCCGACCTCGGGCGAAGGCTCAACCTCGCCCTCGCCAGCAAGGTCGAGGAGTTGGCGCGTTACCGCTCGGAATTCTTCGGGCGCCTGCGTGAAGTGCTGGGCGACCGGCAGGACGTCCGCATCGTGGGCGATCGTTTCGTCTTCCAGTCGGAAGTGCTCTTCGCTTCCGGTTCGGCCGAGCTCGGCCAGGGCGGGCAGGACACGCTGGCCCGTTTCGCCGCGACCTTGAAGGAAATCGCGGGGCAGATCCCGACGGACCTGCCGTGGATCCTCCGCGTCGACGGCCATACCGACGTGACGCCGATCCTCAATTCGCCGCTCTATGCCTCGAACTGGGAACTGTCGACCGCGCGCGCCGTGGCCGTGGTGAAATTCCTGATCGCCCAGGGCATCCCGGCCGAGCGCCTGGCCGCCGCCGGCTTCGGCGAATTCCAGCCGCTGGATGCCAGCGGCACGACAGAGGCGCTGGCCCGGAACCGCCGGATCGAGCTGAAACTGACCGAACGCTGAGGGCGCTTTCGATTGCGTTCCTATTGCGTCGTGGCCCGTGGCTGTTCGGTCAAGGTCAGCAGGTTGTTCACGACTTCTTGGCGCCACGTGTGATCGTCATGGCCGGGCGAAGTCCCGGCCATGACGGGAGGGGCGTTTCAGGCCTTTTCCTTGGCGCCCTTGGAGAAGGCCAGCTTGTCGATGATGGCCATCAGCAGGGTCGAGACCACCAGCGTCATGTGAATGCCGATCAGCCAGGCGAGCTCGGTCGAGGAATATTTGCCGACGCTGACGAAGGCCTTGAGCAGCTGGATCGACGAGATCGCCACCATGGAGGCGCCCAGCTTGATCTTCAGCGTGCCGGGGTCGAGCTTGCCGAACAGGGGCGGCGTGTCCTGGCCTTCCCTCACGTCGATCTTGGAGACGAAATTCTCGTAGGAACTGATCACCACCATGGTGATCAGGCCGGCGACCAGGACGAGGTCGATCAGGGCCAGCGCTTCCAGGATGATGGTCGAATCGTCCGTCTCGGTCAGCGTGCCGATGACATGGAAGAAATCGACGTAGAACTGGACGGTCAGCACCACCAGCATGGCCGCGAGGCCGAGATAGAGCGGCACCAGAAGCCAGCGGCTGGCCAGGATGGCCTGTTCGATCACACGTTCGAGCATCGATCTCCCCCAATATTGCAGTGCGCAAACTGGGGATCGCTCGGCCCGAGATCAAGGGGGTGATCAGAGGTGCGGCAGTCCGTCGTCCATCTCGTCGTAGCCCTCGGCCCCGGCAGCCCCGGCCCGGCGGGCGTTGGGATCGAGGAAAGAGATCGCCAGGCCGAGAGCGAGCAGCCCGGCACCGATGAAATAGGGTAGCGCAGGGTCGAGTTTATAGGCCGGCATGGCGATGAAGGGCATGAACAGGAAGCCGACCGCGTTGGTGGCGTTGCTGAGGCCGGCGACGGCACCCTGTTCGTGCCGGCGGACGACGAGGGAGGCCACGGCGGAATTGCCCGGCCGCGACATGCCCTGGCCGAGCCCGATCATGGTCAGCGCGAAGACGAGCGGCCCGAGCTGAAAGGAAAAGCCCAGCGCAAGGAAGGCCGCCGCTGCGATGCCGAGGCCGGTCCGCTCCAGCACGGGGGCCGACATGCGGAAGCGATGCACGATCACGAGCTGGCCGAAGAGCGCGGCGAGGGAGGCCGCCATCAGGCCGATGCCGGCGAATTGCGCCGCCGAATCGAGCGGCAGCGAGAGCCGGTCCATCATGTAGAAGGCGACGGTCTGGATCATGATCGCCTGGGCGGCCGAGATCAGCACGCCGTTGACGAGATTGAGCGTGATGCGCCGGTCCAGGATGCTGAGCCGGATGCGCGGCGGCTTTTCGAGCCGGGCCTGGCCTTCGGGCAGGAAGCGCCAGATCGCGGCGGCGCTGACGAGGCCGAGCAGCACGGTGAAATAGAAGGGCACCAGGATGCCCAGGATCACCAGGCTGGCCGAGACGCCGGGGCCGATGGTGGCGCCGAGGCCATAGGCGGCGCCGATGGTGGCGACCGCCCTTGTCCGCTCCTCCCGCGCCGTCCGCTCGGCGACATAGGCCTGGGCGGCCGGATTGGCGGCCGAGACGATGAGGCCGTAGAGCGAGCGGGTGACGATCAGGATCGGGAAGGCGACGGCGATGGGCAGCCAATGCGCCTGCGCCGCTTCCAGCGCCACGGTGAACAGCAGCATGGAGAGGGCGAAGCCGAACAGCCCGATCAGGATCGTGCGCTTGCGCCCCAGATGGTCGGAACGCCGGCCCCACCAGGGCGTGGTCAGCACCCAGAAGGCCGAAGAGAGCACGAAGATGCTGCCGACCTGGAGTTCGGACAGGCCGAGATCGCGGGCGATCGGCGGCAGGATGGCGTAGACCACGGCCTGCGAGAAGCCGGTGCACATCAGCCCGAGGGTGAGCACCAGGAAGGCGCGGCGCCTTTCGGCCTGCGGCACCACCAGGGCCGGCCGTTCCTCGTCTTTCGCCTTCTGGGGGGCGAATTCACCGTTGTCTCTGGGCATGGTCCTGGGGCCGGGAGGCCGGATGCGGGAAGGGCGGGGTCAGCCGCCCCTGACGACGAACTTCGGATTGCGGAACTCGGGCTTGCCATAGGAGAGGGCGGCGCCTTCGAGGGTGGTCACCGTGCCGCCGGCGGCCAGCACCACGGCATGGCCGGCCGCGGTGTCCCATTCCATGGTCGGTCCCATGCGCGGGTAGAGATCGGCCTGGCCTTCGGCGACCAGGCAGAATTTCAGCGACGAACCGGCCGACAGGATGGTCTCGACCTGGAGGTCGGCCAGGAAATCGTCGGTTTCCTTGTCGCGGTGGCTGCGGCTGGCGACCACGGTGAGGCCGGCCGGCGGTACCGGGCGGACGCGGATCGGCTGGGGCGGCAGGCCCTGGCGGCGCACGGCGGCGGTGCCCATGCCGTGGCCGGTATGGGTCCAGCCCTTGGCAGGCGTGTGGACCACGCCCATGACCGGCACGCCGTCCTCGATCAGGGCGATGTTCACGGTGAATTCGCCATTCCGCTTGACGAATTCCTTGGTCCCGTCCAGCGGGTCGACCAGCCAGAATTGGCGCCATGCGGCGGGATTGCCGGCCGGCAGCTGGCCGGCCGCCGCCAGTTCTTCGGCGACCACGGGAATTTCCGGGGTCAGCTTGGCGAGGCCGGCCAGGATCACCGCCTCGGCCGCCAGGTCGGCGTCGGTCACCGGGCCTTCGGCGCCTTTCGAGCGGACGGCGAAATCGCTCTCGTAGATCTTCATGATCTCGACGCCGGCCGCCCTGGCCAGGTCGGCGAGGGGGACGATCAGGTCGGCGCGGGCGGAAGCATCGAAGGGCATGGTGGACCGGGACGCAGAAGAAGGATGCGACTTAATAGCGGGTCTCGGCGGCGCCGTCGACAAGCTCCAGGTCTACCACGGCAACATTGATGAGCCGCTTGCCCGCATGTTCGAAATTCACCGTGACGCGGGCGCCCACCACGCTCTGGACCTGGCCCAGGCCCCAGTCCGGCTCCTGCGGGTGGCGCACCCGTGCCCCGGGGGCGAGCAGGCTGGCGGCGGGATGGCGCGGCATGGCTTGACCTCTGCGACGAAAGAAATTGTGCGGCGGGGGGTGCGCTGCGTTAATCTGCGACCCCCGGCCGGACTGTCTGGCGCCGCCAGTGTCATCCCGTGGCACCGCTACAGCAAGGGCCACGAAGGCCGGGTTTCCGTCGTCCTGTTTCAATCGGTGTCGTCTTGTCTTCGATCGATCCCCTGGCCCTCACCGGCCTCATCTGCTCGCGCCTTTGCCACGACCTGGTCGGGCCTGTGGGGGCGGTGGTGAACGGTGTCGAGCTGCTCTCGGATGCCGAGGACGACGAGGAATTGCGCGAACAGTCGCTCGGCCTGCTCGGCGACAGTGCCGCGGAACTGACCGCACGGCTGAATTTCTTCCGCATCGCCTTTGGCTTCGCCGACGACAGTTCGAGCCTCGGACGCGACGAGGCGGCAGAAATCGTCGCCGCGGCCCTGCGCGGCCGGCGCATCCAGACCAGCCTCGACGGCATGGGCACGAGCCTCACGCGGGCGGAGGCGCGGCGCCTCTTCCTGCTCGCCCTGATCGCGGCGGACTGCCTGCCGCGCGGCGGCCGGCTCGGCCTCGGCGCCGGCCCCACCGCCACGGCGGAGGGCGAGCGCTGCGCCCTGCCGGCGAGTCACGAACGCATCATCGCGGGCGACGAGGCCGAGGCCGAGGCGCGCACCGCCCCCCTCGTCCTGTTGCGCCACCTGGCCGCCGCCGCCGGCCTCGCCCTGTCCGCAGCGTCGGAGCCCGGGCGGGTGGTGCTGCGGCTGGCGCCCGCCGCTTCCTAGCGGCCGGGCGGTCGTTCATCGAATATTTACGCCCCCGGTCGAGCATGGGGCAGATCAACCATCTCGACCGGGCGCGGTGCGGCCACGACCGGCGAACGACGACCGGGGGTGCCCGTGGACGACCTGCTGCGAGAATTTCTGACCGAGACGGCCGAGAACCTCGACGTCGTCGACGTCGAGATCGTGAAACTCGAACAGGATCCGAACAATCGGGACGTCCTGTCGAACATCTTCCGCCTGGTCCATACCATCAAGGGCACCTGCGGCTTCTTGGGCCTGCCCCGGCTCGAAGCCCTGGCCCATGCCGCCGAAAACGTGCTCGGCAAGTTCCGCGCCGGCGAGATGACGGTGACCGAGGATGCGGTCAGCCTGATCCTCGAGGCGCTGGACGGCATCAAGGCGATCCTCTCGGTCCTGGAAGCGACCGAACAGGAGCCGGCCGGCGACGACGCCGCGATCATCGCCCGCCTGGACGACATGGCCGAGGGCCGCTACACCCCGCCCGCCGCCGCCGTACCCGCTCCCGTCCCGGCACCGGCGCCCGTCCCCGCCGCCGAAGTCGTCGCGATGCCGGCGGTATTGCCCGAACGGACGCCGAAGCCGGGCGAAGTCAGCCTGGACGAACTCGAGGCCGCCTTCCAGATGGCGCCGGGACCGGAGGCGATCGCCGCCGGTGCCCCGCCGCTGCTCTCTGAAGAGGAAGCGGCGGCGACCGCCGTGGTCGCCCGTGACCAGCAGGCGCCGCCCGCCCGCCCCGCCGAGCACGCCGATGCCGAGCCGCGCGGCGAGAGCGCCGTGGCGAACCAGACGCTGCGCGTCTCGGTCGACCTCCTCGAAAACCTGATGACCATGGTTTCGGAACTGGTGCTGACCCGCAACCAGCTCCTCCAGATGGTCCGCCGCATGGGCGACACCGAATTCTCCGGCCCGCTGCAGCGCCTGTCGCTGTGCACCAGCGAGCTGCAGGAATCGGTGATGAAGACCCGGATGCAGCCGATCGGCAACGCCTGGGCCAAGCTGCCGCGCATCGTGCGCGACCTTTCCCACGAGCTGCGCAAGAAGATCGACCTCCAGATGCATGGCGCCGAGACCGAACTCGACCGCCAGGTGCTGGAACTGATCAAGGACCCGCTCACCCATATGGTGCGCAATTCGGCCGATCACGGGCTGGAGACGCCGGAAGAGCGCCGCGCCGCCGGCAAGCCGGAGACCGGCCGGGTCACCCTGAACGCCTATCACGAGGGCGGCCACATCATCATCCAGGTGGCGGATGACGGCCGCGGCCTGAACCTCGCCAAGATCAAGGCCAAGGTGGCGGCCGGCGGCTATGCCTCCGAGGCCGAGCTGGAAGCGATGTCGGATGCCCAGCTCGGGCGCTACATCTTCCACCCCGGCCTGTCGACCGCGGAAAAGGTGACCAGCGTCTCGGGCCGCGGCGTCGGCATGGACGTGGTGCGCACCAATATCGAGAAGATCGGCGGCACCATCGACCTGAAGACGGTGGCCGGCAAGGGCACCACCTTCCAGATCAAGATCCCGCTGACGCTGGCGATCGTCTCCGCCCTGATCGTCGAATGTGCGGGCGAGCGCTTCGCCGTGCCGCAGATCGGCGTGGTCGAGCTGGTGCGTGCGACGCCCGATTCCGAACACCGGATCGAGGTGATCAACCGCACCCCGGTCGTCCGCCTGCGCAACCGCCTGTTGCCCCTGATCTTCCTGGCCGACACGCTGAAGCTGGTGCCGGAAGGCACCAAGCGGCCGGACGAAGCCTTCATCATCGTCGCCCAGGTCGGCAACCAGACCTTCGGCATCGTCGTCGACCGCGTCTTCGACACCGAGGAAATCGTGGTCAAGCCGGTGGCCAGTATCCTGCGCAACAACACCCTGTTCTCGGGCAATACCATTCTCGGCGACGGCAGCGTGATCATGATCCTCGATCCCAACGGCCTCGCCCTGCAGACCGGCGAGGCGCTGCGCGAGAACCAGGACGGCCAGACCGAAGTGGTTGCCGCCGGCGCCGCCGCCGAGCGCACCTCGCTCCTGATCTTCAAGGCCGGTGGTGCCGAACCCAAGGCGGTGCCGCTGTCCCTGATCGCCCGCCTGGAGGAGATCGAGGTCGGCCGCATCGAGCGTTCCAACGGCAAGCCGGTGGTGCAATATCGCGGCCGCCTGATGCCGCTCGTCTGCCTCGATCCCGAATTCCGCCTGAAGACCGAGGGCGGCCAGCCCGTGCTGGTCTTCGCCGACGGCGAACGGGCCATGGGCCTCGCGGTCGACGAGATCGTCGACATCGTCGAAGACGAGCTGAAGGTCGAGCTGAAGGCGGCCCGCCCGGGCCTGATCGGCACCGCCGTGGTGGCCGGCCAGGCGACCGGCGTGGTCGACGTCGCCCATTACCTGACCATGGCCTATGACGATTGGTTCCGCCGCTCCGCCGCCGAAATGCCGGCGACCGAGCGCCACCGTTCGCTCCTCCTGGTCGACGACAGCCCGTTCTTCCGCAGCATGATCATGCCCGTGCTCTCGGTCGCCGGTTACGACGTGACCGCGGCGGAGGATGCCGCTTCGGCCCTGAAGCTGCGCGAACAGGGCGCCAAGTTCGATCTCATCCTGTCCGACATCGAAATGCCCGGCATGGACGGCTTCGAATTCGCCGAGACCGTGAAGGCCGAGGGGCGCTGGCGGGATACGCCGATCATCGCGCTGTCCTCGCGCACGGCGCCGTCCGATTTCGAGCGCGGGCGCCAGGTCGGCTTCATCGACTATGTGGCCAAGGGCGACCGCGAGGGCTTGCTCGAATCGCTGCGCTCGACGCTCGATAACAAGCGCCGCGCGGCCTGACGCTGCGCGGCCGGTCACAAAGGTAGGGGCGAGCGATGAAGGCGTGTCTTGTCGTCGACGATTCCCGCGTCATCCGCAAGGTGGCGCGCCGCATGCTGGAAGAGATCGGCTTCGCGGTCGACGAGGCGGCCGACGGCAAGGAAGCCCTGGAGCATTGCGCCGCCAAGCTGCCGGACTTCATCCTGCTCGACTGGAACATGCCGGTGATGAACGGCCTCGAATTCCTTCAGGCGCTGCGCGTCATGCCGGGCGGTGACGCTCCCGTGGTGGTGTTCTGCACCACCGAGAACGACCTGGACCACATCCAGCTCGCCCTCGAATCCGGCGCCAACGAATACATCATGAAACCCTTCGATCGCGAGATCCTGGAAGCCAAGCTCGCCTCGGTCGGTGTGCTCTGATGGCGGGTGCCGAGCCAACCGGGGACAGGCCGGCGGACGACGGACCGCTCCGGGTCATGCTGGTCGACGACTCGGCGGTGATCCGCGGCATGGTCGGCCGCTGGCTCGAGGCGGAGCCGGACATCGAAGTGGTGGCGACCGCGGCCAATGGCGCGCTCGCCGTGCGCCAGGTGGCGCGCGCCAATCCCGAGGTGGTGATCCTCGACATCGAGATGCCCGAGATGGACGGGCTGACCGCGCTGCCCGAGATCCTGAAGCAGGTGCGCGGCGTCCGCGTGCTCATGTCCTCGACCCTGACCCGGGCCGGGGCCGAGGTTTCCATGAAGGCGCTGACCCTCGGCGCCGCCGACTATCTGACCAAGCCGAGCTCGACCCGCGAGGCCGGCACGGTCGACGCCTTCAGGGCCGAGCTGGTGGCCAAGGTGCGCGCCCTCGGCCAGGCCGCCCGGCGCCGCAACCGCCTGATCGGCCGGCCGGCGGTATCGGCCGCCCCGGCTCCGGCGCCCGCCTTCGGCATCGCCAAGCGGCCGCCGCCGCCGGCACCCGCCGCACCCGCCGTCGTCGCCCTGCGCGCGCCCGGCACCGTGCGGCCGCAGGTGATCGCCATCGGCTCCTCGACCGGCGGGCCCCAGGCCCTCGCCGCCGTGCTCGGCACCATGGCGCAGCGCGTCGAACAGCCGATCCTGATCACCCAGCACATGCCGGCGACCTTCACCGCGATCCTGGCCGAGCATCTGGCGCGCTCCAGCGGCGTGCCCGCGGCCGAGGGTGTGGACGGCGAGGCGATCCAGGGCCGGCGCATCTATGTCGCCCCCGGCAACCGCCACATGCTGGTGGACCGTTCGGGCAATCAGCGGGTGATCCGCCTGACCGACGACCCGCCGGAGAATTTCTGCCGTCCCTCGGTCGATCCCATGCTGCGCTCGATCGCCGCCGCCTATGGCCCGGCGGTGCTCACCGTGATCCTGACCGGCATGGGCCAGGACGGGCTGGTGGGCGGCCGCGCCATCGTCGCCGCGGGCGGCACCGTGCTCGCCCAGGACGAGGCGAGCAGCGTCGTCTGGGGCATGCCGGGGGCCGTGGCCACCGCCGGCATCTGCGCCGCCGTGCTGCCGCTCGGCGAGATCGGGGCAGCGGTCGAGCGCATGGCGCGCGGGCCGCTGCTGGCGGGGGTGCGCTGAATGAACCCTGCCGATTTCCAGTTCCTGGCCGACCTGCTGAAGACGCGCTCCGGCCTCGTGCTCAGCGGCGACAAGGGGTATCTGGTCGAATCCCGCCTGCTGCCGATCGCCCGGAAGCGCGGCCTCGGCTCGCTCGACGGCCTTGCGGCGGCGCTCCGCCGCCGGGACGAGGCGCTGATCCGCGACGTGGTCGAGGCGATGACCACCAACGAATCCTTCTTCTTTCGCGACAACACGCCCTTCGACCTGTTCAAGGGCTACGTCCTGCCCCGCCTGATGGAGACCCGCGCGGGCGAGAAGCGGATCCGCATCTGGTCCGCCGCCTGTTCGACCGGGCAGGAGCCCTATTCGCTCGCCATGCTGCTCTCGGAACAGAAGGCGGTGCTGGCCGGCTGGCGGATCGAGATCGTCGGCACCGACATTTCGGCCGAAGTCCTGACCCGGGCCAAGAACGGCCTCTACACCCAGTTCGAGGTCCAGCGCGGCCTGCCCATCCAGCTCCTGGTCAAATATTTCAAGAAGGACGGCGAGCAGTGGCGGATCGCCCCCGAGATCCGCTCGATGGTGCAATACCGCGAATTCAACCTGCTCGACTCATTTGCCAGCCTCGGCCGCTTCGACATGGTCTATTGCCGGAACGTGCTGATCTACTTCGACCAGCCCACCAAGAGCCAGATCCTCGACCGCATCGCCCGCCTCATGCCCGACGACGGCATGCTCTGCCTCGGCGCCGCCGAAACCGTGCTCGGCCTGACCAACAGGTTCAAGCCGGTGAAGGACCGACGGGGGCTTTACGAGGTGGCGGCGGGGTAGAGGGGGGCGCGCGTACTAGGCTTCGCCTCCACTCACCCTCAGAGCTATGATTGGTGGCCCGAGCTCGATAGGGACCGCAAATGACACTGCAATATGTCCTTCTTGACGCCATAAACGAATCTCATCTCAAGCGCCTGATTGAAGCGAAAGTACCGGAGGCGCGAAATATTGAATACAAGCTCAAGAGTTATGGCGATGGGGAAAGGGATAGGGCTGAATGGTTGGCCGATGTCACGTCTTTTGCCAACACGGCTGGCGGCGATATAATAATTGGAATGAAAGAAATCGCTGGTGTTCCAACGGGAATATTTTGTCTTGATGTCGACGTTGATAAGGAAATTCTTCGTCTTGAGCAAATGGCTCAATTCAACATTGAGCCCCGGATTGCGGGTTTGTCGTTTAGGCGTGTACCTGTTACGGGAGGAGAGATTTTAATCATTCGGGTTCCCCGGAGTTTCAATCCTCCGCACCGGGTTGTTCGAAACGGTACAGGAGGTAACAGATTCTGGGCTCGATCTTCTGCAGGGAAATATGAACCGAACGTTGAAGAACTTAGATCATTGTTCAATTTTGCGCCCCACCTAGCCGATCGTATTAGAGATTTTCGATTTGATAGATTGGCAAAAATAACTGCTGATCTTATTCCGGTAAAGATGATAGATCGAGCGCGCATCATAATTCATGTTGTTCCATATTCTTCTCTAAATCCCGCCTGTTCTCCAATCTCTCTGGCTGCCATCAATAGTAACCCACACAATTTTTCGCCTATTGGATCCAGGTCAGCTGGTAACTGGTGGGTAAATTTCGATGGTATTTTTCTTCCATCGAATGCTGATGCCGCCTCGCCAACGCAACGGGCATATACGCAGGTATATCGGAATGGCCGCCTTGAAGCTGTTGCCTCCTCAATTTCAAAAGTAGGGGGGCAAAGGGAAGAGCGTCCGAGACTGGCCACAATTGATATTGAAGGCTACATACTTATGGGCATCGTTCGCTATCTTAAAGGCCTTAAAGTTCTTGACGTGGAGCCGCCTTTCGTAGTGATGGTAAGTCTCGTCGGTGTGAAAGGGACGCAAATCGGTGTTGGTCTCCATGGTATCGCTGATGATATATCTACGCTCTCGGAGGACCAATATCATTTTTCAGAGGTTCTTTTTGATAGCGTTCCAAACAGTATTCAAGAGTGTGGCGTAATGATGAGGCCTCTTATAGAGCAGTTGGCAAATACGGCGGGGGCAGTTGCATCGGCATCATACGGACCGACAGGAGAGTACCTGCATCCATTTAGTTGATTTGTGTACTCGGTGTCCTTCTGAGAGCCCGTTTGGAAATTCGTCATCCCGGCCGAAGAGCCGGGATCTCCTGACGCGAAGGCGCCGGAAACACGGGTCGAAAGGTCCCGGATCTCCGCTTCGCTGCGTCCGGGACGACGATATCCTGGAATTTCCAAACAGGCTCTGAGGAGGGACCCGGCTCGGCCGGGCCCAACACTTCACTTCCCCTACACCAGCTCCGCCAACGCCGAAGCCTCGAACCCCTTCAGCTCGCCCGTCCGTCCCGTTTCGATCTTCTCGACCCAGGCGGGGTCGCTGAGGAGGGCGCGGCCGACGGCGATGAGGTCGAATTCGTCGCGTTCCAGGCGGGCGAGGAGGGCGTCCAGGCCGACGGCGCTGGAGCCTTCGCCGCCGAAGGCGGCGATGAATTCGCCCGAGAGGCCGACGGAGCCGACGCTGATCGTCTTGGCGCCGGTCAGCTTCTTGGCCCAGCCGGCGAAATTGAGGCCGTGCTCGCCGTCGACCTCGGGGAATTCGGGTTCCCAGAAGCGGCGCTGCGAGCAGTGCAGCACGTCGACCCCGGCTTCGACCAGGGGCAGCAGCCAGTCGGTCATCTCGGCCGGGGTGGTGGCCAGGCGGGCGGTGAAATCCTGCTGTTTCCACTGGCTGACGCGGAGGATGAGCGGGAAGCCCGGGCCGACGGCGGCGCGCACGGCGGCCACCACTTCGGCGGCGAAGCGCGCACGCTCGCGGATGGTGGCGCCGCCATAGCGGTCGGCGCGGTGGTTGGTGCCGGACCAGAAGAACTGGTCGATCAGATAGCCGTGGGCGCCGTGGATCTCCACCGTGTCGAAGCCGAGGCGCTTGGCGTCGGCGGCGGCGCGGGCGAAGGCGGCCACCGTGTCGGCGATCGCTGCCTCGGTCATGGCGTGGCCGCGGGGGACGCCGGGGGCGACCAGGCCGGACGGGCTCTCGACCTCGACCGGGGGCTCCCAGCCGCTCATGCCGGGGACCGAGCCGGTGTGCCAGATCTGCGGCCCCATGCGGCCGCCGGCGGCATGGACGCCGTCGATCACCGCCTGCCAGCCGGCCAGCGCCGCGGCGCCGTGGAAGAAGGGAATATTGGCCTCGTTCCGCGAGACCGGACGGTCGATCACCGTGCCTTCGGAGAGGATCAGGCCGACGCCGCCTTCCGCCCGGCGGCGGTAATAGGCGGCATTGGCGGGGCCGGGAATGCCGCCGGGCGCGGCGTTCCGCGTCATCGGCGCCATGACGACGCGGTTCTTCAGCTCGAGCGAGCCGATGCGCAGGGGACGGAACAGAACATCGGTGGCAGCAGACGAGACAGACATGGGGGGACTCCGTTGTCGCGGGGTCTCATTTAGGTATACGTTATAAACCTAGCGTCAATCAGGCACTTTACGTCGCCCAGGTATACCGAAGGAAACCGCCATGATCGCCTGCCAGGCCGAGCGCTTCGCCGCCGATTGTCCGAGCCGCGCCGTGCTCGATCAGATCGCCGACAAATGGTCGGTCATGGTGCTGGCCGTGCTCGATGCCGGGCCGCAGCGCTTCAATGCGATCAAGCGCCGGCTCGAAGGCGTCACCCAGAAGGCGCTCACCCAATGCCTGCGCCGGCTGGAGCGGAACGGGCTGGTCACGAGGCGGGTGCTGCCGCTCTCGCCGGTCGCGGTCGAATACGAGATCACGGCGCTCGGCCGCACGCTGCAGCCGCCCTTCCTGGCGCTCTATCGCTGGATCCTCGACCACATGCACGAGATCGAAGCAGCGCGGAACGATTTCGACGGCCGCCAGACCGCCCAGGCTGCCTAGCCGGACAGGCCGGTCAGGCCCGGACGGTTGGCCCCCGGCGCCCTTCGTGCCATTCTGCGCCGGTCACGGGGCCGTTTCGACCGAAGTCCCATGCCGGCCGCCAAAGGGCACCACCGCCCGGGCCTTCTGCCCGCCGCCTGCGGGCTCGTCCTGATGCTCGCCGCCCCCGGCGCGGCCCTCGCCGGCTCGACCGCTGCCGAGGCGGTGGCCGGCGATCTCTCCTCCGCCCCGGTGTGCGACGAAATCCGCGGCACCGGCCCCGGTGTCCGACACGGCGCCGGCCGCCCCTCGAGGCGGGCCGGCACACGCCGCCTTTCCTGACAATCTGTCATCCCCCTTGCGCCAACCGCTACGACCGCCCAAACTTCCGCCCAACGACAAGAGGGGAGGCGGCCGTGGCACCAGCCAAGGGGCACGGAACGAGCAGTCTGGGACGGTTGGTGAAGCTCCGCGCGGGCGACCTCGAGGTCACGGCCTTCGAGACGCCGGCCGCCGGGCGGCGCGGTGGGGGGCACAAGGGCGCGGCGCCGGTGGCGCTCTGCCTGCACGGCTTTCCCGACAATCCGCATTCCTTCGACGAATTGGCCCCGGCCCTGGCGGCGGCGGGCTTCCGTGTCGTCGTGCCGATGATGCCGGGCTATGAACCTTCGTCCCAGCCGGCGGACGGCGACTATTCGGTGGCGGCCCTGGCCGATCACCTGGGCGCCCTGATCGAGGGGCTGAACCTGGGCGACACGCCGCTCCACCTGATCGGCCACGACTGGGGGGCGGTGATCGGCCATGTCGTCGCTGCCGACCGGCCGAAGACCCTGGCGAGCTGGACCGCGATCGCGATTCCGCCGACCGGGCGGCTGCTCGCCACCGCGGCCTCTGCCCCCTGGATTCTGCTGCCCTTCTGGTACATCGCCCTGTTCCAGGCCCGCGGGCTGGCCGATTGGCTGCTCGAACGGCACGACTGGCGCCTGGTCGAGGTGCTGTGGCGGCGCTGGTCGCCCGGCTGGCAGGCGCCGGCCCGGGCGCTCACCTCGGTCAAGGCGACGCTGGCGGGGCCGGGGGTGAAACACGCGGCGCTGGCCTATTACCGCGCTCTCTTCGCCGTGCTGAGCCCGCGCTTTCGCGAAGGCATGACCCGCGCCTCGCGCCGCATCAAGGTGCCGAGCCTGATCCTGGCCGGCAGGAACGACGGCTGTTTCCCGGTCGGCGCCTTCACCCGCGCGGTCAGGGAGCAGGATTATCCGGCGGGCGTCCGGCTGGAGATCGTCGACGGCGCCGGCCATTTCCTGCACCGGGAAAAGCCGGAGACGGTGAATGCGCTGATCGTGGCGCATCTGCGCAAGGCGGCGGGGGGCTGACGCCCCAGCCGCTACGGAGATCAGGCGCGGGCCTTGGCCTTGGTCGGTTCGGCCTCGACATGGTCGCGCAGGACATAGCCGCGGCCCCATACGGTCTCGATGTAATTCTCGCCGCCGGTGGCCGAGGTCAGTTTCTTGCGCAGCTTGCAGATGAAGACGTCGATGATCTTCAGCTCGGGCTCGTCCATGCCGCCATAGAGGTGGTTCAGGAACATTTCCTTGGTCAGCGTGGTGCCCTTGCGGAGCGACAGCAGCTCCAGCATGCCGTATTCCTTGCCGGTCAGATGGACCGGCTTGCCGTCGACCTCGACCGTCTTGGCGTCGAGGTTCACGGTCATGCGGCCGGTGATGATCTGCGACTGGGAATGGCCCTTGGAGCGGCGCACGATGGCGTGGATGCGGGCCAGCAGTTCATCGCGGTGGAACGGCTTGGTCAGATAGTCGTCCGCCCCGAAGCCGAGGCCCTTGACCTTCGACTCGATGCCGCCGATCCCGGTCAGGATCAGGATCGGCGTGTCGACCTTGGCGGCGCGCAGCTTGCGCAGCACGTCGAAACCGCTCATGTCCGGCAGGTTCAGGTCGAGCAGGATGATGTCGTAGTCGTAGAGCTTGCCGAGATCCAGCCCCTCCTCCCCCAGGTCGGTGGCATAGACGTTCAGCCCTTCGGCCCCCAGCATCAGCTCTATACTTTTCGAGATCTGAGGATCGTCCTCGATCAGAAGCACGCGCATCGGCACCCCCTGCTCTGACGGCGTAGCGTTTCAACCATTCGTAAAGGTTAACATGACGCCCGTCCGCGGCCTTTGCAACACCCTACAATCCGCTGCCTGACGGTTTTTTGACGTCCGCCCAGGCAGGCGATCTTTACCCCGGGTTAAGCCTCTCGGGGCGATCATCTCCGCGTCATGGGGAGAGCCGTTCCTTGCAAGCCCTGATCGCCGAAATCGCCGCCACCCCGAGTGTGACGCGCTTTGCCCGCGTCGTCGCGGTGCAAGGCCTCGTGGTCGAGGTCGCCGGGGTCAAGGGCATGATCGGCATCGGCTCGCGCATGCGCCTGATCGGCCGCGACGGGACCGAAACGCTGGCCGAAGTGGTCGGCTTCTCCGAGGCGCGGGCGCTGGCCATGCCCTTCGGCCCGATCGACAACGTCGGCATGGGCTCCAAGGTGATCATCGAGGACGGCGTCGCCGCGATCTATCCGTCGGACGACTGGCTCGGCCGGGTGATCGATTCCCTCGGCCGCCCGGTCGACGGCGAAGGTGACCTGCCGCGTGGCGCCGCCGCCTATCCCCTGCGGGCGGCGCCCCCGCCCGCGCACCAGCGGAAGCGGGTGGGGACCAAGATCGATCTCGGCGTCCGCTCGATGAACACCTTCCTGTCCTGCTGCCGGGGCCAGCGCATGGGCATTTTCGCCGGCTCCGGGGTCGGCAAGTCGTCGCTGCTCTCGATGCTGGCGCGCTATTCCTCGGCCGATGTGATCGTCATCGGCCTCGTCGGCGAGCGCGGCCGCGAGGCCCGGGAATTCATCGAGGACGACCTCGGGCCGGAGGGCCTGGCGCGCTCCGTCGTCGTGGTCGCGACCTCGGACGAGAGTGCCCTGATGCGCCGCCAGGCGGCCCATATGACGCTGACCGTGGCCGAATATTTCCGCGACCAGGGCAAGGATGTGCTCTGCCTGATGGATTCGGTCACCCGCTTCGCCATGGCCCAGCGCGAGATCGGCCTTTCGGGCGGCGAGCCGCCGGCCAGCAAGGGCTATACGCCGACCGTCTTCGCCGAACTGCCGAAGCTCCTGGAACGGGCGGGGCCCGGCACCGGCAAGGGCTCGATCACCGGGCTCTTCACCGTCCTCGTCGAGGGCGACGACCACAACGAGCCGGTCGCCGATGCCGTGCGCGGCATCCTCGACGGCCATATCGTGCTCGAACGCGCCATCGCGGAACGAGGCCGGTTTCCCGCGATCAACATCCTGCGCTCGGTCAGCCGCACCATGCCCGGCTGCAATACGGCCGAGCAGAACGCCCTGGTCAGGACCGCACGGCGTTACATGGCGGCCTATGACGACATGGCGGAGATGATCCGCCTCGGGGCCTATCGCCGCGGCGCGAGCGAGGAGATCGACACCGCGATCGACCTCCACCCGGCACTGGAAGCCTTCCTCGGCCAGCGCAAGACCGAGCCCTCGACGCTCGAGGAAGGCTACGGCGAACTGGCGCGCATCCTGGCGCCGGTAATGGAATAGGGCGATGGCGAAGAAGGGCTTGCCCACGCTGATCCGCCTGCATCAGCGCCAATTGGACGAGAAGCGCCGCATGTTGGCGGAACTCGAACAATTGCGCGCCGAGCTCGACACCAAGATCATCGCGCTCGACGCCGAAGTGGCGCGCGAACGTGTTGCCGCGGCCGCCTCGCCCGAGGTGCTGGCGCAATTCGCCGCCTATTTCGACGGTGCCCGCCAGCGCCGCGACACCATGCTGCGCACGATCGACGAACTGGCGCCCAAGATCGAGGGCGCGGCCAATGCCGTGGCCGCCGCCTTCCAGGACGTCAAGCGTTACGAGATCGCGGTCGACCTGAAGAAGCGCCAGCAGCAGGCAGCGGAAGCGCGGGTCGAGCAGGGCGACCTCGACGAGATTTCGATCACCCAGCACCGCCGACGCCGCGACAAGACCTGAAGCCGCTCAGGCGGTGATCGAGAGCCGGAGCCCGGCCGGCTGCGCTTCCGGCGTGTCGAGCGAGAGGGGGCCGCGCGGGCCTTCCTGGACCTGGAACGACAGGGTGCCGGCGAGCCCGGCCGTCTCCATCAGGGCGGTGTAACGCTTGGCCAGTGCGTCCCGCAGGTCGGCGGCGATGGCCCGGCCGCTGCGCAGCACGGTGTCGATCCGCTCGGGCTTGGCGAAGCCGTCGATCTGCACGGCGCCCAGCTCGCTCAGGGCCAGCGAGACCATGAAACGGGTGCCATTCCGGGCCGTCCTGCGCCGGGTCGCGGCCTCGCCCTCCGCTTCTTCCTCGGCCGCCTCGGGTTGATGGCTTTGGACGAAGATCACCACGGGCTGGATCTCGCGGCCGTCGAAGAAGGGCAGGGGGATGGGCCGCCAGCCCTGGGCCGGTGCGGCGTCGGTCGCCGCCTTGGCCAGTTCGGCGAATTCGGCGCCGGCCCGCAACAAGGGGCCGGGGCCGGCCTTGGCGGTGGCGGCGGCCTGCCTGTCGTCGCCCAGCAGGCGCTTGAAATCCTTGAAGCGTAGCGCAGCGCCCAGCAGGGCGACCGCGAGGCCCTGGCCCTGCTCCTGGCCGAGGCCTGGCAGCAGCCGGGCGAGCGCCGAGGTCTCGACGCCGTCGCCGGCGAGCAGGCGGTCGAGATCGGCGAGGGCGGTGCGGCCGGCGGCGAACTGGCGCACCGCTTCCGGCATGGCGGCCAGGGTGGGCAGGCGGGCGACCGGCACTTCGGGCCGGCTCGGCAGGCCGACCGGGATCCGGCTCGCCACTTCGAACAGCAGCCGGGTGCCGACGGCGATGGCGCGCGGCGCATCGGGAATCTCGACCGTGCTGCCGTCGGCGGCGGCCAGGACCAGGGTCACGGAACCGTCGGGCAGGGCCTGCCGCGCGGTCACTGTGGCGGCCAGAAGCGGCGCCCCGGGCAGGGCCGGTGGCCCGAGGCGGAGGGCCAACGAGGCGAGCGGGCGGCCGTCCGCCCCGGTCTGCGTCGCCTGGAACAGCGGGCGGGCGGTGGCGTCGCCGCCTGGAGCCGTGGGCGCCGTCGGTCCGCCGATATAGGAAAGGTCGAGGGCGAGCGGGGCGGCCGGGCGGCTGCCGCCGGTGGCCGTGCTCAGGAGGACGGAGAGCAGGTTGGCGGCGCCGGTCACCTGCAGGCTCACCCGGCTGCCCGGCGGCGGCAGGGGCGTGCCGGCGGTGATTAGGGCGAACAGCCCGGCGTTGGTCGCTATGGTCGGCCGGCCCTCGGCATCCGGCCCGGCGATCAACCCGTCGAGGACGGTGCCGGGCGGCAGTTGCAGAAGGTCGGCGGCGAGTTGGACGGCGGCATCGGGTCCGTGCGCGATGCCGCTTCCCGGCGGCCCCGCGCCAGTACCTCCGGCGCCCTGGCCGCGCGGGCCGGAGCCGGGCGGCTGGCGTGCGTCGCCGATCGTCGTTTCGATCCGGGGCGGCGCGGTCGCCGCTGTGACGGGATCGATCACTCGGGCCTCATCAACACGGTCGCCAGTGCCTCGACATCGGCCGCGGCGTCGGCATTCGGGTGGCGGGTCAGGAGCGGCGTCTGGTAACGGATGGCGTCCTTGACCTTGAGGTCGCGGCGCACGATGCCGGCCAGCGGCGGGCTGAATTTCAGGAAATTCTCGCAGGCGCGCTTCAGCGTGGCATAGGTCCGCTCGCCCTCGGTCTTGCTCGACGCCATGTTGACGACGACGCGGAGGTCGGGCCTCGGGCTCAATTTGGCCGCGACCTTGATGAAGGCATAGGCATCGGTCAGCGAGGTCGGCTCGTCGGTGACGACGACCAGGACGCGGCCGCCGGTCGAGGCCAGGATGAGCTGGGTCGTGTCGATGCCGGCGCCGATGTCGATGACCACCTGGTCGTAACGCGGCGCGAGGTCGATCACGCCCTGGCGCAGCAGCGAGACTTCCTGGCGGGTGAGCGAAGAGAGCGCGCCCGAGCCGGACTTTCCGGCGACCACGTCGAAACCGGTGGTGGCGACGGCGGTGACGGCGGCGCCGAGATCGGTGCCGGTGGCGATCACCGCGCCCAGGTCCTGCTCCGGCATCAGGCCGAGCTGGATGTCGACATTGGCGAGGCCGAGGTCGCCGTCGAACAGCAGCACCTTCTGCCCGGCCCTGGCCAGGGCATGGGCCAGGGTGATGGCGAGCCAGGTCTTGCCGACGCCGCCCTTGCCGGAGGCGACCGCGGTGATCCGCTTCACCTCCGGCCGGCGCTGGACCAGCGAAGGGGCGAAGGGCTGGGCGGAGGCGATGGGCTCGTTACTCATTGGGCGGCCTCCTCGACATGGGGGTCGGCTTCGATGTGATCGTAGTCCTGCATGATCAGCCGGGCGAGTTCGGTGGCGTCGATGGCGCGGAGGCCCTGGCCGACGAAGGGGCTGGCGCCCACTTCGGCGAGGGCGAGGGGGCCGGCGTCGGCCGCCGCGATCAAGGCCCCCAGGCGCCGGGTCGCGTCGAGCCTTGTCACGATCAGCCGGCGCACGCCGAGGCGGGCGAAGGCGCGCGCGGTGTCCATGGCGTCATGGGCATCGGTGCCCGCGGCCATGACCAGCACGGGCTCGACATCGGCGGCGGCGAGCAGGCGGGTGAGTTGGGTCATGTCGCCCTCGTCGAAGGGGTTGACGCCGGCGGTATCGATCACGGCACGGCGGTGGCGCGCCCCGCCGTGCTCGAGCTTGGCCAGTTCGGCCGGCGTGGCCGCGAGGCCGAGGGGTTGGTTCATGGCCCGGAGATAGGCTTCGAGTTGGGCCGTGGCGCCGGCCTTCAGCGTGTCGGTGGTGACCACGCGAAGCGGCGTGCCGTTGGCCGCGGCGCGGGCCGCGAGCTTGGCCGTGACCACCGTCTTGCCGACGCCGGGCGTGCCGACCAGCATGATCGAGCGGGCCGGCTGGTCGGGCAGGGGCGCGAAGCGCAGCGTGGTCGACAGCGCATGGGCCAGCGCGTCCGAGGGTGAGCCGCCGGAAAAGGCACCGGCGACGCGCACCAGCTTGTCGATATGGCGCCGCGGCGTGCGGTGGTATTCGAGCGCGCGGGCGATCTGGCGGGCGAAGGCGTCCTGGGTGCGGGTCTCTTCCGCTTCCGGGCGCTCGGGCGCGTTGATCTGAGCCAGGCGCCCGGCCAGCAGGGCCTCGATTCGGTCCTCGTCCCGTCCCAGGGGGCGCAGGGGATCGGGCGCCGCGGCGGCCGGCGTGGCGACAGGCGGCGGCGCGGGCGGCAGGTTTTCGACCGCAGCCACGACCTCGATCATGCCGCGCGCGGCGCGCCGGCTCGACACGATGATGGCGTCCGGGCCGAGCGCCTTGCGGATCTCGGCCATGGCCTCGGCCATGTTGTGGGCGTGGAAGGTGCGAAGCCGCAAGTCTCACCCTCCCTCAGATCTGGCCCAGCGTGCGGATCCGCGCGCGGGGGTGGATTTCGTTCTGCGACATGACGACGGTCTGCGGCCTGAAACGTTCGACGATCGAGCGGACATAGGGCCGGATCGCCGGGCTGGTCAACACCACCGGCAGTTCGCCGTCGGCGGCGACGCGGTCGAGCGTGCTCTTGACCGACTGGATGAACTGCTGAAGCCGGCTCGGCGCCAGGGTGAGTTGCTTTTCCTCGCCCGGGCCGATCAGCGCTTCGGCGAAGGCCTGCTCCCAATCGGGCGACAGGGGCAGCAGCGGAATGTAACCGCCGGCACCCGTGTTGGCGAAGGAGATCTGGCGGGCCAGGCGGCTGCGCACATGTTCCGTGATGGTCATGATGTTCTGGCTGTAGCCGACCGCCTCGCCGATGCCTTCGAGGATGGTCGGCAGGTCGCGCACCGAGATGCGCTCGGCCAGGAGTTGCTGCAGGACACGCTGCACGCCGGCCACGGTGAAACGCGAGGGGATCAGGTCGGCGACCAGCTTCTGCTGCGGCTTGGGCAGGTCGTCCAGCAGCTTCTGGGTCTCGGCATAGGACAGAAGCTCGGCCATGTTGTCCTTCACCACCTCGGTCAGATGGGTGGTGATGACGGTCGCCGGGTCCACCACCGTGAGGCCGCGGAACTGCGCTTCCTCGCGCAGGCTCGTGTCGATCCAGGCGGCGGTCAGCCCGAAGGTGGGCTCGACCGTGGGCTCGCCCGGCAGGCTCACGGGCTCGCCGCGCGGGTCCATGACCAGCAGCATGTGCGGGCGGATGTCGCCCCGGCCGGCCTCCATCTCCTTCAGGCGGAGGACATAGGTGTTGGAGGCGAGGGAGACATTGTCGAGGATGCGCACCGCGGGCATGACGAAGCCCATCTCGGCTGCGATCTGGCGCCGCAGCGCCTTGATCTGGTCGGTGATGCGGGTGCCCGTGGTGTCGTTGATCAGCGGGATCAGGCCATAGCCGAGTTCGAGCCGCACGGCATCGATCGCCAGGGCGGCCGAGATCGGCTCTTCCGGCACCACGGCGCGCTGGCGTTCGGTCTCGGCGGCGGTATCGAGGGCGACCTGTTCGGCGACCTGCTTCCTTTCGATCCGATAGGCGGCATAGCCGGCGCCGGCGGCCAGCACCAGGAAGGGCAGGGCCGGCATGCCGGGCAGCAGGGCGAGCACGAAGGCCAGCGCCGCCGCCATGCCCATGGCCCGGGAGGAGCCGCCGAGCTGGCCGAACAGCGCCTTGTCGGCGGTGCCGCGGGTACCGCCCTTGGTGACCATCAGGCCGGCCGCGGTCGAGACGATCAGGGCCGGGAACTGCGACACCAGGCCGTCGCCGACGGTCAGGGTCGAATAGGTGTGCATGGCGTCCGAGGCCGTCATGCCGTTCTGCGCCGTGCCGATGACGATGCCGCCGATCAGGTTGATCCCCGTGATCAGCAGGCCGGCCACGGCATCGCCGCGGACGAATTTCGCGGCGCCGTCCATGGCGCCGAAGAAGGTCGATTCCTGTTCGAGCTCGGAGCGCCGCTTGCGGGCCTCGTCTTCGCTCAGCAGGCCGGACGAGAGGTCGGCGTCGATCGCCATCTGCTTGCCCGGCATGGCGTCCAGGGTGAAGCGGGCGGCGACTTCGGCGATGCGGCCCGAACCCTTGGTGATGACGACGAAATTCACGATCACCAGGATCGCGAAGACGATGATGCCGATCAGGAAATTGCCGCCCATGATCAGCCCGCCGAAGGCGGCGATGACATCGCCGGCGGCATGGGTGCCCTCGTGGCCGAACTCCAGGATCAGCCGGGTCGAGGCCAGGTTGAGCGCCAGCCGGAGCATGGTGGCGATCAGCAGCACGGTCGGGAAGGAGCTGAAGTCGAGCGGCTTCTCGATGAACAGCGCGGTCATCAGGATGAGCACGCTGAGGGTCACCGAAAGCGCCAGCGAGATGTCGAGCAGGAAGCTCGGCATCGGGAAGATCAGCACGGTCAGGATGACGATGACGCCGAATGCCAGCAACACGTCGCCGCGCCGCAGCGCCGTGTTCAGCCGCCCCAGGAGGGCCAGGGGGTCGAAGCCGGTGCTGGTCCTGCTCTCGCTCATCGCGGCCTATCCGCCTCAGGCCAGGCCGGGGCGGGCTTCGCCCGGCAACGGCACGGGGACGCCTTCGTCGGTATATTGCTTCAGCTTGTTGCGCAGCGTGCGGATCGAAATGCCCAAGATGTTCGCGGCATGGGTCCGGTTGCCCAGGCAATGGTCGAGCGTGTCCAGGATCAGGTCGCGCTCGACATCGGCGACCGTGCGGCCGACCAGTCCGCGGCCGCCCGGCGGCGTACCGCCGGCTGCGGCCGAGGCCAGCGCGATCGAGGTGACGGCCGGGTTCTGGCCGGCGGCCTCGACCGGGCGAGAGCCGTCGGGCAGGACGATGGCGGCGGGTTCGATGGTCGGGCCGGGCGACAGGAGAACGGCGCGATGCATCGTGTTCTCGAGCTCGCGCACATTGCCCCTCCAGGTATAGCTGAGCAGGAGCTTGCGCGAATCCTCGGCGATCGCCTTCGGGCCGGTCGCATTCAGTTCGGCGTATTTGCGGCCGAAGTGTTCGGCCAGCACCAGGACGTCGGCCGGGCGCCGGCGCAGCGGCGGGATCTTCAGGTTGACCACGTTCAGGCGGAACAGCAGGTCTTCGCGGAAAGTGCCCTTCTTCACCTCTTCCACGAGATCGCGGTTCGAGGTGGCGATCACCCGGATGTCGACCTTCACGGGCTTGCCGCCGCCGACCCGGTCGATCTCCCGCTCCTGGATCGCGCGCAGCAGCTTGGCCTGGAGGCGGACATCCATTTCCGAGATTTCGTCGAGCAGCAGGGTGCCGCCGTCCGCTTCCTCGAACTTGCCGATGCGGCGCGCCACGGCGCCGGTGAAGGCGCCCTTCTCGTGGCCGAAGAGTTCACTCTCCAGCAGGTTTTCCGGGATCGCGGCGCAATTGACCGAGACGAAGGGGGCATTGGCGCGCCGGCTCTTGCGGTGGACGTAGCGCGCCATCACTTCCTTGCCGGTGCCGCTCTCGCCGGTGATCAGGATCGAGGCTTCGGACGGCGCCACCTGGTCGGCCAGGCGTACCACCTCGGCCATGGCGGGATCGCGGAAGATCAGGCTCTGGCTCTCTTCGGCGACCGCTTCGAGGACGGCCGCGATCAGTTCCGGTTCCGGCGGCAGGGGGACATATTCCTTGGCCCCGGCGCGGATCGCCAGCACGGCGGCCCTGGTGTCGGTGCCGATGCCGCAGGCGACGACCGGGACATGGATGTGCTCGTCCGCCAGGGCGCGGATCAGCGTCGCGATGTCGAGCCGGACGTCGACCATGAGAAGGTCGGCGCCGCGCCCGGCACGCAGGGCCGTCAGGGCGCCCTCGACCGAATCCGCTTGGGCGACCTTGGCCCCGCGCGCCATGGCGATCTTGGAAGCGGCACCGAATTCGCCCGAGAGGGAGCCGACGATCATCAAACGCATGTTCTGCCTCCGCTCAGCGCCGGTCGCCCTTGATGATTTCCGTCATGGTGATGCCGAGCCGGTCTTCGACCACCACCACCTCGCCGCGAGCGACCAGGCGGTTGTTCACATAGATGTCGATCGCCTCGCCCACCTTGCGGTCGAGCTCGATCACGGCGCCCTTGCCGATGCGCAGCAACTGGCTCACCTGCATTCGGGACTTGCCGAGCACGGCCGAGACCGCCACGGGGATGTCGAACACGGCCTCCAGCTCCTGGGCGCTACGCACGGCGTCGCCGTCGTCCGGGGCACCCGGGGTGCCGTTCTGAAGTTCCTCAAAATTCATGTCACGGTCGGCGGGCATGGGGTCAACTCCGGAGCGCGTGGCCGGCGGCCTGCGCTGTAACGTAACGATTCACGGCGGATTCGATGGCGGCGGCGAGCGCCTTTTCGTCGCGCAGCACGCCGCCGTGGGCCCATTCGACGCGCACGTCGCCAAGTCCGAGCGTATCGTCGGCAAGCACGATCAGGCGGCCGGGGAAGGCGGCGGCGGCTGCCGCCGTCTCGAAGTGCGAGCGTGCCTGGTCGAGCACGGCGCCGGCGACATGGACCACCACCCGGGGCTCGTCGCGAAGCTCGGTCAGGCAGTCGTTCACCATGGCTTCCATCTCGGCCATGGGCAGGCCGGCGGTCAGGGTCTGGCACAGCTTGCGGGCGACCGCATGGCCGAGGGCGGCGGCATCCGCCTTCAACCGGCGCTCGGCCCCGGTGACGCGGGCGCCGAGATCGGCCACGGCCGCGGCGAGCTGCGCCGTCGCCGATGCCAGGGCGGCCTCGGTCTCGGCCTGCTGGGCGGCGCGGCCGGCCGTCTCGCCCTCGGCGAAGGCGGCGGCGCGGGCAGCGGCCAAGTCGTCGCCGCTGAAGCTCGGCGGCGGCGGGGCGGCCGGCTTCGGGCGCGGGCGGCCGGTGTCGAAGGCATTGTCGAAGTTGAATTTGATCGGGCCCTGGGCCATGACGCGTTACCCTCGCCTCAATAGACCAGTTCGTCCTCGCCCTTCGCGTCGGCGAGGACGATCTGACCCTGGGCGGCCAGTTCCTTGGCGGATTGCACCATCTGCATCTGGGCCTCGTCGACGTCGCGGAGTCGCACCGGGCCCATCTGCTCCATCTCTTCGCGGAGCAGCTTGGCGGCGCGTTCCGACATGTTGGAGAAGAACATGTCGCGCAGCGTGTCGGAGGCACCCTTGAGGGCCAGGGCGAGCCGGCTCTTCTCGATCGCCCGCATCAGGACCTGGACGCCGTTCGGGTCGAGCTTCTGCAGGTCCTCGAAGGTGAACATCAGGGCCTTGATGCGCTCGGCACTCTCATGGTTACGTTCTTCGAGTGCGGTGATGAACTTGCTCTCGGTCGCACGGTCGAGGTTGTTGAAGATCTCGGCGATCAGCTCGTGGGCATCGCGCCGCGCGGTCCGCGCCAGGTTCGACATGAATTCGGTGCGCAGCGTCTGTTCGACCTTGTCGAGCACTTCCTTCTGCACCGACTCCATGCGCAGCATCCGGTTGATCACCTCGAGGGCGAAATCCTCCGGCAGGTTGGCGACGACGCGGGCGGCATGTTCCGGCTTGATCTTCGAGAGCACGACGGCGACCGTCTGCGGATATTCGTTCTTCAGGTAGGCGGCCAGGACCTGCTCGTTCACATTGCCGAGCTTGTCCCACATGGTGCGGCCGGCGGGGCCGCGGATCTCTTCCATGATCTGGGTGACGCGTTCCTGCGGCAGCGACTTGGTGAGCAGCCGCTCGGTCGATTCGTAGGAGCCGATGAGACCGCCCGCCCCCGACATCTGCGAGGCGAATTCGACGAAGACGCGCTCCACCATGGCGGCGTTCACGCGGCCGAGCGTCGCCATCGCGGCCGAGATCTCCTTGATCTCCTCGTCGTCCATCAGCCGCCACAGGGGCGCGCCATGTTCCTCGCCCAGCGCCAGCATGAGAACCGCCGCCTTCTCGGGGCCGTTCAGGGGCCGGCCTTCGTCCTTGATCGCCGCCATCTCAGCTCTCCCGGTACATCCAGTTGCGCATCACCGACAGGGCCTCTTCGGGGTGACTCTGGACGATCTCGCCGACCCGCTTCAGGCTCGACGCCTTGACCCTGCCCTCGATGTTGGCGATGTCGATCATCTGCTCCATCTCTTCGTCCTGGGGACCCGCCAGCATGGGGCGGCCGTCGGGCCCGGCGAGGCGAGGCGCGCCGCCACCGGCGCCGCCCGGGAAATGGGAGGTGCCGGGGGCGCCGGGCGTCGCACCGGCCAGCGCCGGTCCTTCGAGCGGCGCGAGCAGGCGGCCGACCAGCGGCCGGATCACGAAGAAGGTGAGCAGCAGGGCGACGAGGCCGAGCACGCCGATCTCGCCGATCTTGAAATAGTCGTCCTTGGTCAGGCCGAGGAAGCCCAGGTCCGCCGCGGCCGCCTCGGGCATCTGGGTGTCGACGAAGGGCAGGTTGACGACGCGGATCTGGTCACCGCGCTTCTCGTCGTAGCCCA
>NZ_JBAZKR010000060.1:0-28373 GCF_041650655.1 Zavarzinia sp.
GGCCGACCGCGAAACCGTTCCGGGCATCCGAAAAGGAAATGTCGCGCAGATAGAGACCGGCTTCCTCATGGATGACGCGCCAGTCGCGACCGCCGGCATCGCTTTCGAGGATCCGGCCACGATGACTCACCGCGAAACTCGCCCCGCCCGGCACCGCCGCAACCCGGCGAATGAGATCGGTGGTGCCGCTGTCGGCCGCCAGCCACGTCGTGCCGCCGTCCGACGACACCCGAACCGCGCCGTAGTAACCCGTCGCAATGGCCACGGGACCCGACAGATACGCCGCGCCAAACAGATTGTCGGGATAGAGGCGGCTGGTTGAATCATCTGAAAATGCCTGAGACGAAGGCACCAAAAGAATAAGAATTAATGTTGTTGCTACTAGAGGAATGGCTAATTCCTTAAAAAGGAAATCCGCATAGAAAATGAAATGCAACCGTAAATATTGCATATTGGGGAGTTTTTTTGCGCAATTTTTTGGCATCGTCTTCAACGCCATTCCTCCCTAGCGGGTGCCAGGTTTATTTCCTGGTCACCATTTTCCCCGTAGCCGAAAAGAAAATCGGCTTTTATTGTAGCCAAATTAATGAATATTCGCATTCTTGGCATATCATGGAGTGCATATGACGCCCTCGGTGTCATGCTGTCCAATACCGGATTTTTCCGCTTTGATACGAATTAGGTATGGCGCGGCCTGCTTACCCTGGCGGTAGACGACGGCATCGCCACTCAGGTGAGCGGCTCAAAAAAACAAAAGAGGGGAAACAAAATGGACCTTAGGAGCCTGAGGTATTTCGTGGCCGTGGCGCAGACGCTGAACATCGGTCGCGCTGCAAGCAATCTTCATATTTCCCAGCCGCCACTTACGCGCCAGATTCAGCAGCTGGAGGCCGATCTTGGCGTCACGTTGTTCATCAGGAACACTAGAGGTGTCACGCTCACCGATGCCGGAGCGCTGCTCCTGAAAGAGTCGCAGAACATCCTCAACCTTGTCGAACAGGCGGCCGACCATGTGAGAAGTGCCGGACAAGGGCGCATGGGCCGAATGGATATCGGCATCTTCGGATCAGGAACACTCAACCTGATCCCCAGAATCATCGCCGATTTTCATGAATCAAACCCGGAGGTGAGCATCGTCCTGCACACGATGACGAGGACGGAGCAGATCGAAGCCTTGCTTCAGCGGCGGATCCTTGTCGGCTTCAACCGCTTCGTCTCCCCCACGACAGACATCGCCCGCGAGGTCATGCTCACGGAGAAAATGTATGTCGCGTTGCACGAATCGGATTCCCTGGCATCACGCGACGTCGTGACTATTTCCGACCTCGAGCAACGATCGTTCGTGATGTTCCCGACCGGTTCGCGCCCCAATTTCATCGATCGGGTCATCGACTGGTGTCGCGATGCGGGTTTCGCCCCGCATGTCTCGCAGGAGGTCGGCGACGCTGTAACCGCAGTCGCCCTGGTCAGCGCCCACCTCGGCATCTGTATTGTGCCTCAATCGACCACCATCATGCGGATCCCCAAGATTACTTACCGCCCGCTGGTCGGCGGAAAGGATATCGCCGTCGATCTGAGCTGCATCTACCGGAAGGGCGAAATTTCCCCAATTCTCAGAGAGTTTCTGCGTTCCGTGCGATCGACTATCAAGGCGCGGCCTCAGGGCATAGCGCCCTGAAAATTCCGGGCCGTTCACGACGGCGCGCCCGTAATCCTATGAGTTTCGACGACTCACAACCGTTGGCCCCGACGCCTTGTCGAGCGGCCGCTGTCCGCGCCCGGAAGGCCGATCCGGCATACCAAACCGGTATGCCGGATAAAAGAAATAGTATTTTTCGGGTAGCGGCCCACCGGCTAGTGTCCAGACTCAAAATCACAAACGGGGGAAGAGACAGGCCATGGCCTGCACAATATGCCAGCCATCGTTCGAACCGTGAGGCGGCGACGAAATACTGCATCGCGTGACCAGAGGTGCCTATAGAACATGCGCCTCCAATCAGATGGCACGCCGGCGTTATTGTGTGTGTCACACATAGAGACGATGCGGCAATGCGAATTATCTCGGATTGACGCTTCGTTTTTTGATCTAATTTCGCTGTGAACGCCGAAGGTGATGACTGCAGTCAGAAAAAATCTGGGAGGATTTAAGAATGTTCGTGAAAAATTGCTGGTATGTAGCCGGTTGGGACTATGACTTGCCCCAAGGCAAAGTGCTGGCGAGAACGATCATCGACCGCCAACTGGCGCTCTATCGGAAGCAGGATGGGGGCGTGGTGGCGATCGAGGACCGCTGCTGCCATCGCCATGCCGCCCTGCATCTCGGCCAGATCGAGGGCGACTGCATTCGTTGCATGTATCACGGCCTGAAGTTCGATCCGAGCGGCCGCTGCGTCGACATCCCGGGCCAGGACAGGATATCGCCGAAGGCTGTCATACGGTCCTACCCGGTGGTGGAGCGTGACAACTGGATCTGGGTCTGGATGGGCGACCCTGCGCTGGCGGACCCCAATCTGATCCCCTTCTCCGTCGGACCGGGCGACCCCGACTGGGACATGAGGCCAAGTTCGCTGGTTTTCGACGCCGACTATCGCTTGGTTGTCGACAATCTGCTCGACTTCTCACACATCACCTATGTTCATCGCAAGACGTTCGGCGGTGAGCAATTCTCGGATGGTCTTCCGAAGATTACCAAGCTCGACAGGGGGTTCCGGGTCGAGCGCTGGCTGCGGAATGCGCCGGCGCTGGTCTTCATCGAGCACATCATGACCGGTCGTTACGACATGCTGGTCGACTATTCGGTGCTGATGCCGTGCGTCTTCGTGATGCGCTTCAAGATTTTCGCAGCGGGTACGGCGACCGAGGGACCGTCCAACGGGCAGCTGCTGCTGGATACCTGGACCTGTCAGTCGGTCGTGCCGGCCACTGCAGACCAGTGCGTCTATTATTTTTCTTGGGGCGCCAGCAAGGAGACTGCGACGCCGGAAATCGGCGACCTGCTCTATGCCGGCATCAACAAGGCCTTTCTGGAGGACAAGGAGATGATCGAGGCCCAGCACCGGAATATCAAGCTGCAGCCCGATCTTCCCATGATCGGCATCGCCCACGACGCGGCCGTGAACCAGATGAGGATTCTGATGAATCGTTTCATCGAGGCTGAGAGCGCCGGGATCGCTGCCGAGTAGAGACGGGGCCCGGAGGCCGCCTCCCATGGGATCGCAACGGCGTTTGTCCCCAGGGGGCGGCCTATTCGGCTGTCCGTCTGGCGACGCCCCCGTGTCGGCCTGCCCCATGCGTCATCCGGTTGGGTTGAACGGCTGTGTTTTCCGTAAACGCTGACTATGCCTTCGTGCGAGATGCTGCCTTTGAGCCGCAGCACGGCGTGGCTCGTCCTTCGCGATCGTTACCAGGAATTAGCAATATATTTTATTAAAATAATTGGATAACATCCCCTCAACGGCGACGCCAACGCGTCGATACCGGCGCCTCACGGGGCGAAAAAGGGGAGATTGGTCGTGCCGCTGACTGCTGGAGCACGCTTCAGGGCGTTCCTGATGGGACGGCATCTCGTCCGGGCGCCCGGCGCCTATGACGGTATCACGGCCCGGCTGGTCGCCCAGGCCGGGTTTCAGGCCGTCTATATGACCGGCGCGGGGGTTTCGGCCGCGCGCGGATTTCCCGATTACGGGCTCCTGACCATGGGCGAAATGGCGGATGCCGCCGGTGTGATCGTCCGCGCCGCCGGGATTCCGCTGATCGCGGATGCCGATACAGGCTATGGCAACGAACTCAATGTCACGCGGACGGTGCAGGAGTACGAGGGCAGGGGTGTCGCCGCGCTCCATATCGAGGATCAGCTCTCGCCCAAGCGCTGCGGCCATCTGGCGGGCAAGGAACTGGTGGATGTCGACGAATTCGTCGCCAAGATCAGGGCTGCCGTGGCTGCCCGGCGCGATCCCGATTTCGTCGTCATCGCCCGGACCGACGCCATCGCGGTGCTCGGCTTCGACGCGGCGATCGCCCGCGCCAACGCGGCTCTTTCGGCGGGGGCCGACATGGCTTTCGTCGAAGCCCCCCGATCGGCCGAGGAAATGGCCGCCATTCCCGGGCGCGTGTCGGGGCCGTGCCTGATCAACCTGGTGCCCGGCGGCAGGACGCCGATGGCCGCGCCCGAGGAATTGGCGCGGCTCGGCTTCCGGGTCGCAATCTACCCTGGTGCCTGCCTGGCTCCGGTGGTGCGCACGGTCGATGCCGAGTTGGCGGCGCTGGCCGGCGTCCCGCCGAAAGATCCGGTCGGCGGGCCGGCCGCCTTCTTTGCCCGGCTGGGCAGCGGCGAATGGGATGCCATCCGTCGCGGCGAAAGGGGCGCCGGGAATGGCTGAGGCCCCGATGATGCCAGCCACCCTGATCGACAAGATCTGGTGCCAGCATGCCGTCCGCGAGTTCGGGGACGGCTGGACCCTGCTCGCCATCGACCGGCAATTGATCCACGATCTCTCCGGGCCGCCCGCCTTGAAGGCACTGACGGCGCGGGGCGTGCCGGTCCACAGCCCCGATCTGGTCTTCGCGACGCCGGATCATGTCGTGTCCTCGGAACCGGGGCGGACGGGCGAGACCATGGGGCCCGGCGCCGGCCTGTGGCGAGAGCTTCGGCAGCGCACGGGAGCGGCCGGCATCCGGCTGTTCGACGTGGGCGAGCGGGGGCAGGGGATCGTGCATGTCATCGGTCCCGAACTCGGGCTCGTGCTGCCCGGGGCGACGCTCGTCTGCGGCGACAGCCACACCTGCACCAATGGCGCGCTGGGGGCCTTGGCCTTCGGCGTCGGGACATCGGAATGCGCCCATGCGCTCGGTACCGCCACGCTGCGCATGCGGAAGCCCCGCAAGATGCGCCTGACGATCGAGGGGCGGCTCGGCCGCGGCGTGACGGCGAAGGATGTCATCCTCCATGCCATCGCCGTCTTCGGGACCTCGGCCGCCGTTCAGCACGTCATCGAATATGCCGGGTCGACGGTCCGTGCCCTCGACATCGAGGAGCGCCTGACGTTGTGCAATCTGTCGGTCGAGATGGGCGCCCGCTCGGGCATCGTGGCGCCCGACGACAAGACTTTCGACTATCTCGCCGGTCGGCGCAACGCCCCCGGCGGTGCGCTGTTCGAGCGGGCGGTCGACCACTGGCGGAGGTTGGCGAGCGACGAGGGTGCGGTCTTCGATACCGATGTCGCCCTCGACGCGCGCGCCATCGCCCCGACCCTGACCTGGGGCACGGACCCCGGGCAGGCGATGCCGGTCGACGGTCTGATTCCCGACCCGCGCGAGATCGGCGATCCGGCCGCCCGCCAGCGGGCCGAGGCGGCGCTGGCCTATATGGGGCTCGCCGGCGGGCAGCCGCTCGCGGGGGCGGCGGTCGACATCGTCTTCATCGGCTCCTGCGCCAATGCGAGGCTGTCCGATCTTCGGGCTGCCGCGGCGATCCTGCGTGGCCGCCGTGTCGCGACGGGCGTGACGGCGTGGGCCGTGCCCGGTTCCGAGCAGGTCAAGCGGGACGCCGAGGCGGAAGGCCTCGACCGGGTTTTCCGGGATGCCGGATTTCAGTGGCGGGAGCCGGGCTGCAGCCTGTGCGTGGCGGCGAATGGTGACGTGGCGCCGCCCGGCGCGCGCGTGGTCTCGACCTCGAACCGCAATTTCGTCGGCCGCCAGGGCCCCGGCGCGCGCACCCATCTCGCCAGCCCGGCGAGTGCCGCCGCCGCGGCCGTGGCCGGCCGGATCGTCGACGTGAGGTCTTTCTGATGCGTGCTTTCACCACCGTCCACGGCGTGGCCGCCTGGCTCGACCGATCGGATGTCGACACCGACCTGATCATCAGGATCGAGCGCTTGACCGGCGGCGACCTCACCGGCCTCGGGCGCTATGCGCTGGAGGCGCTACGTTTCCGCAAGGACGGCGGCGAAGAACCCGATTTCGTACTGAACAAGCCCGGTTATCGGGGAGCGCCGATCCTGATCGCAGGGCCGAACTTCGGCTGCGGATCGTCGCGCGAACCCGCCGTCAACGCCCTGATGGCACTGGGGGTCGAGGCGATCATCGCGCCCAGCTTCGGCGACATCTTCTACGCCAATTGTTTTCAGGTCGGGCTGCTGCCCGTCCGCCTGCCGGAAGCGGAGGTCCGCCGGCTCGGCGCGGAAGCCGCCGCGGCACCTGCCGACTTCACCGTCGATCTCGAAGCCCAACGTGTCGTCGCGCCGTCGGGCGCCTGCTTTGCCTTCGACATCGACGGACGGCGCCGGACGATGATGCTCGAGGGCCTCGACGAGATCGGCCTGACCCTCAAGGAGGCGGCGGCGATCGCCGGCTGGCAGGCCGGGGACCGCATCGCGCGCCCCTGGATCTGGGAGCCCGTCGCACAGGACATCGAAACGAGGACGCGATCATGATCTGGCTGCACGACATCGCCTATTTCTTCGGTGGCGTCTTCATCGCCAACGCCCTGCCGCATTACGCCAGCGGCGTGATGGGGCGACCCTTTCAAAGCCCCTTCGCCAAGCCGCCCGGCGAGGGCCTGTCGTCGTCGACGGTCAATGTGCTGTGGGGCTTCGCCAACCTCGTGCTCGCCTATCTGCTCCTGTTTTGCGTCGGCGCCTTCGACCTGCGGGCGGTGGACCAGGCCGCCAGCCTCGGGCTGGGGCTGCTGTCGATGGGCTTGTTCCTGGCCCGCTTGTTCGGACGCTTCCACGGCGGCAATGCGCCGGTCGGTCCCTGACGTTCGGAGCAAGAGAGTTGCTGTGTAAATTTTATTACTAAATTTTATTAAAATATATTGCCATTCGACCCTTCGACCTGTAGGTCTCGTGGAAACATCGGGAGGCGGACATGGTGGGTGGGCGATTGGCGAATGCGGACAGCCGGCTGAAGCTGGGGGTCTTTTCGATGAACTGTTCGGGGGGCACGAGCGCCAGCACGCTGCCCCGCGACTACCGCGTCACCTGGGAGCACAGCTCGGCGATCGTCCGGCGGGCCGAGGCGATCGGCTTCGACTTCGTCATTCCGGTCGCGAAGTGGCGTGGTTTCGGCGGCGAGACCGATTTCTACGGCGAGTCCTTCGAGACCTTGACCTGGGCCGCGGGCATCGCGGCGCAGACCTCGGCGATTACCGTTGTTGCAACCTGTCACGTCCCGGTGATCCATCCGACCTTCGTTGCCAAGGCCGGGGCCACGGTCGACGCCATCTCCGGCGGCCGCTTCGCGCTCAACGTCGTGATGGGCTGGTATCCGGCCGAACTCGGCCAATTCGGGATCGAGCCGGCCGAGCACGACATTCGTTACGCGCATGGCGCCGAATGGCTCACCGCCTTGAAGCGCCTCTGGACCGAGGATGCGCCTTTCGATTTCGACGGCCGCTGGACCCGGATCAGCGACGGCCTGTCCAAGCCGAAGCCGGTCCACCCGCCGCAGATCATCAACGCGGGCACCTCGCCCGCCGGCATCGATTTCGCCGCCCGCCAGTGCGACATCCTGCTGGCGTCCCGCAACACGTTGGACGGCACCAAGGCCTTTGTCGACACCGTGAAGGACACGGCGCGGGAGCGCCACGGCCGGTCCCTGCGCGTGCTCAACGTCGGGCAGGTCATCTGCGCACCGACAGAGGCTGAAGCACTCGCCCGCAAGCAGGCCATTCTCGACAGTGTCGACAAGGTCGCGGCGGAGAACTTCATGAAATTCCTCGGCCTCAAGAGCAATTCCTACGACGAGACGTTGCTCGTGTACCGCGAGCTGTTCGTCACGGCGGCCGGCGGCTTTCCCCTGGTCGGCACCCCCGAGCAGGTCGCTCGGCAGATGGGCGAGATGGCGGCGGCCGGCATCGACGGCTTCGCCCTCGGCTTTTACGACTATTACGACGAACTGGGCTTCTTCGGCGAAAATGTCATGCCGCTGCTGCGGAAGGCGGGTCTCCATGTCTGACGTGGCCAAGGGCGCCGGGCTGCTCGCCGGCAAGGTCTGTCTCGTCACCGGCGCCACAGGCGGCATCGGCAGCGTCACGGCCCGGGCCTTCGCCCGCGAAGGTGCGCGCCTGGTCCTGTCCGACCTGGACGAGGTGCGGGGCCGGGCTCTGGTGGCCGATCTCGAAACGCTGGGGGTGGAAGCGGCTTTCGTCGTGGCCGACATCCGGAACCCGACGCAATGCGACGCCGTGGTGCGCCAGGCGGTCGAGCGGTTCGGGCGGCTCGACGTCGCCTTCAACAATGCAGGCCATATCGGCACTTACGGCCGGCTGCATGATTTCCCCGAGGCGGCGCTGACCGAGATCGTGGACGTCAACATCTATGGCACGTGGAACTGCATGCGATCCGAGATCCAGGCCATGCTGAAGACGGGCGGCGGCGTCATCTGCAACAATGCCTCGGTCGCCGGGGTCGTCGGCGGCGGCGGCTCGCCGCCCTATTTCATGACCAAGCACGCGGTCGTCGGGCTGACGCGCGCCGCGGCGATGGACTATGCGATGGAGAACATCAGGGTCAACGTCATCGTCCCCGGGACGATCGATACCGACATGCCCCGGCGGGCCGCCGGCGGCGATCCCGCCATGCTCGAAATGTTCCGGCTGCCGATCCCGATGAAGCGTTTCGGCCGGCCGGAGGAAGTGGCCGAACCGGTCGTCTTCCTGTGTTCCGACCGGGCTTCCTTCATCACCGGCGCCGCCTATGCCGTCGACGGCGGCTGGACGGCGCAATAGAAGTGTTGGCAGCATCCTTTATCAGATCCGGCCGCCGAGACGCTTGCGTCGCGCTGCCGGGTGAGGCAACCAGGAAGCGATGACCGCCCATGGACCGACGATGAAGGATGCAACGAGCGACAGCGTCGTGGACTACACGATCGACGCCCTGCGGGACGCCATCCGTTCGGGCGAATACGCCCCCGGACAGCGCCTGGTGGTGGCCGATGTCACGCGCCATCTTTCGGTCAGCGCCGGCCCGGTCCGGGAGGCGATCCGGCGCCTGACCGGCGAAGGCCTGGTCGAGATCGTGCCGCACAAGGGGGCGTCGGTCCGGGAGATCACGGCCGACGACATCCGTGAGATCCATCAACTGCGCGAAGTCGTCGAAGGGCTCGCGGCGCGGCTCGCGGCCGACAATGTCGACGACCCGGCCTACCGCGCCGAAATCGCCGAGATCCGCACGGAAATGGATCTGGCCGCGACCACCGAGGATGCCGAACTGTTCCTCGCCAACAATCGGCGCTTCCATGACCTGATCTACCGTATGGCCGGGAACGGGCGGCTGAAGCTGTTGGCCGAACAATTGATCCTGCCGGTCTATCAGCTCCGCCTGCCGCACCGCATGACGGTCGACGACCTCCACGCCTCTTACGCCTTCCATCAGCGGATCATCGCGGCGGTCCTGAACGGCCGCGCCTCCGCCGCCGAACAGGCGATGCGCGAACATGTCGCCGAGAGCGCGCGGGGCCTGATCGCGGCGCTGGAAACGGCGCGGGCGGCCCGCGATTCCGCCCGTCCGTCACGCCGGCCCCGCGGCCGGAAGCGGGCCGGGCCCGAGTCCTAGGATCCGCGCTGCCTCACGGGTCTGCGAGGCCGCCCCTGGTCACGATCGCCACCATGATGCGCATCTTCCGGCGAAAGGCCGCCGGCTGCCGGGGGGAGGTGGCGGCCTTGACCCCCAGCACCGCCTGGATCAGGTAGTGCGCCAGGTCGTCGTCAGTCAGGCCATGGCGCAGTTGGGCGCCGGTGGATTGCCGATGCAGGACAATCAGCCGCGCCACCAGGCTCACCAGCCGTTCCTGGTAATCCGAGGCGACCTCGCCGACCAGGCGGGCATTTTCCGCGAGCAGTTCGTCGGCATGGCCTGACTGCTCCAGGCGCTCGACGAAGGGCGCGAAGCGAGCCTCCAGGACATCGGCCAGGGTGACATCCAGCGGCCGGCCCGCCTTGGTCGCCGCCAGGGCCGCCACTTCAGCGGCTTCGAGCGCCTGGGCGTGGAGGCTCTGGACCGCCTCCACAAAGAGCGAATCCCGGTCCTTGAAATAGCGATAGATCGCCTGGCGGGTCAGCGCCACTTCCGCCGCGACCATTTCCAGGCTCACCCCGGAGACGCCATGCCTGCCGAAGAGGGCGAGGGCGCTGTCGAGGATTCGCTGTCGGGTGTTCTTTGCCATTCCGCTCGCCTGCACATTCCTTGTCGGAATATATCTGATCGTCAATTCTTTGTGCCACATGTCCGTCAGGGTTCAAGGGAATTCCCCAATAAAATATTGACGAAAAATAGAAAATCGTAAACATTTATGGCATCGGTCCTCACGACAAGGATGATGGCATGCCGGACATCCGGTCGACCTCCGCACCAGCAGGTGGCGCATGAAGGCCGTCGTCGTCAGCGCGATCGGCGGCCCCGAGGCCCTGGTGCTGCGGGACGTCGCGGACCCGGTCCCCGCGGCCGGCGAAATCCTGGTGAAGGTGCGCTATTCCGGGATCAACTATGCCGAAACGCTGGTGCGCCGCGGCCTTGTCCCGGCTCCCCCTGCCCCCTTCGTCCTGGGGCTGGAGATCGTCGGCACGGTCGCCGTCCTGGGCGATGGCGTCGCGGATTTCGCCGTTGGCCAACCGGTGGCGGCCTTCGCCCGCAGCGGCTATGCCCAATATGCCGTCGTCCCGGCGCCGCTCGCGGTTCCGCTCGACCGGCCCGGGTGCCGGGTCGATCCCGCGCAGGCGATCGGGGTGCCCTGCACGGGGGTCACCGCACATCAGTTGCTGACGCTGGTCGGGAGATTGTCCAAGGGCGATACCGTCTTCGTCCAGGGGGCGGGGGGCGGCGTCGGTACGATGCTCGGCCAGCAGGCGAAGGCCCTCGGTGCCGGCCGGGTGATCGGCTCCGTCGGATCCGCGTCGAAGGCGGCATTCGTCCTTGCCCACGGCTACGACGAAGCGATCGTCTACGAAGGCTACCTGGATCGCCTGCGGGCGGCCACGGGCGGGCGCGGCGTCGACCTCTATCTCGAAGGGATCAGCGGCCGCAACCTCGCCGCCTTCGGGTCGTTTCTCGCGCCGCTCGGACGCGCCGTCTATTTCGGCGACACCAGTTTCAGCAGCGAGACGGAGATCGCCATCCAGCACCTGCGCGCCGGCAGTTGGACGATCTCGGGCTATTCGCTGGGCGGCCTGTGCGAGACGGCGCCACGCTATTGGCGGCCCAGCGCCCTCGCCGTTCTCGGCATGATGGCGGACGGCGCGATCCATGACGCCGCCGTGACGATGTTCGCCCCCGCCGAAGCGGCCAGGGCTCACGGCCTCCTCGAATCCCGGCAATCCCGAGGCAAGCTCGGCCTCGACTGGAGCATGCTATGAAACTCGCCTTGGTCCTGGGTGCTACCGGTGGGCTCGGAAGTGCCGTGGCGCGCCGCTTGGCGGCCGGTGGCTGGACGGTGCGAGCCCTGCACCGCCACCCCGAAAGCCTGGGGACGGCCGAACCCTTCGAGTGGGTCCGGGGGGATGCGATGGTCCCGGCCGATGTCGCGCGGGCGGCGGAGGGGGTTCCGGTCATCGTCCACGCGGTGAAGCCGCGCCTCTACCGCGACTGGCACGACGGCGTGCTGCCCATGATCGACAATACGATCGCCGCCGCCCGTGGCGCCCGGATCGTCGTCCCGGGCAATGTCTACAACTACGGCCCGGACGCCGGAGCGGAGATCGGCGAGGAGGCACCGCAGCATCCGGAAACCGGCAAGGGCCGGCTGCGCGTTGAGATGGAACGTCGCATCGCCGATGCCGTCGCCGCCGGCAAGGCCAAGGCATTGATCCTTCGCGCGGGTGATTTCTTCGGACCGGGCGCCGGCAGCAGCTGGTTCAGCGAAGCCATGGTCACGCCCGGCCGGCGGCCGCGCGTCATCCGCAATCCCGGCAGGCCGGGCGTCGGCCATCAATGGGCCTATCTGCCGGATCTCGCCGAAACCATGGTGCAACTGATCGAGCACGACCCGCTGCCCGATTTCGCGCGCTTCCACATGGATGGACATTGGGACGCGGACGGCACCCAAATGGCGGCCGCCATCGTCCGCGTGCTCGGCCGGCCGGCGGTGAAGGTGGCCCCGCTGCCTTGGTGGGCCGTGGCGCTGGCGGCACCCTTCAAGCCCGATTTCAGGGAACTGCTCGAACTGAAATACCTGTGGCAGCGTCCTGTCCGCCTGCGCAACGACCGCCTCCTCGCGACCCTGGGGCGCGAGCCGCATACGCCGCTGGACGAAGCCGTTCGCGCCACGCTCGAATCGATCCTCCCTAGACCTGTCGCTGCATCGAGCCGATGACCCAGGTTGGCGCCTCCTGTCTGGCGACGGGCATTCCGGCGCGACCGTTATATTCAGGAACGGCAAAGTAAGCTTTTCAGGCGCGCTATCGCATGGCCGTGCGGTTCCGCCCTACCGTCGTCGCCATGGACAATCCTCGCGGAGCCAGACGATGACGATGGGCGCGCGCCTTGATGCAGCGGCCGAAATCCGGCCGGAAGATCTGGTCGACCTCGACCGCTACCCGATCGCCGACATGGACGGGCCGGCGGCGGCGGCCTTGGTGCGTCGCTGTCGCGATCAGTTCGACGACGCCGTCTCCTGCCACCTGCCGGGATTCCTGAAGCCGGACGCCGTGCGCCGCATCGTCGCCGCCCTGCCGCCGGCCGAACGCGCCCATCTCTATGCCGTCGAGCGCGGCGCCTATAACCTCGAAAGCCCGAAGGGGGCCCAGGTCCAGTTCGCCGCGGAGGACCCCTATGCCCGGCTGCACCGGCGTCACCAGTCGTGGTACGGGCAGGACGACATCGGTTACCAATCGGCGCTGTCCGCACTCTACGCCTGGCCGAACCTGACCCGTTTCGTCGCTGCCGTGCTGGACCAGGAGCCGCTTCATACGATCGACGATCCCCTGATGGCGGTGCTGATCAATGCCTCCTCGGGCGGCGACGAGCTCGGCTGGCACGTCGATTCCCATGATTTCGCCGTCACCATCCTGCTGCAGGAGCCGGAGGCGGGCGGCCTCTACCAATATGTTCCCTTCACCGGGCCGGGCGACCGCCACTATGCCGAGGTCCCGGCGCTCTTCGCCGGGGACGAGCATCTGGTCCGCACCGTGCCCATGGCGCCCGGCTCGCTCGTGCTGTTCCGGGGGCGCAACACGCTGCACCGGGTGACCCCCAGCCTGGGCGCGCGGCCGCGTCTGCTGGCGCTCTTCGCCTATGAGCCGGTGCCCGGCCGGGTCTTCCACGACAGTTTCCGCCAGAACCTGCTGGGTCGCACCCGGCCGCGGGCCTGACCATGCCGGTGATCGACGGATCGATCCGTCCCGCCGGTGCAGAGACGCTGGCGGCCGCGGCGCGGAGCCTGGACGAACAAGGCTTCTGCCTGATCGAGGATCTGATCGCGCCCGAACTGGTGGCGGCGCTCGAGCGCCGGCTGGACGAACAGGCGCGGGCCGAGCGCGAAATCGCCCCGCCCGCGGCCGACGACGCCCAGCTCGACGGCAGCAATCAATATGTCTACGCCCTGGTGAACAAGGGCGACGTCTTCGTCGACCTCGTGCTGCATCCGACCATCCTGGCGCTGGCGGAACATGTGCTGGGGCGGGATTTCCTGCTCTCCGCCTCCGACGGCATTCTGGCGCACCCCGGCGGTTCGCTGATGCCGCTGCACAGCGACCAATGGTGGATGCCGGCGCCTGTGCCGCGCGGCCGGCATCATCGCCCGGTCGGCAACATCGCGCGCTTCAATCCCGAGCAGGAGGCGGCGCCGGCCTATGTCGCGCCGCCGGTGGTGTTCAACGTGATGTGGATGATCTCACCCTTCGCCGAGCAGAACGGCGCGACCCGGGTGGTGCCGGGCACCCATCTCTCCGGCGAGCTGCCCGATCCCGCGGTGCCCCACCGGACGCCGAGCGTACCGGCCACCGGGCGCGCCGGTACGGCCATGGTCTTCGACGGCCGCCTATGGCACGCGACCGGTGCCAATCGGACGGAGAGATCCCGCCTCGGCATCATCACCGCCTATTGCGGGCCGCAGTTCCGCCCGATGGAGAATTGCACGATCGCCGTCCTGGACGCCGTGCTCGAGCGCAATCCCGATCCCCGCCTGCGCGACCTCCTGGGTTTCAAGGTGTGGCAGGGCTACGGCAAGCTGGACGATCCGGCCGAACGCATGATCGACCGCCGCCGGCAGGTGACGGGACCGATGACTCCGGGAGCGGCGTCATGATCACGGAAACCATCGTCACCTGCGCCGTCACCGGCGCCGGCAATACCCGCGGGCGCAATCCCCATGTCCCGGTCACGCCAAAGGAAATCGCGGCCGCGGTCGCGGAGGCGGCAGCCGAAGGAGCGGCCATCGCCCATATCCACGTGCGCGATCCGGAAACCGGCCTGGAGACCTGGACGCCTGCCCTGTTCCGCGAGGTCATGGCGCGCATCCGCGAGCGCGGCACCGACATCATCGTCAATCTGACCACCGGCACCGGGGCGGATATCGTGGTGGGCGCAGACGGCCTCGGCCTGTCCGGTTTCCTGGCCGAGCAGATGGACCGTATCGTCCATGTCGAAGAGCTGAAGCCGGAGATCTGCTCGCTCGACTGCGGCACGATGAATTTCGGCGGCGGCACCGTCTTCGTGAATACCGAGGACTGGCTGGTCGCCATGGCGAAGCGCCTGCGCGATCTCGGGGTGAAGCCGGAGATGGAAGTCTTCGACCTCGGCCACGTCCGGCTGGCGCGCAGCCTGGTCGAGCGCGGCCTGATCGGGCCGAAACCGCTGTTCCAGATCTGCCTCGGGGTTTCCTGGGGCGCGCCGGCGACCACCGAGGCGATGCTGGCCATGCGGAACGGCCTGCCGGCAGAGGCGCTGTGGTCTGCCTTCGGCATCGGCCGCCAGCAGATGCCGATGGCGGTGCAATCGGTCCTGATGGGCGGCAACGTTCGGGTCGGGCTCGAGGACAATCTCTATATCGAGCACGGCCGGCCCGCCACCAATGGCGCCCTGGTCGCCAAGGCGGTGGACATCCTGGGCCGCCTGGGCGTCCGGCCGCTGACCCCGGCCGAGGCGCGGCTCCGCCTGGGCCTGGAGCGCTGAATACATTGAAAAAGGCAAATGCAAGCGTTCCGCCGCCAGTATTTGCAGCCCTTCGGCCCGCGCCCATGATTTGGGCAGGGCCCGAGGCTTACGGCGGGCGGCGGATCTGATCACGAGGTGGAAGCGATGACCATTCATGCCTGTCTGAAGTCGGCATTCGCCGGGGGCCTTCTGGCGGTCGGCCTGCTGGCCGGCGGCGGTGCCCGCGCGGCCGAGGCGCTGAACGCTCTCGTCTGGTGCGACCATACCGATCCCGAACTGCTGAAGCCCTTCGAGGATGCCAACGGCGTCAAGGTCAACACCAAGACTTTCGAGGGCACGGGCTCGGCCATTTCGATCCTGCAGCAATCGCAGAAGGGCGACTGGGACGTGCTCGTGGTCGACTCGACGGATGTCGGCCGTGTGGCCGCCGCCGGTCTGCTCGAACCGCTGGACCCCGCCGGCTTCCCCTGGGACGACATCCCCGAGAAGCTGCGCGATCCCAAGCTCCATTACGTCGACGGCAAGCTCTACGCCGTGCCGGAGAAATTCGGCTACAACGCCATCGCCTACAACAAGGAGAAGGTCGACCCGGCGGACATGCGCGATCCCGCGGTGATGTGGAATCCGAAGTACAAGAACCGGATCGCCATCTATGACTACTACATGAGCATCATCGGCAAGGTGGCGCTGGCGCTGGGCATCGATCCCTCGAAGCTGACCATGGCCGACCTGCCGGCGATCCGCGAGAAGCTGGTCCTCATGAAGGAGAACGCGGCCATGCTGGGCGAGGTGGCGACGGTGCAGTCGGCGCTCGCCAACGGCGAGGTCGACATCGTGATCGGCGGCGGCGAATACGCGGTCGCCGGCATCATGCACGAGAAGCCGCAGCTCGACTGGGTGCTGAGCAACGACGGCGGCACGCGCTGGGAACAGGCGATCGCCATGGTCGCCGGCTCGAAGAAGAAGGAACTGGCGCGCAAGTTCCTGGCCTATATCGTGAGCCCCGAGGGCCAGGCCCGGCTCGCCACCTCCGCCTGCTACTGGGGCATGCCGGTCAACATGAAGGCGGCCCTGACCGACGAGCAGAAGAAGATCCTGCGCTGGGACGAGCAGCCGGCCTTCCTCGCCAAGTCCTATCCCTATCCGGCGCCCGATGCCGCGCTCGACAAGGCGATGCAGGACCTCTGGCAGGACGTGATGCACTGAGGACGAACGGGTGATGTCGACCGCGACGGCCGACCTCGAAGCGATCGCCACGCGCCGCCAGGCGGTGCGTGGCCTCGCCTTCACCGGGCCGGCGGTTCTCTACACGCTGGCCTTCTTCGCCACCCCCTTGGCCGTGATCCTGATCGCCAGCCTCTATGCGAGTGATGCCGGGCGTCTCGGTGGCGATCCCGGTTTCGGCAATTACGCCCGCTTCTTTGCGCGGGACAGTCTCCTGGTCGCGCTGACCAATTCGGTCCGGCTCGCGGCGATCACCACGGTGGTCAGCCTGGCCCTGGCCTATCCGCTCGCCTATGTACTGGCCTTCAGGGTGCCGGCGCGCTGGCAACGGCTCGGCATCGTGCTCGCCGTGCTGCCCTTCTGGACTTCCTATGTCGTGCGTTCCTATGCCTGGCTGCTGGTGCTGGCGCCGGAAGGCGTCGTCAACGGTACGCTGATGGCACTCGGCCTGATCGATACCCCCTTGCGGATCGCCTACAGCGATGCGGCGACGGTGATCGGCTTCGTCCATTTCTTCGTCATGCTGCTGACCCTGACCATTTTTTCGAGCCTGGTGCAGATCAACCCGCGCTATCTCCTGGCCGCCGCCGACATGGGGGCGGGGCCCTGGACCGCCTTCTTCAGGGTCCTGCTGCCCCTGAGCCTGCCCGGTGTCGTTTCGGGCGCCTTCATGACTTTCGTATTGGCGATCGGCGACTATGTGACGCCCGCCATCCTGGGCGGCAGCAAGTCGTTGGTGCTGCCCCAGGCGATGTTCTTCCAGATCAGCCGGAACGGCGATTTCGCCATGGCGTCGGCCATGGCGGTGGTGCTGATGGCGGTGATGGCCATCGCCTATCTCGCCGCCGCGCGCTGGCTGCGCATGGACCGGGTCTGAGGGCGCATCATGAGACAGATCCGCGGCATCCTCGGTACCGGCGCCGTGTTGGCGCTCGCCTATGGTTTCATCTATCTGCCCGTGGCCGTCCTGGTACTCTTCTCGTTCCATGAATTGAAGGCGCCGGTGCCGCCCTTCCAGGGCCCGACCACGGCCTGGTACGAGGCGCTTTTCGCCGATCCGAAGCTGATGGACGCCCTGGTCCGCTCGATCGTGATCGCCGTCGTCTCCGGCCTGGGCTCGACCGTGCTCGGCTTCCTGGCGGCCTTCGGGCTCGCCCGTTTCCGGCCGCCGCTCGCCGGACTCTGGCGTTTCCTCCTGCTGATGCCGCTCACCGTCGCCCCCATGTGCGTGGGCATCGGGCTCCTGATCCTGGCCAACGGCCTCGCCCTGCCGAAGTCTCTGGCGCTGGTGACGCTCGGCCATGTCGCAGTCAATCTGCCGCTCGCCTTCACCATCTGCCTCGCCCAGATGGGCGGCCACCAGGAAGTGCTGGAACGGGCGGCGCGCGATCTCGGCGCCAGCGAGTTCCGGGTCCTGACCCGGGTCACCGTGCCGCTGCTGTGGCCGGCGCTCTTCGCCTCCTTCTGCCTGTGCTTCACCTTCTCGTGGGACGAATTCATCATCTCCTTCTTCCTCAGCGGCTTCGATGTGACCTTGCCGGTGGCGATCTGGGAAATGATGCGGGCCGGCATCAATCCGAAGATCAATGCCGCGGGCACCATCGTCTTCATCCTTTCGCTCGGCCTCGTGCTGGTCGGCGAGATCATTCTGTTCGGGAGGCGTAGGCGCCATGACCGTCGTGTCGAACTCTGACCTGGTGGCCGGAACGGCGGCCGTTCCCCAGGCGTCTGCCGGCTCGCACCTGTCGATCCGCGGCCTCGGCAAGACCTATGGCGGGCACGCCGCCCTCGCCGATGTCGAGCTCGAGATCGGGGCCGGGCAATATGTCGTGCTGCTCGGCCCCTCGGGTTCGGGCAAGACGACGTTGCTCTCGATGATCGGCGGCTTCACCGTGCCGACGCGGGGGCGCATCGCGATCGGCGGCAAGGACGTGACGGCGCTGCCGCCGGCGCGCCGGCCGACCGCGACCGTGTTCCAGGACTACGCCCTGTTCCCCCATCTGACGGTCGAGGCCAATGTCGCCTTCCCCCTCGCCATGCGCGACGTGGCACGAGCCGAGCGGCCGAAGCGGGTCGCCCAGGCCCTCGATCTCGTCGGCCTCGCCGGCTTCGGGCGGCGGCGCATCCACGAGCTTTCGGGCGGCCAGCGCCAGCGCGTGGCGCTCGCCCGCGCGCTCCTGGTCGAGCCCGAAATCCTGCTCCTGGACGAGCCCCTGGGCGCCCTCGACCTCCATCTCCGGCGCCAGGTCCAGGACGAGCTGAAGGCCCTGCAGCGGCGCACCGGCCGTACTTTCGTCCATGTCACCCACGACCAGGAGGAGGCCATGGTGCTGGCCGACCTGATCGTCATCGTGCACAACGGAAGGATCGAGGACGCGGGCACGCCGCAGCGCCTCTATCAGCGGCCGGCGACCCGCTTCGTCGCCGAATTCATGGGCGAGAGCAGCCTGATCGAAGGCCGGGTCGCGGCGGCGGGGGAAGGGCGGGTCACCCTGGAAACCCCGCTCGGCGCGATTTCCCTGCCCGGAAAGGCGATGGCGGGAGCGATGGGCACGATCGCCATAAGGCCCGAGAACTGGCTGGCCGGGCCGCGTCCCGACGATGCCGTGACGATCGGCAGGGCGACCGTGATCGACAGCGTGTTCCAGGGCGCGACCTGGCGGGTGCGGGCCCGCTGCCAGGGGATCGAACTGCTGCTCCGCCTGCCGCCGGACCGGGCCGTCAGCCCCGGCGACAGCCTCGACCTGTCATGCCGGGAGCGGCAGATGGTCTTCCTCGACCGTTAGGGGGGCGCCGCGGACCGCGGCGAGGTCGGCCAGGAAGGCGCCGAGCACGGGCGACGGCGCCATGCCCTTCCGCGTGATCACGTCGAAACGCGCAGTGTGGCAGAGCCGGCCCCGGAAGATCTGGCGCAGGTCGCCGCGCGCCACCCAGGGTGCTGCATAGTGATCGGGCAGGAAGCCGAGGTAGCCGCCAGACAGCACGAGGACGAGCAGCGCCTCCATCTCGTCGACCGTCGCGTCGGCGCGGCGCAGCCCCAGGCGATACATGTCCTCGAGCTGCCAATAGCCGCGGGCGACCACCCGGTATTGGCCCAGGCATTCGACCGACATGCCGTCGCTTCCGCCCTCGAACAGGGCGTGGCCGCGGCCGCAGTAGAAACCGTTGCTCTCGTCGTAGAGATGGTGGTGGTTGAGGCCGGAGACGGTGCGGGCGAAACTGCCGACCGCGGCATGCAGGCGGCCGTCCAGCACGGCGTGCTGCAGGTCGTGGGGCGGCTGGATCGACAGGCCGACGAAGACCGAATGCTTGCGGGCGGAAAAGCGCCGGAAGGTCTCGGCCACCGGCGACGCCGGATCGCTCACCATATTGTCCGACAGGCCGATGCGCAGTTCGCCGGCGAGTTCGCCCTTGAGCGAGGCGGAGGCGGATTCGAAATCGTCGATCGCGGAAAACAGCCGTTCGGCCTGGTCGAAGATCGCCTTGCCCTTCTCGGTCAGGGCGAAGCCGACCCGGCCGCGCTGGCACAGGCGATAGCCGAGCCTGTCCTCGAGTGCTGCCATGTGATTGGACACGGTCGACTGGCTGACGTTCAGCACCGCCTGGGCAGCCGTGAAGCTGCCGGCCCGGGCGACCGCCATGAAGACCCTGAGCAGGCGCAGATCGAGATCGGTGACGCTCGCCATCTTGTCCATCCTCCTCGTTCCGAAGCATTACGCCGCGGGGACGAGGCGGATCAAGCTTCCTTCGCTCAGCGGTCGCGGCGGGCGAGCCAGTCGCGAATGATGGCGCGGTGGCGCTCGGCCCCGTAGCTCGGGAAATGGCCGCCGTGCACGACCGTCACGGGCAGCGCCAGCAGCCGCTTCATGCTGGCGACATAGTCGGCGAGATCGGGGCCCGAGACATCGTCGACCAGCGGCCCGTCGTAGACGATGTCGCCCGAGAAGAGGATGCCCGTGGCCGCCTCGAACAGGGCGATGCCGCCGGGCGAATGGCCGGGGGTGTGGATCACGGTGAACTGCCGGTCGCCCAGGTCGAGCACGTCGCCGTCGACGATCGGGCGGAACTGCGCCGTGCCACGCACGCCATAGGTGGCGGAGGCATAGGGAAGCGGCGGCAGGCCGTCGAAGATCTCATCGCTCACGTAATGTTCGGCCAGGGTGTTGGCCCGGGTCGGCGCGGCCAGGATCGCCGCTTCGGCCGGATGGACCCGGCAGTCGCCGAATTCGTGGTGGCAGCCGATATGGTCGAAATGGGTGTGGCTGGCGACCGCAGTGCAGGATTTCTCGCTCACCAGCGGCACATGGCGGCGCAGGCTGACCACGCCCATGCCGGAATCGACCAGGAGGTCGTGCTCGCGTCCCCTGACGTGCCAGATGTTGCAGCGGTAGAAGGCCCTGATCCAGGGCTCGTCGATCAGGGTGACGTCGTCCGCCAGGCGCTGCGTCCGGTACCAGCGCTCGGCCGGGATACGTTCCATCACGGGCGCGGTCACGCCGATGCCGGGCCGAAGCCGCGGGTCAGTGCCGCGGCGATGTCGGGCACGATCTGCTCGACCACGCGGCGGCCCTTGTCCGCGCTCGCGGGCTTGGGCGAGGACAGGGCGCCGTCCGGCGGGATCGGCCCGCGGTCGACCGGGTAGAGGTCGTAGGGCGGGAATTCGGCCGGCGGATGGTCGACGATCGCCGCCGCATCGACCAGCCAGGGATGCAGATGCATCATGACCGACGTCTCCATGATCGCCGCGTGTTCCAGCGGCCAGTTCGGGCTCTCGCCGTCGAACAGCATGGCCTCGCTCGCCTTCGAGATGAAGTCCCAATAGTCGAGGCGGATGACGCGAAGGCCGGTGATGCCGTCGCGCGCGGCCTCGCGCAGTGCGAGGTCGATCGCCTCGATCACGAACCAGCCGTTCTCGTAATGGCCGGAGAGCACAGCGATCCGCCGCACGCCGTGACGCGCCAGTTCGCGGATGACGTCGCGCACGACGGCGATCAAGGTGCCCGCGTCGAGGCTCAGCGTGCCCGGGAAATGCTGGCCGCCGCCCGATTTCGGCTGCGACTTGTAACCATAGGGGATCGGCGGCGCCACCAGGCCGCCGATCCGTTCGGCGACCAGGCGGCAGATCGCGGTCGGAATCAACTGGTCGACGCCCAGCGGCATGTGATGGGCGTGCTGCTCGGTCGCCCCGACCGGCAGCAGCACGACCGGATCGGCCGCCATGCGGGCGGCAAAGTCAGGCCAGGTCATTTCCGACATGAAGACGGTTTCTCGCGGCATCGCAGGTCTACTCCCCAAGGCTGCGGCGATCAAAGCACCGGCACCCGGCCGGGATGGATAGCGGCGGCGCAAAGGATACTTTGGCCTTCGTCCATGGATCCCGCCCGGATGTGCCTCAGTGACCTGCCACCTGAAAGCTGGACCGTGCTGAGCTGGAAAATTCTAATTTAGCCGTCCTGGCCGGGCGGAGGATTTTCCATGAAGAAGTCGCGGTTCAGTGAGCAGCAGATTGCCTTCGTCCTGAGGCAGGCGGAGGAAGGAACGGCGGTCGCCGAGGTGTGCCGGAAGGCAGGGATCAGCGAGGCGACCTATTACAGTTGGCGCAAGAGGTACGGCGGCCTGATGCCTTCCGAGATGAAGCGGCTGAAGCAGCTCGAGGAAGAGAACGCCAAGCTCAAGCGGATCGTGGCGGACCTGTCGCTGGACAAGGAGATGCTGCAGGGCGTGATCAAGCGAAAGCTCTGGGGCCTGCGCGGCGGCGCGAGTTGGTCGACCAGGTCAGAGGAGCGTGGCAGGTCTCGATCCGTCTGGCTTGCTCTGTCCTTCAGGCCGAGCGCTCCAGCTACCATGACAAGGCGAGGCGCCGCTCGCAGGCCGCACTGTCGAAGCGGATCAAGGAGATTGCGGAGACGCGGGTGCGTTACGGCTATCGTCGCATCCATGTGTTGCTGCGCCGGGAGGGCTGGCTGGTGAACGCCAAATGCGTTTGGCGGCTCTATCGCGAGTTGGGCCTGCAACTGCGCAACAAGACGCCGAAGACGATCCGTGTCGACAACGGCCCGGAGTTCGTCTCGAAGGAGCTCGATCTATGGGCGTTCATGCGGGGTGTCACGCTGGACTTCTCCCGGCCCGGTAAGCCGACGGACAACTCGTTCATCGAGTCGTTCAATGGCAAGTTCCGGGCGGCGTGTCTGAACGCGAACTGGTTCCTCAGCCCCGACGACGCGAGGCAGGAATGCGAGGCTTGGCGTAGAGACTACAACGAGGTGCGTCCCCACAGCTCGATCGGCGGCAAAACGCCGAGAGAGCTTCATCCGCCGACCGGCCGTCCCGGCCAGCCGGTCGGCGAATGAAGCCGGAATTTCCCGGCTCACCTGGTCCAAAATTGGGGCCCAGATCAAATGACCACAGGTCTCTGCTCCCGACTGGATGAAGCAAAAGGGGTCAGGTCAGGCGCGGCGTGGCTCCGGTCGACCGATAGGACCAGTGCTCTGCCACCGGCTGCAAATTGATTTCAGTTATTCATCATTGACGTAGAATTATTTAAAATACAGATAATCCGGGTGTGTTTGCATTCGTGAGGCGGGAGATGGCCGGCATTCGTCAGTTGAGCCGACTGTATCGGCCCCCGTCCCGGCCTCGGGAGCAGGGTCGAGCGCGATGTTGCTGATCGCGAGTGGTTACTGCCGGCCGGGGTCCCGGGCGGCCGTGCTTTTCGTCGACTGGAGGCAACCATGCCGGAAAACAATGTGATTGCCATTTCGCCGGGCGCCGCGGCGCATGCCCCACCGATCTTCGTCGATCCCGCCTCGGTCCGTCTCGAGGCCGAGATCGACCGCGTCGCGCGTGCCACCGTCCATATCCTGCTGCTGGGCGAGACCGGTGTGGGCAAGGAACTGGTGGCGCGCCAGATCCACGAACGGAGCACCCGCCGCAGCCGTCCCTTCGTCGCGGTCAATTGCGCCGCCCTGTCCGAGAGCCTGTTCGAGAGCGAATTGTTCGGTCACGAGCGCGGTGCCTTCACCGGGGCGGTGACGGCGACGGCCGGCTGGTTCGAGGCGGCCGACGGCGGCACGCTCTTCCTCGACGAGATCGGCGAACTGGCGCCCGCCATGCAGGCCAAGCTGCTCCGCGTGATCCAGGAGCGGGAAGTGACCCGGGTCGGCGCCCGGGTGGCGAAGCCGATCAACGTTCGCCTGGTCACGGCGACCAATGTCGACCTCGAACAGGCGATCGCGGTCGGCCGCTTCCGCGAGGACCTCTATTACCGGATCAAGGTGGCGGCGCTGCGCATCCCGCCCTTGCGCGAACGGCCGGGCGACATCCTGCCGCTCGCCCGCCATTTCGCCGCGCTCTACGCCTCGTCTCCCGGCCCCGTCCATTTCTCCGCCGAGGCCGAGGCGGCTTTGCTGCGCCACGGCTGGCCCGGCAACATCCGCGAGCTGGAAAACGTGATTCAAGCGGCCTTGGTCGGATTGCGCACCTCCCTCGTCACCGCTCTGGACCTGAGGCTCAGCCAGCGGCGCGGTGCCGCCGCCCCGACCGACGGCCGCATGGACCGCCTCGGCGGCCTGCTCGACGAATTGCTCGGCTTCGACGCGCCCGATCTGTTCGGCCGGGTGCAGCATCTGCTGGTGGCGCGGGCGCTCGCCGCGAGCCACGGCAATCAGATGCAGGCGGCCGCCAGCCTGGGCATCACGCGCAACGTGCTGCGCACACTGATGCAGCGCTACGGCCTCATCGGACCGCCGCGACGTAATTCTTAAGATTGCAGAACGCCGAAAGGCGCCGCCCACCAGCGGCGCCTTTCTTCTTGGCCGATTTCCCGGGTTGGGCGAGGGCAATTGCTGATTTCTGTGCAGTCGATCAACCGTCCTGCGGCAATCCCGACAGAGATTGAGCGAGCAAAAAAGTATAACTCGCAGAAACACTGAAAAAATATGTTGGCATGATTCTTGATGTTGTTACCTGGTGTAATTTTGTAACCAGGTGATGCCGTGCCCTATTCAACGCCTTTCCATCTCGTGTCGGTGAACGGTAGCCCGCGTGCGCCGTCGCGGACGGGCAGCCTGCTGCAGGTCATCAACGACGCGCTGTCGGTGCGGCTGCCGGTGCGGCACAGCGCGATCGACCTGGCCGGCGAGGCATCGGCACTGCTGGCGGCGCCGACGCGCGACCGCCTCTCGCCCGCGGGCGAGAGCCTGGTGCGCACGGTCGAGGCCGCCGACGTCCTGATCCTGGGCACGCCGGTCTATCGCGGTTCCTATTCAGGGCTGTTCAAGCATCTGTTCGACCTCGTCGGGTTCGACGCCCTGGCCGGCAAGGTCGCGGTCCTGGCGGCGACCGGCGGCTCGCCCCTGCACGGCCTGGTGACGGAGCATCAACTGCGCCCGCTGCTCGGATTTTTCGGAACCTATACGGTGCCGACCACCGTCTATGCGACCGAGGCCGATTTCACCGACTACCGCCTGACCAACCCGGCGATCGGCGCCCGTGCTGAACGGGCGGTGAGCGAGGCGGCCCGCCTGCTCGACCGCCGGGCGCTGGTTGCCCCGCTCACCGTCGCCCCGCCCGCCGTCACCCTCGTCCAGACCGCCTGAAGTCCCGAGCCGGAGAACGCCGATGAACGCCGTAACCCCCAAGATCACCGCCGCCGACGCCGTCAAATTCGCCTATTGGGTGCCCAACGTCTCGGGCGGCCTGGTCGTCTCCAAGATCCCGCAGCGGACCGAATGGAACCTCGACTACAACATCGAGCTGGCGCGCATCGCGGAGCGGGCGGGCTTCGACTACGCCCTGTCGCAGATCCGTTTCATCGGCTCCTACGGCGCCGAATACCAGCACGAATCGACGACCTTCTCGACGGCGCTGCTGGCCGCGACCAGCCGGCTCAAGGTGATCGCCGCGATCCTGCCCGGGCCGTGGCATCCCGCGGTGATCGCCAAGCTCGGCGCTTCGGCCGACCAGCTCTTCGGCGGGCGCTGGACGATCAACGTCGTCTCCGGCTGGTTCAAGGGCGAATTCACCGCGCTGGGCCTGCCCTGGCTCGAGCATGACGAGCGCTATCGCCGCAGCCGCGAATTCATCGAGGTGTTGAAGGGCATCTGGACGCAGGACCATTTCACCTACAAGGGCGATTTCTACCAGATCAACGATTTCAACCTGCGCCCGAAGCCGCTGCAGGCGCCGCACCCCGAAATCTTCCAGGGCGGCAACAGCAAGGCCGCGCGGGAAAATGCCGGTGCCGTGTCCGACTGGTACTTCATGAACGGCAATACGCCGGACGGCCACAAGGCGCAGATCGACGACGTCAACGCGATCGCCGCGCGGAACGGCCGCGCCGGCCAGGTGAAATTCGGCGTCAACGCCTTCATCATCGCCCGCGAGACCGAGAAGGAAGCCAAGGCGGAACTCCAGGCGATCATCGACCAGGCCGATGCGGAAGCGGTGAACGCCTTCGGTGGTGCCGTGAAGCAGGCGGGCCAAGCAGCACCGGACGGCCAGGGCATGTGGTCGAAGTCCGGCTTCAACGACCTCGTCCAATACAACGATGGCTTCAAGACCAATCTGATCGGCACGCCCGAACAGATCGCCGAGCGCATCTATCACCTGAAGACCCTGGGCGTGAATCTCGTGCTCGGTGGCTTTCTGCATTTCCAGGAAGAAGTCGCCTATTTCGGCGAAAAGGTGCTGCCGCTGCTGCGCGAACTCGAGCGAGCCAAGCCGATCGAGGTCGCCGTCGCCTGACCGTGTGTGGGCGCCGGGCCGGCCGACGCCGGCCCGGAGGCCGGAGGATGTAACGTCATGAGTGATCCGATCACCACGGCCTGGGCGCTGGAGCAGTTGGGCCATACCCCGGCCTTCACCCGCGAGCGGGAGACCCAGGTTGCGCGGGCGACCGGTGCGCTGCTGTCGCTCGATCGCGTCAGCCTCGCCTTCGGCGGCGTCAAGGCGCTGTCCGAGGTCGGCTTCGCCGCCGCCGCGGGCGAGACGCTGGCGATCATCGGCCCGAACGGCGCCGGCAAGAGCTCCCTGCTCAATGTGATCAATGGGATCTACCGGCCTCAGGCCGGCCGCGTCCTCTTCAATGGCCGCGATCTGACCGGGCGGGGCGCGCGCCGCGCGGCCAAGGCCGGGATCGCCCGGACGTTCCAGAACATCGCCCTGTTCAAGGGCCTGAGCGTGATCGAGAACATCGTGACCGGGCGCAGCCTCAGTCATCGCGCCGGCCTCGCCGAGCAGATCCTGGGCCTGCCCCGGGCGCGCCGCGAAGAGGCGGAGGCGCGGGCCGAAGCCCAGCAACTGCTCGATTTCCTCGACCTCCACGGCTTCGCGGAACGGCCTGTGGCGGCATTGCCCTACGGCGTGCAGAAGCGCGTCGAACTGGCCCGGGCGCTCGCCGCGCATCCGAAGCTCCTCCTGCTCGACGAGCCGATGGCGGGCATGAGTGCGGCCGAGAAGCAGGAACTCTCCGACGCCGTCAATGCCGCCAAGGCGCGTTTCGGCACGACCGTCCTGCTGATCGAGCACGACATCGGGGTCGTCATGAACCTGTCCGATCACATCGTCGTGCTCGACTACGGCGTGAAGATCGCCGACGGCACGCCCGAGGCCGTGCAGCGCGATCCCCGCGTGATCGAAGCCTATCTCGGCGCCCGCCACTGAGGAGCGATACGATGGATTTCCTGCTCGAAGTGCTGGTCGGCGGTCTGCTCTCCGGCGTCATGTATTCGCTCGTCGCGATCGGCTTCGTGCTGATCTACAAGACTTCCGGCGTGCTCAATTTCGCCCAAGGGGCTCAGCTCCTGTTCGCGGCGCTGACTTTCGTCAGCCTGGTCGAGCGCGGCCTCCCCTTCGTTGCCGCTCTGGCGGCCACGCTGGCGGCCATGGTGGTGATCGGGCTGGCGATCGAACGCCTGGTGCTGCGCCCTCTGGTGAACCAGCCGCCGATCACGCTCTTCATGGCGACGCTGGGCCTCTCCTATGTGATCGAGGGGGCTGCCCAACTGCTCTGGGGCGCCCAGGTCCACGGGCTCGAACTCGGCATCGACGATTCCCCGATCGAGGCGGCCGGCATCTTCATCAGCCAATTCGACCTTTTCGCCGCCGCCGTCGCCGGCCTGATGGTCGCAGCACTGGTGCTGTTCTTCCGCAAGACGCGCACCGGCCTCGCCTTCCGCGCCGTCGCCGATGATCAGGTGGCGGCGCTCTCGGTCGGCATCCGGCTGCCCCGGGTCTGGGCCGCGGTGTGGATCGCGGCGGGTGTCGTCGCGCTGGTCGCCGGCCTGCTCTGGGGGGCGCGGCTCGGCGTGCAGTTCTCGCTTTCCCTGGTCGTCCTCAAGGCACTGCCGGTCCTGGTGCTCGGCGGCTTCGATTCGATCGCGGGGGCCATCGTCGGCGGCCTGTTGATCGGGGCGACCGAGAAACTGGCCGAAGTCTATATCGGCCCCTTCTTCGGCGGCGGCATCGAAGGCTGGTTCGCCTATGTCGCGGCCCTGGCCTTCCTGCTGATCCGGCCCTCCGGCCTGTTCGGCCAGAAACTCGTCGAACGGGTGTGACCATGGCCGACCTGACGCTTGCCTCCGCCCGTCCGTCGCTGCCCGCCTGGACGCGGCCGGTTCCGCTCCTCCTGTTGCTGGTGCTCGCCTTCGGCGTGCTGCCCTTCGTCGGCGATCAATATCTCTTCGATGCGATCTTGGTGCCTTTCCTGGCGCTCTCGCTGGCCGGTGTTGGCCTCAACCTGCTGACCGGCTATGCCGGGCAGATCTCGCTCGGCTCGGCCGCCTTCATGGCGGTCGGCGCCTTCGCCGCCTATAATTTCCTGCTGCGCGTGCCCGGTCTGCCGCTGCTCGGCGGGCTTGCTTTGGGCGGGCTCACGGCGGCCGGCTTCGGTCTCGTCTTCGGGCTGCCCTCGCTTCGCCTCAAGGGCTTCTATCTCGCGGTTTCGACGCTCGCCGCGCAATTCTTCGTGCAATGGGCGCTGACCAAATTCGACTGGTTCTCCAACGGTGATGCCTCTGGTGTCATCACGGCACCGCCGTTGACCGTCGCCGGGATCGATTTCGA
>NZ_JBAZKR010000061.1:0-28206 GCF_041650655.1 Zavarzinia sp.
CGTCGTCGAAGGCGGGCTCCGGGGTCAGGCCCACGCGGTCCAGCAGCGGCCGCAGTTCCTTCAGGATGCGGCCCTTGGGCAGGGCGAAGACCAGGCCTTCGTTGGGGGACTTGGTGACCATCAGGGGTTCTCGTCGCTCTCGTGCTTCGGGGCGTGCTTGGTCGACCACGGTTCGGTCAGGTCCTTCAGCCCGCCTTCCACCACCTCGGCGTCGAGGCGGATCTGGGCGCCGCCGGCGAACACCAGGTCGATCGTTACCCCGTTTTCCTGTTCCTCGACCGCGACGGTGAGCAGGTCCAGGACCTGCGCCACCGCCTGGCGGTCGATACCCTTGACCCGGACCGAGCGGACCTGGTCGAAATGCAGGCCGCAGCGCCGCCGCATCGCCTTGCCCTCGCTCTCCCAGCAATAGCGGTTGGCGACCAGGGCGAAGCGCTTGGCGCGGCCGAGATAGACGAGATCGGCCGTCTTCACCACGGCATCCTGCATCACCGCGGCGACCACCTTGAGGTCGTCGGTGTCGGCGAAACCGAGGTTGAGGCCGGCCGTCGTCATCACTCCGCCATGCGCTGGATGTTGGCGCCCACGGCGCCGAGCTTTTCTTCGACCCGTTCGTAGCCGCGGTCGAGGTGATAGATGCGGTTGACCACCGTCTCGCCCTCGGCGGCGAGGCCGGCCAGCACCAGGCTGATCGAGGCGCGGAGGTCGGTCGCCATCACCGGCGCGCCCTTGAGCCGCGGCACGCCGCGCACCAGGGCGGAGGCGCCGTGGACGGTCACATTGGCGCCCATGCGGGCCAGTTCCGGCACATGCATGAAGCGGTTCTCGAAGATCGTCTCGGTGATCATGGCGGCGCCGTCGGCGGTCGCCATCAGGACCATGAGCTGGGCCTGGAGATCGGTCGGGAAGCCGGGATAGGGCTGGGTCATGACGTCGACACCAGTGACGCGATGGCCGTTCCGCTTCACCTTCATGCCACGCGCCGTCGGCGTCACTTCGACGCCGCAGCGGTTCATGACCTCGATCACGTCGTCGAGCGTGTCGGGCCGGGCGCCCACCAGTTCGACCTGGCCGCCAGCGACGCCCACGGCCATGGCATAGGTGCCGGTCTCGATCCGGTCGGGCAGGATCGAATAATGCGCCCCGTGCAGGGCCGCCTTGCCGCGGATCACCAGCCGTTCCGTGCCGACACCGGAAATGTCGGCCCCCATGGCCTGCAGGCATTGGACGAGATCGGTGATCTCCGGCTCGCGCGCGGCATTGTCCAGCACGGTCTCGCCGTCGGCCAGGGTCGCCGCCATCAGGAGGTTCTCGGTCGCCCCGACCGAGACGAAGGGGAAGCGGATGGTGGCGCCCTTCAGGCCCTTGGGTGCCGTCGCATGGACATAGCCGTCCACGAGCTCGATGGTCGCCCCCATGGCTTCCAGGCCCTTGAGGTGCAGGTCGACCGGGCGGGTGCCGATGGCGCAGCCGCCGGGCAGCGACACCTTGGCCTCGCCCATGCGCGCGACCAGCGGGCCGAGCACGAGGACGCTCGCCCGCATCTTGCGCACGATGTCATAGGGGGCGGTCGTGTTGGTGATCGCCTTGGCGGTGATCTCGGCGTGATGCGGCGTCCGCAGCACTTCGGCGCCGTGCTGTTCGACCAGGCCCAGCATGGAGCCGATGTCGGCCAGTTCCGGCACATTGTCGAGCACCAGGGGCTCGGCCGTCAGCAGGCCGGCGGCGATCAGGGGCAGGGCCGCATTCTTGGCGCCAGAGATCGGAATCTCGCCGAACAGCTCGCCCGCGGGGCGGATCAGGATACGCTGCAATGCCATTTCGCTCTCAAAGCCTCGGCAGGGTCACGCCGGTCTGGCCCATATATTTGCCTGCCCGGTCGCCATAGGACGTCTCGCAGGGCATGTCGCCCTGGAGGAACAGGAACTGGCAGGCGCCTTCGTTCGCATAGATGCGGGCGGGCAGCGGCGTGGTGTTGGAGAATTCCAGGGTCACGTGACCTTCCCATTCCGGTTCGAGCGGCGTCACGTTGACGATGATGCCGCAGCGGGCATAGGTGCTCTTGCCGAGGCAGATCACCAGAACGTCCCGCGGGATCCGGAAATATTCGACCGTGCGGGCCAGCGCGAAGGAATTGGGCGGGATCACGCAGCAGTCGGTCTTGCGGTCGACGAAACTGTCGGCCGAGAATTTCTTCGGGTCCACCACCGCCGAATTGACGTTGGTGAAGATCTTGAACTCGTCCGCCACCCGCGCGTCATAGCCGTAGGACGACAGGCCGTAGGAAATCACGCCTTCGCGCTTCTGTGCTTCGACGAAGGGCTCGATCATGCCCTGTTCCTTCACGAGCCGGCGGATCGAGATGTCGGACAGAATGGCCATGGAAGGTCTTTCGGCGGGCTTGGCGTGACGTCGGTTGGCTTTCGACCGCTTATCTAGAGCCTTTTGCCGCATTTTGAAACCGGCTAGAGGGCGGCCCAGCATTGCGGCGCTGTTGCCTGAGGGGCGGCGGATTGCCACAAAGGCGCCATGGCGATGCTCTCTCTCGGCCCGCTCGATTCGTTTCAGGCGCTGCGCCGGCTGGCGCCGCTCGGCGATGTCGTTTTGCTCGACAGCGCACTCCGCCATCCCGGCCTCGGCCGCTTCTCCTTTCTGACCGCCGGCAGCCATCCGCTGTTCGAGATCCGGCAGGGCACCGCCTTCTGGCGCGGGACGCCGGTGGCCGGGCCGCCGCTGCCGGCGCTCCGCCGTATCCTGGCGCTCGGTAAGCCGGCGGAAGCGGCGGGGCTCCCGTTCCGGGGCGGCGCCCTCGGTTTCCTGACATATGAGGCGGGGCGGTTGTTCGAACGCCAGCCGGTCTTCGCCGAGACCTTGCCCCAGGCCCGTTTCGTGTTGCCGGACTGGCTGATCGTCTTCGACCACGGAAGGGACGAAGCCTTCCTGTTGACCGGTCTGATGCCCTGGGCACCGGCCGGGCGGGCGGCGCGGCTCCGCAGCCTGCTCGACGCACCGGCACCGCCGCTGCCGGACGCCCTCGGCCTCGAGTGGCGGGCGGAGTGGCGGCCGGCGGAATTCAAGGCGGCGGTCGAGCGGGTGATCGCGGCGATCCTGGCCGGCGACCTGTTCCAGGCCAATATCGCCCAGGGCTTCACGGCGGATCTGCCCGAAGGCTTCGACGACCTCGCGCTCTACGACCGGCTGCGGCGCTTCAACCCGGGCGATTTCGCCGCCTTCCTCCGCTTCGGCGACGTCGCCATCGCCTCTTCCTCGCCCGAGCGTTTCTTCAGGGTGGCGGGCGGCCGGGTGGAGGCGCGGCCGATCAAGGGGACGATCGCGGCGACAGGCGATGCCGCCGCCGATGCCGCCCGCCTGGCCGGTTCGGCCAAGGACCGGGCGGAGAACGTGATGATCGTCGACCTGTTGCGGAACGACCTCTCCCGCGTCTGCCGGCCCCATTCGGTGCAGGTGCCGGAACTCTGCGCCATCGAAGCCTATGCCGGCCTCTCGCACATGGTCTCGACCGTGACGGGGATGCTGCGTCCCGGCCTGGATGCCCTCGACCTCCTGGCCGCGGCCTTTCCCGGCGGTTCGATCACCGGGGCGCCCAAGCCCAAGGCGATGGAACTGATCGGCGCGATCGAGGGGCGGGCGCGGGGCATCTATTGCGGTTCGATCGGCTATCTCGGCTTCGACGGCACGGCTGATTTCTCGATCGCCATCCGTACCTTGACGCTGGCCGGCGGCAAGGCACGCTTCGAAGTGGGCGGCGGCATCACCGCACTCTCCGATCCCGCGGCCGAATATCGCGAGACCATGGTGAAGGCGGCGCGCATCTTCGCGGCCACCGGGGGGATGGCGCCGTGATCCTGCTGATCGACAATTACGACAGTTTCGTCTTCAACATCGCCCGCTATGTCGAGGAGCTGGGGCAGGCGGTCCGGGTCGTGCGCAACGATGCCATCACCCCGGCCGAGGTGGGCGCGCTGGCCCCCCGCGCCCTCGTGCTCTCGCCCGGGCCCTGCGCGCCCGACCAGGCGGGCGTCTGCCTCGAGCTGATCCGGCGCTTTTCGGGTGCGATTCCCATCCTGGGCGTCTGCCTCGGGCACCAGTGCATCGGCCAGGCCTTCGGCGGTACAGTGGTGCGGGCGGTGCGGCCGCTGCACGGCCATGCGACCCCGATCGAGCACGAGGGCCGGGGCCTGTTCGCCGGCTTGGCCCAGCCCCTCGCCGTCGGGCGCTATCATTCCCTGGTGGTGGCGCCGGACGTTCCGGCGCCGCTGCGCGTCACCGCACGCTCGGCCGAGGGAGAGGTGATGGCCCTCGAACACGAGAGCCACCCGACCTTCGGCGTGCAGTTCCACCCCGAATCCGTCCTGACCGAGGCGGGCCACGCCCTGCTGCGCAATTTCCTGGAGGCGGCGCGATGATCTGGTGCAACGGCGAGCTCTACGACCAGGGGCCGATCCCGCTCGACCCCGCCGACCGCGGCCTGCTGCTGGGCGACGGCGTGTTCGAGACGATCGCCGTCTTCCACGGCAGGCCCTTCCGCCTGGTGCAGCATCTGGAAGCGCTGGAAGACGCGGCGGCGGCCCTCGGCTTCGCGCTGCCGCGGGCGACGGTCGAACGCGCCGTCGCCGATCTCGTCGCCGGCCTGGCGGGCGGGCACGGTGCCCTGCGCATCACCGTGACCCGGGGGGCGGGGCCGCGCGGCCTGGCGCCGCCGGCCGAACCCGCACCCGTCGTACTGGCGACCACGGCGCCCTGGAGCGAGGCCATGGCCTTCCAGCCCATCCGCCTGGCCACCGTCTCGATCCGGCGGAACCCGACTTCGCCCCTGTCGCGGATCAAGTCGCTCGCCTATCTCGACAATGTCCTCGCCTTCCAGGCCGCGCGCGCCGCGGGTGCCGACGATGCCTTGATGCTGAACACGGAAGGCCGGGTCGCCAGCACCTCGATGGCCAATCTCTTCCTGCTGCGCGACGGCCGCTTGCTGACCCCGCCGGTCGAGGATGGCGTCCGCCCCGGGATCATGCGCGAGCTGCTGCTCGCCTGCGGCGCGGTGGAGGCATCGCTGATGCCGGAGGATCTTGCGGCCGGCGCTGTCTTCGCCACCAACAGCCTGCGCCTGCTCCAGCCCGTGACTGCGATCGACGGCCGGGCCAGCGCGCCGGTGCCGGCCGAGGTGATCGCCCGGCTGAGGGCCGCCTGCGGGCTCTGAGCCCCGCTCAGTCTTCCTTTTTCTCCGCTTCGGCCTCGCGGCCGCGGGACTGGGTCTTGCGGCGATGCAGATTGTCGCGGAGCGCCTTGGCCAGGCGTTCGGCCTTCAATTCGGCTTCGGTCTTGGGGGGAGTGGGTTTTTCGGTCATGGCGGAGAGAGCGAGGGCTGCGAGATCAAGATGACGAGGCCGTCAGCTTTGGTTAGGCTGGCCCGGCATCATAACGACAAGCGACCAGGGCGGGCAAACCGCCGGCGCAAAAAGCGAGGAGACGCCGATGCATCCAGGGGTTCACGCCGCCACCAATCCGTCCAAGATCGCCTATCGCATGGCCGGCAGCGGCTTTGCCGTCACCTACGGCGAGCTGGAAGCCAGGGCCAATGCCTGCGCCCATATGTTCCGGGCGCTCGGCCTGAAGCGGGGCGACGGCATCGCGATCATCCTCGAGAACCATCCGCGCTTTTATGAGATCACCTGGGCGGCGCAGCGCTCCGGCCTCTATTACACGGCGATCTCGACCCGGCTCACGGCCGGTGAAGCCGCCTATATCGTGAACGATTGCGGCGCCAAAGTGCTGATCTCGTCGAAGGCCATGGGCGAACTGGCGGCCGGGGTGGCGGCCGAGGCGCAGGGCCTGACCGCCCGCCTGATGCTGGACGGCACCCTGCCGGGCTTCGAGGCTTACGAGGCGGCGGTCGCCGGCCGGCCGGAGACGCCGATCGCCGACCAGTCGGAAGGCGCCGACATGCTCTATTCCTCCGGCACCACCGGGCGGCCCAAGGGCGTGAAGATCGCCCTGCCGGAAGAGCCCTATGGCACGCCGGGCAAGCTCTTCATGCTGAACGCGGCGCTCTATTCGCCGGACGCCGACACGGTCTATCTCTCGCCGGCACCGCTCTACCACGCGGCCCCCTTGCGCTTCTCGATGACCATGATGCGCTTCGGGGCGACCGTGATCGTGATGGAGCATTTCGACGCCGAGGAATATCTCCGCCTGATCGAGACCTTCCGGGTCACCCACAGCCAGGTGGTGCCGACCATGTTCGTCCGCCTGTTGAAGCTGCCGGAAGAAGTGCGCGCGAAATACGATGTCTCCTCGCTCCGCTGCGTCATCCATGCCGCAGCGCCCTGTCCGATCCCGGTCAAGGAACAGATGATCGCCTGGTTCGGCCCGGTCATCGTCGAATATTACGCCGGCACCGAAGGCAACGGCTTCTGCGCCATCACCAGCCCGGAATGGCTGGCGCACAAGGGTTCGGTCGGGCGCGCCATGCTGGGCACGCCCCATATCCTGGACGACGACGGCACCGAACTGCCGCCGGGCGAGGCCGGCACGATCTATTTCTCCGACGGTACCGAATTCGAATATCACAACGACCCGGACAAGACGGCGTCGAGCCGGAATGCCAACGGCTGGTCGACGCTGGGAGACATCGGTTACCTGGACGAGGAGGGTTACCTCTATCTGACCGATCGCAAGGCCAACATGATCATCTCCGGCGGCGTGAACATCTACCCGCAGGAGGCCGAGAACCTGTTGATCACCCATCCCAAGGTGGCCGATGTCGCCGTCTTCGGCGTGCCCGACGCCGATTGGGGCGAAGCTGTGAAGGCGGTGGTCCAGCCGGCCGACATGGGCGACGCCGGCCCCGCCCTGGAGGCCGAGCTGATCGCCTACTGCCGGCAGCATCTGTCGCCGATCAAATGCCCGCGCACGGTCGATTTCGAGGCCGAGCTGCCGCGCCATCCGACCGGCAAGCTCTACAAGCGTCTGCTGAAGGATCGCTATTGGCAGGGCCAAGTCCGCCGCATCGCGTAAGACCCGGCAAATTCACCCCGGTCCCCGGCAATTTCTGCCCGGGACCGGGCAATTCCGGCCCGCCGGAAGGGCCGAAAACCGCCCCGGCGCTGGCCCGCCTCTTGCTTCTCCCCGAAATGGGGGTATCCACCGATGCCCCGCACCGAGAGGAGGAGTCATGACCAGTATTTCATCCCTCTCCGGCTCGTCGCAGCTCGCGCAATTGCGTGAGAGCCTGGCGGCCAAGCTGGATACGGACGGCGACGGCAAGATCAGCAGGGACGAATTCGTCGCCGGCCGGCCCAAGGACGTGAGCGAGAGCGATTCCGCAGCGCTCTATGCCAAGATCGACAAGGACGGCACCGGCGCCCTGACGGCCGACCAGTTGCAGGCCGGGCTCGAAGCCAATCGCCCGAATCCGACCGGCGGCAGTGCTGGCCTGTCGAGCGATCTGGTCGCCGCCCTGATCGACATCCTGGACAAGACCAAGACGGACGGCACGACCAGCCGTGACGGTGCATCGGGGGATGCGACCGGCACGCCGCCGTCGTCCCAGGACCTGTTCTCGACGCTCGACAGCGACGGCGACGGCAAGGTGAGCAAGGCGGAATTCCTCGCCGGGCGGCCGGACGGCCTCCGCGAGGACCAGGCCACCAGCCTGTTCGACAGTATCGATACCGAGCAGACCGGCTCGATCAGCGCCGATCAGTTCGCGGCGGCGCGGCCGCAGGGTGGTCCGCCGCCGGCCCGGAACAGCGCTTCGGCCAGCGACGGCACCGACTCGATCTCGGCCGACACGCTGAATGCGCTGGTCAATGCCATCAAGGCCTACGCATCGGCCAACAACATCTCGCTCGACCAGCCGTCGAGCGTGTCGAGCATCGGCTGAGCGGCAGCTCGATGCCTGGACAGCCGCAGAAGGCGGTGCCCGCGGCCGGGGGGGGAACGAGCCCGTGCCGAAACCGAGGTCCGGCGACGCGAGCGTGGCGCGCCGGGCACCGCCCCGAAATGCTCATGCCACCTGTGATGTCCTTCACTGCGCGACGTCGCGCGCACCAAGAATGTCTGCTGTGGGCGTTTGCCTTGGTGTAGGATGCGCCCCGCATCCGAGGGGGGATCGAATCATGAGCCGTGTCGCGTCGGCGCTCAGGAACCTGCTGCTCGTCTTCTTCGTTGTCGGGGCCGGCATCGGTACCGCCCAGGCAGGTGCTCTCGACCGCTTCAAGGAACAGTCCGACTATTACGTCAAGGATCTGACTTCCCGCGACGAAGGCAAGGCATCGGTGGCCGATGCCAAGAAGGCGGTCGATGCGGCCGAGGTCGAAGTGACGCGCCAGCGCCTGTGGCAGGCGACCGATCTCTACGAACGCGCGATCTCCCTCGGCCTCGACGATGCCGCGACCTGGTCGCGCCTGGCCGAACTCCAGCTCCAGAACAGCAACTATTGGCGCGCCATCCCGGCCGCCTACCGCGCCTATACGCTGGCGGCCCAGCCGGCGATCAAGGTCGCCGCCCTGGACATCCTGGGCACCGCCCTCGAACGGAACGACGATCCCGTGGGCGCCCTCTTGGTCTACCGCGAGGCGGCCAAGCTGAAACCGGCCCAGTTCGACGAGCATATCGCCGCCCTCGAAGAGGCGACCCGCTTCCGCGTCATCAACGCCTATGCCCGCGAAGACGCCGATACCCCCTCCCTCTGCCTCGATTTCTATGGCGAACTGCAGCCGACCGCCCATTACGAGGACTATGTCGAGGTGGCGCCGAAGTTCGACGGCGCCTTCTTCGTGCGTGGCAAGACCCTCTGCATCGAGGGCGCCCATTTCGGTGAAGCCTATCAGCTGAGCGTGGCCAAGGGCCTGCCGGGCGCCGGCGGCCTGAAGCTCGACCGGCCGGAAGAGGCCGCGATCACCGTCGGCAACCGGCCGGAGAGCCTGGGCTTCACCGAGAACGCCTATATCCTGCCCAAGGTCGGGGCGGCCGGCATTCCGCTGCTTTCGGTCAATACCGACAAGGCCAAGCTCGCCCTCTACCGGATCAACGATCGCAACATCATGCCGGCCATGGCGACCGGCAATTTCATGAATGTCCTGACCTCCTACGACGCCGACGAGATCGCCCAGAACAGCGGCGAACTCGTGTGGAAGGGCGAGGTCGACATCGAGAATGTCGCCAACAAGCGCGTGGTCACCGCGATCGACATCGAACAGATGCGCAAGACCGCGGCCCCCGGCATCTATGTCCTGACCGCGGCGCCCGCGACCGGCGAGCAGGACAGTTGGGACAGCCTGGCGACCCAATGGGTGGTGGTGACCGATGTCGGCCTGACCACCTTCACCGGCAACGACGGTCTCTCGGTCTTCGCCCGCTCGCTCTCGACCGGCAAGCCGGTGGCGGGGATCGACGTCGGCCTCTATGCCCGCAACAACGAGGAGCTGGCCAAACTCAAGAGCGACGGAAACGGCCTGGTGCGCTTCGATCCCGGCCTGATGCGGGCCGAGGGTGGCCGTTCGCCCGGCACCGTCATGGCCTTCGCCGGGGGCGGCGACTTCACCTTCCTCGACCTGACCGGCCCCGCCTTCGACCTTTCCGACCGCGGCGTCTCCGGCCGGATGCAGCCCGGCCCGCTCGACGTCTTCGCCTATGCCGAACGGGGCGTCTACCGTCCGGGCGAGACCGCCCATGTCATGGCCCTGCTGCGCGACGACGCCGGCAATGCGGTCGACAAGCTGCCGCTCACGCTGAAGATCATGCGTCCCGACGGGGTCGAGGTGGAACGCCGCGCGCTCCAGCCGAACGGGGCCGGCGGCTACGACATTACCTGGGCGATCAGCGGCACGGCCCGCACCGGCACTTGGACCCTGACCTGGCACACCGATCCCGAGAAGCCGGCGATCGGCAGCCTGAGCGTCCTGGTCGAGGACGTGGTGCCGGCCCGGATCGAGACCAAGGTGGTGGCCGACGCCAAGGCGGCCGACCCGGCCCGCCCGGTCACCCTCACGGTCGATGCCAAATATCTCTTCGGCACACCGGCCGCCGACCTCCGCACTTCGGTGCAGGTCGTCGTCGGTGCCGCCACCGATCCCTTCCCGGATCACGAAGGCTATCGCTTCGGCCTGGTCGACGAGACTGTCGAACAGCAGCGCATCAACCTCGACGACGAGACGACCGACGCCAAGGGTCACGCCGCCTTCCAGATCGCGCTCGACAGCCTGCCGGACACGGTGCAGCCCCTGGTCGCCATGATCCGCGCCGATGTCTTCGAGACGAGCGGCCGCCCGGTTTCCCAGCGCCTGGAACTGCCGATCCACAACAAGCCGCTCTGGCTCGGCATCAAGCCGGGCTTCGCGGACGACGAAGTGGCCGAGGGCGGCGTGCCGGCCTTCGACCTGATCGCCCTCGACCAGTCGGGCCGGGCGCGCGATGCCGCCGGGGTCCGCTGGCTCCTGGTGCGTGAAGACTGGGACTACCAGTGGTCGTTCAAGGACGGCGGCTGGACCTATGAGATCGTCGTGCGCGACAAGGCGATCGGCGCCGGCACCGTCGACCTCAAGGCGGCCGGCCCGGTCCGGCTGGAGACGCCCAAGGTCGATTACGGCCGTTATCGCCTGGAACTGACCGATGCCTCGGAAGGGGCTGCGTCCTCGACCCGCTTCCATGCCGGCTGGTATGTCCCGCCCTCGATCGGCGAGACGCCGGACAAGATGACGGTGGTCGCCGACAAGCCGCAATATGCCCCGGGCGAGACGGCCAAGATCCGCGTCCAGGCCCCCTTCGCGGGCGAGCTGCTGCTCACCATCGCGACCGACAAGGTGGTGGAGACCCGGACCGTCAGCCTGCCGGCCGAAGGCACCTCGGTCGATATTCCGGTGGCGGAATCCTGGGGGGCCGGCGCCTATGTCCTGGCCACCGCCTTCCGGCCCGGTGACGCCGATGCGGCGCGCGGGCCGGGGCGGGCGATCGGCCTCGCCTGGCTCGGCATCGATCCGGCGACGCGGCGGCTCCAGGTCGCCTTCGCGGCGCCGGACGCCATCCTGCCGCGTCAGAAGGTAACCATCCCGGTCGAAGTCTCCGGCATCGCCGGTGGCGCGCCGACCTATGTCACCGTGGCCGCGGTCGACGAGGGCATCCTGCAGCTGACCGATTTCGCGACGCCCGATCCGGTCGCCCGCCTGTTCGGCAAGCGCCAGCTCGGCCTCGACATCCGCGACGCCTACGGCCGCCTGCTCAATGCCAAGCTCGGCAAGCCCGGCGTGCTGCGCGAAGGCGGCGACGGCGATGCGCTCGGCCGGCGCGGGGCGCCGCCCTCCGACATCAAGCTGACTTCGCTTTTCTCCGGCATCGTCGCCCTCGACGACAAGGGCAAGGGCACGGTCTCCTTCGACGTGCCGGATTACAACGGCCGGCTCCGCCTGATGGCGGTCGCCTGGAACGGGCGCCAGGTCGGCAGTGCCGAACAGGGCCTGGTGGTGCGCGATCCCGTGGTGGTGCTGTCCTCGACCGCGCGCTTCCTCGGCGTCGGCGACAGCAGCCGGATGACGGTGACCCTGTCCAACACGGCGGGCAAGCCCGGGTCCTACAAGGTCACGCTGGCGGGCGACGACATCGTGCAATATGCCGGTACCGCACCCCAGGCCCCGGTCGACCTGCCGGTCGGCGCCACCAAGACCGTGGTGCTGCCGATCAAGGCGGTGGCCGCCGGCCTCGGCAAGCTGGCGCTGACCATCGAAGGGCCGGACGGCTTCCGTTTCGAGCGCACGGTCGGCGTCGGCACTCGCGCGCCGCAGCTTCCCTCGATCGACCGGCTGGTCCGCCAGCTCAAGCCGAAGGACGGCCTGACCATCGGCAAGAAGGCGCTGGAGCCCTATGTCGCCGGCACGCCTGAAGTGCTGCTCAGCCTGAGCCCCAGGCCCAGCGTCGATGTCGCCGGCCTGCTGCGCGGCCTCGACCGTTACCCCTATGGTTGCCTGGAACAGACCACCAGCCGGGCCTTGCCGCTCCTTTATGTCGGCGAGGTCGCCAAGCTCTGGCAGCAGCCGGACGAGCCGGATTACACGGCCCGGATCAACAAGGCGATCGCGCATCTGATGGAGATGCAGCGGGACGACGGCAGTTTCGCCCTCTGGTCCTATGCCGGCGATACCGAGGCCTGGCTGACCGCCTATGCCATGGATTTCCTGACCCGGGCCCGGGCGCGCGACATCAAGGTGCAGGACTTCGCCTACAAGCGCGGCCTGACTTGGCTGAAGCGTCATGCCGAAAACCGGCGTGACGACGGGCCGGATGCGCTCGCCTCGCGTTCCTATGCGCTCTACGTCCTGGCCGCGGCCGGCGTCGGCGAACTCGGCGCCACGCGTTACATGCATGACGCCGTCGGCCTCGACCTGCCGACCCCGCTCGCCATGGCGCAGGTCGGCGCGGCGCTCGCCCTGATGGGCGACAACGGCCGTGCCACCGAAGCCTTCGACCGGGCGCTGGCGGCCCAGGACAAGCGGGATGTCGCGCGTGACTATGGCTCGAACGTGCGCGATCTCGCCGCCATCATCACGCTGGCGGCCGAGACCAAGGTGCCGGGCATCGATCCCGCCGGACTCGCCGCCAAGGTGACCGACATGGCGTCCGGCAAGCGCTGGCTCTCGACCCAGGAGGAAGCCTGGCTGCTGATGGCGGCCCGCTCCCTCGCCGATACCGACAATGCCATGAGCGTGGCGGTCGGCGGGCAGGCGGTGGCGCCGCGCACCACCACCTATTCGGTCCGTCCGACGATCGACCAGGTGAGCGCCGGCCTCCGACTCGAGAACACGGGCGAAGGCCCGGTCTGGTACACCGGCACGGTGATCGGCGTGCCCGCCAAGGATCAGCCGGCGGGCGGCAACGGCATGGAGGTGGAGCGCCGCTTCTTCACCATGGACGGCAAGCCGATCAACCCGAAGGCGCTGCCCCAGGGTACCCAGATGGTCGCGGTCATCGCCGGCCGCACTACCTCGGGCCTGGACAACCAGCTCATGGTGATCGACCTGCTGCCGGCCGGCTTCGAGGTCGAGAATCCGCGCCTGGTCGGTTCGACCACCGCGGACGAGCTCGGCTGGCTGCCGGACATGACGCTGCCGCTCTACAGCGAGTCCCTGGACGACCGCTATGTCGCCGCCTTCGACACCAGCGGCAAGCAGGAGTTCGCGGTCGCCTATATCGTGCGTGCGGTGACGCCGGGCACCTACCGGATCCCGGCCGTCAATGTCGAGGACATGTACCGCCCCGACTACCGCGCCCATTCCGCCATGGGCACGGTCACGGTGGTCCCGGTCGAGTGACCGGGGCCCGCACCGTCAGGCGCTGAAAGGCCTGACGGTGTGGCCATGGTTCAAGGGCCCGTGGCCGGCGCCGAAGCCGGGTGCCGTGGCCAGCGCCGTGCGGACATAGGCGCGGGCGCGGCGCACCGCCGGAATGAGTTCCATGCCCTGGGCGAGCCCGGTCGCGATCGCCGAGGCGAGGGTGCAGCCGGTGCCATGGGTGCTGCGCGTCTCGATCCTCGGATCGTCGAAATAGACCAGACCGTCGGCGGTGACGAGAACGTCGCGCAGCAGGGTCCCGGTCAGATGCCCGCCCTTCAGCAGCACGGCCTTCGGGCCGAGGGACAGGAGGTCGAAGGCCGCCTGGTCCATCTCGTCGATGCCGGTGACCGGACGGCCCAGCAGGGTGGAGGCTTCGGGCAGGTTCGGCGTGATCACGCTGGCGCGCGGGATCAGCCTCTCGCGCAGGGTCTGCACCGTTTCCTCGGCGGCGAGGCGGGTGCCGCCCTTGGCCACCATGACCGGATCGACCACCAGGGTCTCGGGCGCGCTCGGCCGCTCCAGGCCGGCGAGCACCGCCTCGATCACCGCGCTCGAATGCAGCATCCCGGTCTTCACCACCTCGGCGCCGATGTCGTCGAGGCAATCGACCATCTGGGCGGTGACCACTGCGGGCTCGATCTCGGCGATGCCGTGCACGCCCAGGGTGTTCTGCACCGTGATCGCGGTGATCGCGGTCATGGCGTAACCGCCCAGTGCCGTCACCGTCTTGATGTCCGCCTGGATGCCGGCGCCGCCGCCCGAATCCGATCCGGCGACGATCAGCACCCGACCCTTGTAAACCTTGGCCTGTTTCTTCATGCCGCTGCCCGTTCCAATGCCTGAACCACTTCCGCGACCGCCCCTTCGACCAGGTTCTGGTCTTCGCCTTCGGCCATCACCCGGATCACCGGCTCGGTCCCGGACTTGCGGATGAGCAGGCGGCCGGAGGTGGCCAGGCGGTTCTCGACCGCGGCGATCGCCGCCTTCACGCCCGGATCCTCCAGCGGATGGGCGCCGCCGTTGGCGAAGCGGACGTTACGCAGCACCTGGGGCAGGGGCTGGAAGCGCCGGCACACTTCGGAGGCCGGGCGCCCCGCCTGCACCACCATGGCGAGGACCTGGAGGGCGGCGATCAGCCCGTCGCCGGTGGTGGCGAAATCGGACAGGATGATGTGGCCGGATTGTTCGCCGCCCACGTTGTACCCCGCCTCGCGCATCCGCTCGACGACATAGCGGTCGCCCACGGCGGTGCGCGCCAGGCTGAGGCCGAAACGCGCCAGATGCCGTTCGAGCCCGAGGTTGGACATCACGGTCGCGACGATGCCGCCGCCGCGCAGGCGCTCGGTGGCATGGAAATGCTCGGCCACCACGGCCATCAACTGGTCGCCGTCGACCACCTGGCCGGCTTCATCGACCAGGATCAGGCGGTCGGCGTCGCCGTCGAGCGCGATGCCGATATGGGCGTCCTGGGCCAGCACGGCCTGGCGCAGCGCCTTCACATGGGTCGAGCCGACCTCGCGGTTGATGTTGAAGCCGTCGGGGCTCACGCCGATCGAGACGACCTCGGCACCCAGCTCCCACAGCACGGTGGGGGCCACCTTGTAGGCGGCGCCATTGGCGCAATCGACCACGATCTTCAGCCCGTCCAGCTTCATGCCGCGCGGGAAGGTCGCCTTGGCGAATTCGATGTAGCGCCCGGCGGCATCGGACAGGCGCTGTGCCCGGCCGAGGGCCTGGGGCTCGGCCCGTGCGACGTCGCCCGCCTCGATGCGGCGCTCGATCTCGGCCTCGACCTCGTCGGAGAGCTTGTAGCCGTCCGGCCCGAACAGCTTGATCCCATTGTCCTGATAGGCGTTGTGGGAGGCCGAGATCATCACCCCGAGGTCGGCCCGGAGCGAGCGGGTCAACATGGCGACGGCCGGCGTCGGCATCGGCCCGACCAGCATCACGTCCATGCCGACGGCGACGAAGCCCGCCTGCAGGGCCGCTTCGAGCATATAGCCCGAGAGCCGGGTGTCCTTGCCGATGACGACGCGCGGCCGGTGGCTGCCGGTCTGGAACAGGCGGCCGGCGGCCTGGCCGACCGCCAGCGCCAGTTCCGCCGTCATGGGATCGGTATTGGCGGTGCCGCGGATGCCGTCGGTGCCGAACAGTTTGCGTGAGGTCATGGTGGCCGGTCTCGGATGGTCGCTATTCGCTTATAGCCAAGGTGCGCCAGATTTTCACCGCCTGTACGGTCTCGACCACGTCGTGGACGCGCAGGATGGCGGCGCCCCGGTCGAGCCCGGCGAGGCCCGCGGCGAGCGAGCCGGGCAGGCGCTGGTCGGGTGCCACATTGCCGGCGATCGCACCGATGAAGGATTTCCGGCTGACCCCGAGCAGGATCGGCAGGCGGAGCGCATGGAGCGCGTGCAGCCCGTCGACCAGCGCCGCGTTATGGCCGACCGTCTTGGCAAAGCCGATGCCGGGATCGACGATCAGCCGCGACCGGGCGATGCCGGCCGCTTCGGCCCGGGCGCAGGCGGCTTCCAGCTCGGCCGTCACGTCATAGAGAAGGTCGTCGTAGTGCGGCGCCTGCTGCATGGTGGCCGGTGTGCCGCGGGCATGCATCAGGACGACCGGACAATCGACCGTGGCGAGAAAGGCGGCGGCTTCTGGATCATAGGCCAGCGCCGAGACGTCGTTCACGATGTCGGCCCCGGCTTCGAGCGCGGCCTTCATCACCCCGGCCTTCCGCGTATCGACCGAAATCGGCACACCCAGGCGCTTCGCTCCCTCGATCACCGGGCAGACACGGTCGATCTCTTCCGCGACCGAGACCGCGTCGGCGCCGGGCCGGGTCGACTCGCCGCCGATGTCCAGCATGTCGGCCCCGGCCTCGACCAGGCTCTCGGCATGGGCGACGCCGGCGCTGCCGAAATAGCGCCCGCCGTCTGAGAAACTGTCCGGCGTGGCGTTCACGATGCCCATCACCCGGGGCAGGCCGGGATCGGGATAGGCGGGGGCGGCCTCGAGCGGCAACAGGCGGCGGTGGACCGCGCCTCCCTCCCGCTTGGCTTCGACGTGATGGCCATGGGCGAGGGCGGGGCCGAGCGGCAGGGCCAGGCCGGCCGCCACCGCGAGACGGGCATCGGCACCGCGGAGCAGGCCGGCGGGGGAAATCTGGGAGCTGGACATGACCGCTTTCTAACACCATTCAGGGGGCGTCGGCGACAAGGGGGAAATCGGCGGCGCCCCGGGCAGATTCGTTTTGACGGAGGCGCGATCAGGTGCTATTCGTCCCGGCTCGTTTTCAGGGTTATCCACACCGCAGGTCAGAACACTATGGCGAATACGGAATCGGCGAAAAAGCGCGTGCGCGTTACCGAGCGGCGCACCGCGACCAATCGCGCCCGCGTCTCGCGCATCCGCACTTTCATCAAGAAGGTCGAGCTGGCGCTCGCTGCCGGCAACGCTGCCGAAGCCAAGGCGGCCTTCGCCGCGGCCGAGCCGGAAATCGCGCGCGGCGTCATCAAGGGCGTGCTGCCGAAGAACACCGCCTCGCGCAAGATCTCGCGCCTGTCGGCGCGGGTGAAGGCGCTCGGCGCCGGCGCCAACTGATCGGGTCCGGCCGCCGGCCCGCTTGACGGGCGGTGGTCTTCCCACTGGCCGGACCTCGGGTCCGGCATGCGCGGCCCGCCTTCGCGGGCCGTTGGCGTTTGCCCTGACTCCGCCCAATAGAACGGTAATGGGATAGGGGATCACAATGTCGCACGGGGGCTGGCGGCGAATCTTTGCCCGTTCGCGCTTCAGTCCAGTTGCTTCGCCCCGAGCCCGTTGATATTGTGTTGTTCCTCGCAGGGCTGGCGGGGGATTAATCGAGCGATAAGAAATATGCGCTTCTTTTCCTGTAATTCGGGATCGGAAGCTCAAGTATTACTTGCGCGATTGATCTTATAGGCGAAGCAACCGTCGTTGCAGCCGAATGGTCTTCCGTCCCGCGAGAAGGGGCGGCGGGTCTTCGTCGATCGGTCTTCAGGTCTCGAGGGCGCCATGCGCCGCGGATTGCTGAACGACAGGTCGCGCCGTGCTTTGGAGAGGAGTCGGGTCGTGGCGGAATACGCGGGTGATATCACGCCAGGTGACGCGTGGCGTATCCTCAGCCAGGACTCTGGCGCTGTGCTGGTCGACGTGCGCTCCCAGGCTGAATGGAGCTTCGTCGGCGTGCCCGATCTGGCGGCCGTGGGGCGCAAGCCCGTATTGGTCGCCTGGGCACATTTCCCCGGCATGGTGGCCAACGAGAGTTTCCTGCCCGAAGTTCAGGCTGCATTGACCGGTGCCGGCCGCAAGCCGGGGTCGCCGGTGCTGTTTCTGTGCCGTTCAGGGGCGCGTTCGCGGTCGGCGGCAATTGCCGCGACGGCGGCGGGCCTGACGCCGGCCTACAACATCGTCGGCGGATTCGAGGGCGATCTCGACGCAGCGCGGCACCGTGGTCTCACGGGCGGCTGGAAGGCGAGCGGTCTGCCCTGGGTGCAGAGTTGAAGTAGGGACTGGCCGGTCGAGGCGTTGCGCGACCGGCGGTCGGGTCGATCTTTCCGGGGTGTTCGGGCGGGTTCAGCGGGTATGGGCGACAATCAACAATTCGAGGCAGCCTGGACGGCGGTCAAGAAACGCCTCCGGCTCGAACTCGGTGACAACACCTTCCAGAGCTGGATCCGGCCGCTCGGGCTCATGGAGCTGCGAGACGGCGGGGCGGTCGTCCTGGGCGTGCCCACCACCTTCATGCGCGACTATGTGCGCAGTCATTTCGCCGATCGCCTGATCGCGCTCTGGCGCGCCGAGGACCCGCGGGTGAGCCAAGTCGAACTCGTGGTGGCGCCGCGGGCTCAGGCCACTGCGGCGACCGCGGCAGGTTTGGCGCGGCCGGTGGTCCCGGGGACGGTGACGCCCCCGGCGGCGACATTCTCGGCGGCGGCCCCGTCGGGGGGGCCTCTGCCGCGCGACCCGGTGCCGGCGGCCGCGCCCTCGCAGGTCGTGGCCCGGGCGCATGGCTTCGTCTCCGCAGGCAGTGCCGCGGTCGCGGTGGTGCCGCCACCCGCCCAGGACGTGGGCGTGGGGGCGCCGCTCGACACGCGTTTCACCTTCGACAATTTCGTGGTCGGCAAATCGAACGAGCTGGCCCATGCCGCGGCCCGCCGCGTCGCCGAGGGCGAGGCGGTGAAGTTCAACCCGTTGTTCCTCTATGGCGGGGTCGGGCTCGGTAAGACCCACCTGATGCACGCGATCGCCTGGGCGCTGCGCGAACGCGCGCCGCACCGCAAGGTGATCTATCTCTCGGCCGAGAAGTTCATGTATCAGTTCATCCGGGCGCTACGCTTCAAGGACACCATGGCCTTCAAGGAGCAGTTCCGTTCGGTCGACGTCCTGATGATCGACGACGTCCAGTTCATCTCGGGCAAGGACAGCACGCAGGAAGAGTTCTTCCACACCTTCAACGCCCTGGTCGATCACAACCGGCAGGTCATCATTTCGGCCGACCGCAGCCCGACCGACCTCGAGGGGATCGAGGAGCGGATCCGCTCGCGCCTCGGCTGGGGCCTGGTCGCCGACATTCACCCGACCGACTACGAGCTCCGCCTCGGCATTCTGGAACAGAAGGTCGAGAGTGCCTTCACTCATGAGGTGCCGCGCCGGGTGCTGGAATTCCTGGCCCATCGCATCACCTCGAACGTGCGCGAGCTCGAAGGCGCGCTCACCCGCGTGGTCGCCCATGCCGATCTGGTCGGCCGGCCGATCACCGTCGACATGACCCAGGAAGTGCTGCAGGACCTGCTGCGCGCCAACGACCGGCGGGTCACGATCGAGGACATCCAGCGCAAGGTCGCCGAATTCTACGGCGTCCGACTGAACGATCTGCTCTCGGCCAGGCGCGCCCGGGTGATCGCCCGGCCGCGCCAAGTCGCCATGTATCTGGCGAAGCAGCTCACCACGCGCTCGCTGCCCGAGATCGGCCGGCGCTTCGGCGGACGCGATCATACGACGGTCATTCACGCCGTTCGCAAGATCGAGGAACTCTGCGCCGCCGACGGCAGCTTCCACGAGGATATCGACAGCCTGCGGCGAATGCTGGAAGCCTGACGCCGCGGTTGCGAATCATTTTCGCGACGACTTCACCCCGCGCCCTGGCCCGGACTGGGCGAGCCCGTAAATTCCCTTTTCCCGCCAAGGGCTTGGCAGGGGAAAAATAGGGCTGGCGGGCGTCTGCTCATTTGCTACTCTCATCCCCCGTGTCGCCGTCTGGACCGAGGTCCGTCGGCCCAGATCAGGCGGTGCGTGGCCGGGTTCTCCGGTTCCGCCTTTGGCCCGCCCGGGCCATGACCGACGCTTCGAGACTGACGCACCGAGATCCGAGCATGCAGCTTCTCATTGAACGTGGCGCCCTGTTGCGCACCCTCGGCCACATCCACAGCGTCGTCGAGCGTCGGAACACGATCCCCATCCTGTCCAACGTGCTGATCGAAGCGCGCGACGGTCAGTTGCACCTGACCGCGACCGACCTCGACCTCGCCATCGTCGAGAGCGTGCCGGCCAATGTGGTCCAGGCCGGCGCCACCACGGCCCCCGCGCATACGCTGTTCGATATCGTGCGCAAGCTGCCCGAGGGGACGGACGTCGAACTGACCTATCGGGCCCAGGACGGCGGGCGCATGACTCTGGCCGCCGGGCGCTCGCGCTTCCAGCTCCAGTGCCTGCCGCGGGAGGATTTCCCGGTCATCACCGACGCCGGCCTGCCGCACAGCTTCGCCCTGCCGGCCAGCGCCCTGCGCGACCTGATCGACAAGACCCGCTTCGCGATCTCGACCGAAGAGACCCGCTATTACCTGAACGGCATCTATGTCCATGCCGCGGATTCGGCCGGTCTCGCCGTGCTGCGCGGGGTCGCCACCGACGGCCACCGTCTGGCCCGTTTCGAGGTGCCGCTTCCTGCCGGCGCCGCCGGTATGCCGGGCGCCATCGTGCCGCGCAAGACCGTGAACGAAGTCCGCAAGCTGATCGACGAGACGGAAGGCGATGTCGAGATCGCCCTGTCCGACACCAAGATCCGCTTCGCCTTCGACGACGTCGTGCTGACCTCCAAGCTGATCGACGGCAGCTTCCCGGAATATTCCCGCGTCATCCCGACCGCGAACGACAAGCTGCTCGAAGTCGATCCCCGGCTCTTCGCCGCCGCGGTCGACCGCGTCTCGACGATTTCGACCGACAAGACCCGCGCCGTGAAGCTGATCCTCGACCAGGACCGCATCACGCTCTCGGTCACCAGCCCGGACAATGGCTCGGCGGTCGAGGAGGTGGCGGCCTCCTATCGGTCGAGCCCGATGGAGATCGGCTTCAACGCCAAATATCTGCTCGACATCACCCAGCAGATCGAATCCGACGTGCTGCGCATGGTGCTGGCGGATTCCCTGGCCCCGACGCTGGTGCGCGACCAGGGCGACGAGGCGACGCTCTACGTCCTCATGCCGATGCGGGTCTGAGGCCAGATGGTTGCTCTCCAGGCGGCGAGGGAGGGGGATCCGGCCGCGGCCGGCCGCCATCTCGGCCGGCTGGTGCTGACCGACTTCCGCTGTTACGAGCGCCAGGAACTGCGGCTGGACGGGCGCCCTGTGGTGCTCGCCGGGCCCAATGGGGCGGGCAAGACCAATGTCCTCGAAGCGGTTTCCCTGCTCTCGCCGGGGCGCGGCATCCGCCATGCCAAGGCGGCGGAGATCGCGCGCATCGGCGGCAGCGGTGGCTTCGCCGTGGCGGCCCGGATCGAAGGCGGCGACCTGGCGGCTCCGGTCGAGATCGGCACCGCCGTGACCCCCGGCAGCGAGCGGCGCCAGGTGAAACGGGACGGGTCGCAGGTGACCCAGGCGAGCCTGGCGCGCGAACTCTCCCTGCTCTGGCTGACGCCGGCCATGGACCGGCTGTGGACCGAAGGGGCGAGCGGCAGGCGCCGTTTCCTCGACCGCCTGGTGATGGCGCGCCGGCCCGGCCATGCCGAAGCCCATATCGCCTATGACAAGGCGCGCGAAGAACGCCTGCACCTGCTCGCCGAAGGGCGGCGCGACCCCGCCTGGCTCGCCGTGCTCGAAGAGCGCCTGGCGGGCGAAGGGGCGACAATCGCCCTGGCCCGCCGGGCCACGGTGGCCGAGCTGAACGCCGAGATGCAGGCGGGCGAGAGCCCTTTTCCGCGTGCCGACCTCGCCCTTACCGGCGAGGTGGAGACCTGGCCGGAAGCGACGGCGGAGGCCGTGGCGGCGCGCCTGAAGGCGACGCTCGCCGCCGCCCGCGGCCGCGATGCCGAGGCGGGCGCCCAGACCGTCGGGCCGCACCGGGGCGACCTCGCCGTGACCCATGCCGGCAAGGGCCTGCCTGCCGCGCAATGTTCGACCGGCGAGCAGAAGGCCCTGCTGATCGCCATCGTGCTGGCCCAGGCGTCCCTGGTGGCACGGGGCGAGGGGCGGGCGCCGCTTCTCCTCCTCGACGAGGTCGCGGCCCATCTCGATCCCGGCAGGCGCGGCCTGCTCTACGACCTGATCGCGGGGCAGGGACGCCAGGCCTTCCTGACCGGCACCGAACGGTCGCTCTTCGCCGGCCTCGAGGGCCGGGCCCAGTTCTTCGACGTCCGCGACGGCCAGGTCGCCGCGGCCGCGTAACCTTGAAGGTTCATCGATCATGAGCACGAACGAGTCCCATCGCCGCGATACCGTGGAAGGTGCCGCCCATTACGGCGCCGAGGCGATCCAGGTGCTCAAGGGCCTCGATGCCGTGCGCAAGCGTCCCGGCATGTATATCGGCGACACGGACGACGGCTCGGGCCTGCACCACATGGTCTACGAGGTGGTCGACAATGCGATCGACGAGGCACTGGCCGGCTATTGCGACCGGGTCCTCGTCGTCCTGAACGCCGATGGTTCCTGCACGGTCGAGGACAACGGCCGCGGCGTGCCGACCCAGATCCACGAAGGCGAAGGCGTTTCCGCCGCCGAAGTGATCATGACCCAGCTCCATGCGGGCGGCAAATTCAACCAGGATACCTATAAGGTATCGGGCGGTCTGCACGGCGTCGGCGTTTCGGTCGTCAATGCGCTGTCGTCCTGGCTCGACCTCCGCATCTGGCGCGACGGCAAGGAGCATTACATGCGCTTCCGCCACGGCGTGCCCGAGGCGCCGCTGAAGGTGGTCGGCCCGTCGGACGGCAAGACCGGCACTCAGGTCACCTTCCTGCCCTCGACCGGGACCTTCACCCAGGTCGTGTTCGATTACGAGACGCTGGAGCACCGGCTGCGCGAGCTGGCCTTCCTGAATTCCGGCGTCCGCGTCGTGCTCGAGGACCGCCGCGGCGTCGAGCCCAAGATCACCGACCTCCATTACGAAGGCGGCGTCGAAGCCTTCGTGCGCTACCTCGACCGCAACAAGAAGGCGCTGGTCGAGACGCCGATCGTGATTCGGGGCGAGAAGGACGGCATCATCCTCGACGTCGCCATGCAGTGGAACGACGGCTATCACGAGAACGTGCTCTGCTTCACCAACAACATCCCGCAGCGCGACGGCGGCACCCATCTGGCCGGCTTCCGCGGTGCCCTCACCCGGACCGTGAACGGTTACGCGACCGAGAGCGGCATCGCCAAGAGGGAGAAGGTCACGCTGACCGGCGACGACGCCCGCGAAGGGCTCACCTGCGTCCTCTCGGTCAAGGTGCCGGATCCCAAATTCTCCAGCCAGACCAAGGACAAGCTGGTCTCCTCCGAAGTCCGCCCCGCGGTCGAGAGTCTGATCAACGAGAAGCTCCAGCAATGGTTCGAGGAGCATCCGGGCCCGGCCCGCACCCTGGTCTCCAAGGTCTGCGAGGCGGCGGCCGCGCGCGAGGCGGCCAGGAAGGCGCGCGAGATGACCCGGCGCAAGGGCGCCTACGACGTCTCCAACCTGCCCGGCAAGCTGGCCGACTGCCAGGAACGCGATCCCGCCAAATCCGAACTCTTCCTCGTCGAGGGTGACTCGGCGGGCGGTTCGGCCAAACAGGGGCGGAATCGCGCCTTCCAGGCGGTGCTGCCCTTGCGCGGCAAGATCCTGAACGTGGAACGCGCCAGGTTCGACAAGATGCTGTCCAGCCAGGAGATCGGCACGCTGATCACGGCGCTCGGCACCGGCATCGGGCGCGACGATTTCAACATCGACAAGATCCGCTACCACCGGATCATCATCATGACCGACGCGGACGTGGACGGCGCCCATATCCGCACCCTGCTGCTGACCTTCTTCTACCGTCAGATGCCCGAACTGATCGAGCGCGGCTACCTCTATATCGCGCAGCCGCCGCTCTACAAGATCAAGCGCGGCTCCTCCGAAGTCTATCTGAAGGACGAGCGCGCGCTCGAAGACAATCTGATCGACGTCGGCCTCGACGGCGCCGTGCTCACCCTCGGCGACGGCACCCAGCGCGCCGGTAACGACCTGCGTGCCGTGGTGCAGCAGGCCCGCATCGTGCGCAGCCTTCTGGCCGCGCCGGCCCGGCGCTATGCCCTGCCCGTGGTGGAACATGCGGCGATCGCGGGCGCGCTCAATCCGGCGGTGCTGGCCGATCCGGCCCGCATCCAGGCCGCCGCGGAACGCCTGGCGGCCCGTCTCGACCGCCTGGCGCGCGAGGGCGAGGACGGTTGGGGCGGCGAAGTCGGCGTCGACAACACGCTGATCGTCGCCCGCGAAGTGCGCGGCGTGCGCGAGGTCCATGCCCTCGACGCCGGCCTGGTTCGCTCGGCCGAAGCGATCCGCCTCGACGAATTGGCGCCCGAACTCCAGGCCCTCTACAGTGAGCCCGCCCGCCTGTTCCGCAAGGAAGGCGAGACGAAGATCCACAGCCCGACGGATCTTCTGGAAACCGTGCTCGCGGTCGGCCGCAAGGGCCTCAGCATCCAGCGCTACAAAGGCCTCGGCGAAATGAATCCGGAACAGCTCTGGGAAACCACGCTGGACACCGAAGCCCGCACGCTGCTCCAGGTCAAGGTCACCCACGCCGACACGGCCGACGAAATATTCGCCAAGCTGATGGGCGACGTGGTCGACCCGCGCCGCGAATTCATCCAGGAAAACGCCCTGGCGGTGGCAAACCTGGACGTCTGACTTCCCGGGGCGCAGGCGCCCCGCCGGATCTATACCCTGGATGCAAGAAGGGGATGGGCCGCAGCCCATCCCCATTTGGTGCCGTTTCGGCTTGTTAACGGGTGGCCCCCAGTCACCAGACCGCTAAGTCCAGACCGCTAAGTACGGTGTTTGCCAACCGCTAATCGTCAATAGAGTAGAGCGTTCCACTTTGACCTGTCGCTGTCAAGGCACCATCCTGGCGGGATATTGGCAGGGCAGGCATCCGGGGGGTGGAAAATGGCGGATCGTTCCTATCGTCTCGGCCTCGATCTCGGCTCCAATTCGCTCGGCTGGTTCGTGATCTGGCTCGACGAGGAGGAGCGGACGGCTGGTCTCGGCCTGGGCGGCGTCCGGGTCTACCCCGACGGGCGGGACGAGCGTTCGCGCGAGTCGAACGCCATGGCGCGGCGGCTGGCACGCAGCCTGCGCCGGCGCCGGGACCGCTACGTCCGGCGACGGGCGGCGGTGATGGCGGCGCTGATCGAGGCCGGCTTGATGCCGGCGGAGGCGGCGGCCCGCAAGGCGCTCGAGGCGCTGGATCCTTATGAACTGCGGGCCGCTGCGCTGGGCGGGCCGTTGCCGTTCCACCACATCGGCCGGGCGCTGTTTCATATCGACCAGCGGCGCGGCTTTCTGTCGAACCGAAGGACCGACAAGACGGGCGGGGAAGACGGCCTGATCAAATCGGCCGCTGGTCGCCTGCGGGCGGCGATGGAGGAGCGGGGCGCGCCGACCTTGGGCCATTTCATGGCGGGGCAGCGTCGTGCCGGGCGGGCGGTTCGTACCAGGAAGCGCGGCAGTGGCGCCAAGGCCGCTTACGATTTCTATCCCCAGCGCGACATGCTGCTGGCGGAATTCGAGGCAATATGGCGTGTACAGGCCGGTTTCCATCCGGCTCTGACCCAGGCCTGGCATGACCGCCTGCGCGATCTCGTCTTCTATCAGCGGCCGTTGCGGCCCGTACCGGCCGGGAAATGCACCCTGCTGCCGGCGGTGGGGCCCGGTGACGAAGAGGGCTTCCGTTGTCCGCGCGCGCACCCGCTGGCCCAGCGTTTCCGCATCTGGCAGGAAGTGCGCAACCTGCGTGTCCAGGTCACCGGCCAGCCGGCCCGTCCCCTGACCCTCGATGAGGGTAACAAGGTGGCGGCGGCGCTCCTCGGGGCGGCCAAGGTCGATTTCGATCGGATGCGCAGTCTCCTGAAACTTCCGGCCGAGGCGCGCTTCAATCTGGAGAGCGAGAAGCGCGACCATTTGAAGGGCGACGAGGCGGCGGAGGTCCTGTCGAGGAAGAAGTACTTCGGCAAGGCCTGGCGCAGCCTGCCGCTCGACCGCCAGATCGAGATCGTGACCGCCCTTCTTAAGGAGGAAGACGAGAGAGCCCTGGTCGACTGGCTGGTCCGAACGGCCGGCGTCGGTCGGGAAACGGCGCAGGCGGTGGCCGGCGCATTGCTGCCCGAGGGCTATGCCCGCCTCGGCCTCCGGGCCATTCGCCTGCTCCTGCCGAAGATGGAAGGCGGGCTCGACTATGCTGCGGCCTGCGAGGCCGCCCTGGGCAAGTCCCATTCCGGCGGCCCGGCCAGCGAGCGCCGGGGCCGCCTGCCCTATTACGGCGAATGGTTGCAGGACGACGTGCTGGGTACCGGCGAGCCCGGGGATCCGCCGGAAAAGCGCTTCGGCCGCCTGCCCAATCCGACTGTCCATATCGGCCTCGGCCAGGTCAGGCGCGTCGTGAACGCCCTGATCGAGCGCCTGGGGCCACCGGCACAGGTCGTGGTCGAGATGACGCGCGATTTCCGCCTGTCGCCGAGGAAGCTGGCGGAGGTCGAGCGCGAGCAGGCGGCGAACCAGCGCCGGAACGACGCGCGGCGCAGCGAACTGCAGACCCTCGGCTACCCGGTGACGTCGCAGAATCTTCTCAAGCTGCGCCTGTGGGAGGAGTTGAACTTCAAGGATCCCGCCGACCGCCGCTGCCCCTATACGGGCGAGCAGATCGGCATTCGGCGTCTGCTGTCCGACGAGGTCGAGGTCGATCATCTGATCCCCTTCAAGACCAGTTTCGACGACAGTCCGGCCAACAAGACGGTGGCGATGCGCTACGCCAACCGTGCCAAGGGCAAGCGCACGCCGCACGAGGCCTTCGGGTCGAGTCCGCCGCTCGACGGTCACGCCTATTCCTGGCCCGATATCACCGCCCGCGCCGCCCTGATGCCGCGCAACAAGCGTTGGCGCTTCGCGCCCGACGCGCTGGAGCGTTTCGCCGCCGAGGGAGGCTTCCTGGCCCGGCAGCTGAACGAGACGGGGTGGCTCGCACGGATGGCGAAGGATTACCTGGCCGCCGTGGTCGACCGCGACCAAGTCTGGGTCGTGCCCGGCAAGCTCACGGCCCTGCTGCGGGCCAAGTGGGGGCTCAATTTCTCCGACGCCAAGGACCGGAACGACCATCGCCACCATGGCATCGACGCGCTGATCGCCGGTCTGACCAGCCGCAGCCTGCTGCAGGCGATCGCCTCGGCCAACGAGGCGGAGCGCGAGCGGGTCGAGATTCCCCTGCCGTGGCCGGCCCTGCGTGACGAGGTGGCGGCCTGGCGCGCCGGCGTGACAGTCTCGCATCGGCCGGACCACGGCGTCGCCGGCCGCCTACACGAAGAGACGGCCTATGGCCTGGTCGCCGATCCGGCAGCGGAGGAGGGGCGTAATCTCGTCTACCGCAAGGCATTCACGGCTTTGACCGAACGGGAACTGGGCGCGATCCGCGATCGCCGCCTGCGCGACATGGTCCTGGACCATTGGGGGGCGGCCAAGGCGGCGGGCGTGAAGCTCGACCAGGCCCTGCGCGATTTCGCGGCGACGGTGGCGGGGCGAGATCCTCACGTAAGGGGCGGGATCCGTCACGTGCGCCTGCTGAAGCCCGAGCGGGAGGACTACCTCGTGCCGGTGATGGGGCCGGATGGCAAGCCCTACAAGGCCTATGCTGCCGGGGAAAACGCTTTTGTCGACGTCGTCGAAACATCCGCAGGCAAATGGCTTGGCGTCGCCACCAGTGTCTTTCTCGCCAATCGGCCGGGGTATCGGCCGGCCTGGGCAGACGATCCGTCGCTCACCTTCGTGATGCGTGTCCACAAGGGCGACCTTCTGCGTCTCGACCGTGACGGCCGCAGCGAAGTGATGGTAGTGCGCCAGCTCGATGCTGCCAGCGGACGCTTCAAGCTGGCCGGCCATGCAGAGGCGGGCAAGCTGCAGGATCGACACGACGACCCCGACGATCCTTTCCGCTGGCTCATGGCGTCCTACGGCACGCTGAAGGCGATGGGGGCCGAGAGGGTCAGGGTCGACGAATTGGGAACGGTCTGGCGGATCCCCGCGGAAGAGGGCCTGCGTCACCTGCAGCGCATGGAGCAGCGCCGTGATCGGCCGCGTGGTTGAGATCGCGACAGACGGGCGCTTCGTGGCGCTCGATCGCGGGTTCCTCACCGTCTCCGAAGCCGGGGCGGAGGTGGGGCGGGTACCGCTCGATGCCGTCGCCGCCCTGGTCGCCAATGCCCATGGCCTCGGATTCACCAACAACATTCTGGTTGTTATTCGGCGTGGAACATTGACCCCTGTAGAGGGGTAATCGGCTTCCAATTTTGACCCCCTCAATCTTGTCGTTGGCAAGCTATCCGCGTGCAGTTGCGAGCGGGTGGCTGAGGGATGTTGATTG